>CAYIJD010000017.1:0-14322 GCA_964363655.1 Candidatus Woesearchaeota archaeon | reverse complement strand
GGTTATGTCCTCTTCTCCACCAATGAAAATAGTTTCATTGCCTATTTTTGCTTCAAATTTTCCTTGAGTTGAAATTAATTCTTTAATGTCGGAGGAGGTAGCTCCTGCAACTTCTACTAGCATAAAATTATTGCCTGACAAATCGCTAATCGATTTAACAGAAATATCTGCAATGCCAAATTCATTTAATCTATTATTTGTTATCGCTATTAAATCATTTAATTCAGCGTATGAAAGGCTTTTATCTTGAGCTTTAACTAATGCTCTAGACCCCCCACTTAAATCAAGGCCAGTCTTTATTTTAGTTCTTGGAGTATCAGAGACAGTTATTTTTAATTCCTCTTCTGTAAATAAAATAAATTCAGAGTCCTTTGTGTTAATAATTATTTTTGTTTTATTCTGAACAGGAAAAATTGAATTTATCGATTTAGTATAATCATCTAGATTCTTAATTTCTTCTCCATTTATAGAAGTTATAATCATGCTTTGTCTTAATCCAGCATTATAAACCGTTGAATTCTTTTCTACGCTTTTTATCACAACTCCTTTATCAAATCTCGGCGATATCATAAGCAAAGCTGCCATTAATATAAAAATAAGTATCCAAATTCTCCAAGTTAGTTTCATGTTTTATTTTTTATCTATTTAATTGATAATAATTTTCTAAAATTTCATTCCAATTATAAACTCTATTTACGCCTCTAGGCAAAGAACCATTCTGATTCCAGGGTTTATCTAATAACAAAACTTTTCTCGATTCTTTAGCACAACTTAAAGCATTGTCTAAATTATCTTCTATAAACATATCTATTTCTAATCTATCGCAAATATCTGACTTTTTTGTTTTAGGGCCATTGTTATTCCATTCGCCAGTAAAAATAATATCTGAAAATTTATTCGGAAAATTCTGATTTATCCAATAATCTGTTTTTTCTATAAAATCATTTTGTCTAGAAGTAATAACAAAAAGGCCGTTATCTTTTTTTAATTCATTAATGCTGGTTCTAGATAAAAAAATAACTGGTAAATTTTTAAAATGGCTTGTATCATAAAAATCATAAACCTCCTTTACAGCACTTTCCCTGTTTCCACCAATAGTTTTCCATAAATCATAATGTTTAAAATCTTTAAATTCAAAATCAGTTTTATATTTATTATTATAATAATTTAAAAAGCCAAAAATAAATTCTGCCAAGCATTCATCTAAATCTATTCCTATTTTCATTTTAAGTTTTTATTTTATTTATTTTGATATCTAATTTAAATAAATTAGTAAAGTGAGGGGAGTTGATTTAATTAATATTTTATAAATTTAAATTAATTATGAATATTTTTAATTAAATTTAGATTTTTTTAGCCTCACAATACCACTTAATTAAACTGGCATTTGTCAGCCAGGTGTTTAAAATATCTGCGAATAATCCGAGTGCTAGTATAATAAAGATTTGCCTAAAAGAATCAGGAATTCCAGAAGTAATAAAAAAAATTGGAATGACTGCAATTAAAGCAGTAAAAGTCATTAAAATCCCTGTTTTGAACGAGCTGTAAATCCTTTGGTTTAAGCTAATTTCTTTTTTTCTTAAAGCCCTAGATGTTAAAAGAATATCAGTATCTACAGAATAACCTATTAACATTAAAAAAGCAGCTATTCCTGCCGCAGATATCTTAATTCCTAAAATATTTACTAAAGCTAAACTCATTACAATGTCTGCGAAGGCCGCGAATATTACCGCTAAGCTCGGAATAAAAGTTCTAAATAAAAAAAAGACTACTAAAGACATTAATATGAAGGATATTATTAAAGCGGTTATTAATTGCTTATAAAAGTCTTTACTTAAAGAACTTCCAGTAAATTCTATGCTTGAATTTTTTTCAGTTAGTTCGTAATTAAGTAATTTTTCTATAATTGGTTGAATCTCTTCTGGCTTTGCAGAAGTTTCTATTATAAAAGAATTTATTTTATTTGTTCGTAAGTCTGTCAATTTTCTTACTGAAACGTCTGAAAAATTTTTTTTCAGTTCAAATTCAAAATTCGCAGAAGGTTCTCCTAAGATAGTTATAGAAGTTCCGCCTGTTAAAGTTATATCCTTTTTTATAAAATCTCCTGTTTTTAGATAAGAGTAGCTTAAATTTCCAAGAGACAAAATTAATAATAATATTGGAATAATAAGTAAAAACTTATAACTTTTGTTGTAAAAGTTTGCAAATGACTCTTTAAATTTTTTATTCTCGCTTTTTTCACTTGCCTTGATGTTTTCCATTTATAAAACCGGTTTTAGATATTTAAAAGCTTTTGTTTATTTAAATTTAAAATTTTCAGTATAACTTATATTAAAAATAAGAAAATGCGCCGTGAGAGAATCGGACTCTCGTTTGCTGGTTGGAAGCCAGCTGTTCTGCCACTAAACTAACAGCGCATAATTCTAATAAATAAAAAGTGTTTTTAAATATTGTTAATTTTAGTTTTGTTAGTTGGATAACTCAAAATTAAGTTGATTCTCTGAATAGCGTTTCCTGATATCCACGATAACTTCTTTGGATTGTTTTCTGGTTGTTGTTGATATTCTGATTTTATCACTAACTGCTCTAATAGAATCCAATAAGAAAAATTATTAAATGCTAGTTTATTAAATATAATGGATTGTTATTTAGATTAAAGATTAAAAAAGTTAAAATGATTATTGAAAATATATTTAAACAAGCTACAAGTAATTTTAAACTTACTATCTCCAGAAAAGATAAAATTAAAGCTGCTATTGGAATTATTTTTATTGTAGTAGTTTTTTTAACTATTTCTTATTTGATTCAAAAAGATTTAGAGAATATTAAGCGATTGATTAGTTTTGGAGCAATAAGTATGGTTGGTTATGTTCTTATTTTAATTTTTGCTACGGTTGTTGCACCCGTTAATGCTTTTCCTTTATTGCCTGTTGCGTCTAGTGTTTGGGGTTGGTTTATTACAGGAATTCTGAGTATTATCGGCTGGACAATTGGTGCTGTAATTGCTTTTTCTTTAGCTAGAAAATATGGAGTTCCTTTAATAACAAAATTTGTTTCTTTGGAGGATATTGCAAAATATGAAAAGATAATACCAGAAGAAAATATTTTTTGGAGTATTGTTTTTTTAAGAATGTCTCTTCCAGTTGATATATTAAGTTATATTTTAGGATTATTTAGCCATATTAAACTTAGAACTTACTTATTCGCTTCAATAATAGGGATTGCTCCTTTAGCTTTTATCTTTGCATATATAGGAGGGCTTCCATTTAAGTATCAAGTTATAGCTTTTGTAGTTGCTGTTATTATGCTTTTAGTTGGATATGGAATAAATAAAGGTTATAAGAAATACAAACTAATAAAAATGCTTAAAAAACAAAAAAAGGCCATGGAAAATGTGATTCAAAGTGCATTGCCCGCGTTGCCAACGTTGTCAGAGGGGAAATAAAATTTTGTTGTTTGTATAAAAATTAAGGCTTTTCAAGTGGGAAAACTGATAACAATTCAAAAAAATATACAGATTTTTTTAATTGGCTGATTATTAAAATTAATTTTATATAACAAATAGGTTTTCTTCAAGTTTTGATTAAATATTAATCTTTCTCTTTTCAAGTGGTTGATTAAAAATTCAATTAACATTGATTTTTTCTAAAAACCAAACTAAGAATTAACTTATAAAAGAGACATCAAACCCCAAAGAATTGCTATAGCCGCCCATATATAATGAACCCATCTTGGCCATTTCAAAACTTCTGTTAAACCAATTAAAACTCCAAGCAAAATTGGTCCTCCAGCAGCTAGATATACTCCTTCTAGTAAAGCCATTTTTTGTTTACCTCTTTTTATTTAATTTATATAAATTTATTTATGCTAATATCTTTATTTAACATAACATCTCTTTTTCATTTTATTATTAAGGTAGTTAATTATAAAAACATTCCCTTTAATTAACATCTTCTCAATCTTTCCAGATAACACAAAAGACAAAAAAAAACACAAAATTTATAAATAGCTTTGTAATTATTAATTAAACAAAAAGGGATGAGTAATGAAAACAGTTACTAATTATATAAATTATAAAAAATTTTCTGCAATATTTGTAAGTATCTTTTTATTACTAAGTTTATTGCCAAATTTAGTAATTGCTCAAAGCCCAGAAGAAACAACAGTTACCTTCGGAGATCCTGGATCAACTTCTGGTATTGGTCATATCATAGATTTATGGTGGGAAGGTTTAACTGGAGTTACTCCTGAAGAACAGGCTAATGAAAGACTTGATGAATTACATGCTTTAATTCAGGAAGAAAATACTAAAAACGCAGAAGTAACTGCAACAGAACTTGTAGAAACTTTAGAAATTATAGAAAATAATGTTAATGCAATTGATCCAGGAACAACAACTCTTGAACAAGTTTCAACAACAGAAGATACTCCTATTCATGAATTATTAACTGTTGAAGAAACAATTATAGGAGATAGTGGAATAGAAGATAAAGTTGATGCTATTCATCAAGAATTAACTGAATTAGTTGATGCTGGTACAATAACAACAGAAATTGCAGCTGCTATTTCAAATCCTATTCAGGAAGAAACAATTGAAGTTATAGTAGCAGTTGAAGAGCAAAAAGAAGAAGAAATTGAAGAGATAGCTAAAACAAGCGATGTTTCTGTAATAGAAGTCGAGCTAGCTATCGATGATGAGGAGGAAGAGGAAGGACTTCATGAAGAACATAAAAAAGAAGTTACGACAGTAGAAATTGCTAGTTTAGAAACAGCTATAGAAGAAGTAAAAAAAGAAGTTATTGAAAATGAAAAAGAGGGGCATGATGAAGAGGCTCATGCAATGGAGGTACTTCTTGCAAATGCAGAGCTTCATCTACAACGAGCTGTACAAGCATCAAAAACAGGAGATACTGGAGAGGCATTTGGACAGTTTAATGCTGCAAAGCATCTAGCACTAAATGCAGATAAAATATCTGATAAAACCTTTTCTGAACTACCTAAAGAAGAAGTTGCTAAAATAGAAGAATTAGGAAAAACTGGAGAAGAAATTAGGGAAGAAATTCATGAAGATAGTGCTAGTCATGTTAAAGAATGGGAAGAACATAAAGATGAACTATTAGTTAAATATCCAGAAGAAAAAGAATTTCTTGAAACGGAATATAAAACTGCTAAAGAGACATTACAACTTACTGATAAATTAGCTGGTAAATATAACGATGAGTATGAAAAGCTAAAAGCAGAAGGAAAAACTCAGGAACAGATAGATTCAAAATTAACAGAGGCATTTTCTCAGGAATTTCAGCTAGCTTATGGTGAGGAATATACCCCCCCTGGATTTATTGAAGAAAAAACTGTAGTAGGAGATCAGGTAAAAATTGAACTAGGAGGAGGATTTGTTGAAGGTCATGAGTATGCTGACTTAACAACTGGAGGAAAATATAAATTTGGAGATAATGGCTATACTTTTGTAAGTGCCTTGGGAGGAACACATTATTTTGAATATCCAGAAGGATATGATCCAAAAACTTATTCTAGAGGTGATGAATCTTTTGATTACACAACTCCTGAAGGTTATAAATATGAATATGCTGCGACAGGATATGTAATAACAAAACCAGATGGAACAAAAGAAGAGCATCCATATGAACCAGGAAAATATGAAGTTGTTGGAGGGGCTGAAATTAAACATACAGCAACCGGATTTGAATGCAAGTCAGAGGAAGGAAAAACAACAAAATTTGACTTTGATCCTGGATATGGCACTTATATTGCAAATGATGGTAAAGTTCTTATTACTGAAACCTCTTTCCTCGAAAAGGAAGTTGAATATAATGCTAATAACAAAAAATATGAATATTCTCATGAAGGAAAAACCTGGGTTTATGATCCAGCAAAAGATGTTTGGACTTCTAGTACTGGAGAAACGCATAAACCAGTTGCAACAGTAGGAGCTCCGATAGGACATGAAGATGAGGGACATTATAATACAGAACATGGTGAAGCATGGACTTATGACTCTGCAACAGGAAAATGGAAAGATAGTGGTGGAAAAGAATATACCCCCCCACCATCAGCTTATTACTCTTATGATGCTGCAACAGGAGAATATAGAGATGAACATGGAGAGTCTCATGAAGGAAGTGTTAGTCACGGAGGCGATACATGGACTTATGATTCTTCAACAGGAAAATGGAGCTCAGCAACAGGAGAAACTTATAATCCTTCAACAGGGCAGTCAACTGGAGGAACAACCTATACTACTGGAGGATATCATGAAGCTCATCCTGACAGTACAGGACATGTAGGACCTTATGAAGGTACTTATATATATTCTGGTTCTAGTGGGGCTTATACAGGAAGTTATAGTGAAACAACACACACCGATACAGGAGGCGGTGGAGGTGGTGGAGGTGATTCTGGAGGTGGCGGACATTCAGGACATGTTATTTATGAACCTACAGAAGAGGTAATTATTGTTGGAGGAGATTATAGAAAGTATAGATTGTTTTAAATTTTAATATAAAGAGGAATTCATTTTCTATCAACTCTAATTTTTACATACTGACCTTTCTTTTTGTTGCACAATTAACGATAATTTAATATCTAAAACAAATCAAAAATACATCTTAATCGTATATGCAATTATCAAAAGACTTTTAAATTCTCGTTACAAAAAACTAATATGATCAAATTAGACAATAAAAATCTTAAAGATATTAGTCACTTAAATAATATTTATAGTAACACAAATAGTAAAAATAACAAAAATATTCATATTCTCTTATTTTACAAATTCCATACTATTGAAAATCCCGAATATTTTGCAAGAAAGCAAAAAAGCTTTTGTAAAAAATTGGGAATTTTTGGTAAAATATTGATAGCTAAAGAGGGAATTAATGGAAGTATTTCTGGAACTAAAGAACAAACTGAAAAATATAAAAAATTTTTAAGAAACCAGAAAGGTTTTGGGGACGTCAAGTTTAAAGAAGAAACTGGATTTGGACACCCATTCACAAAAACGCACACTAGGATTAGAAATGAAATTGTTTCTTTAAAGAAAAAAATCGATATTAATAAAAGAGGAAAATATCTAACTCCTAAAGAATTTTTAAAACTTTATGAAAATAATGAAATAGCAAATTATAATCTTAATGAAAATGATAGTATTAGAAAGGATGGTGAAGAGATTAATCACAATAATAAAAAAATAATAGTTAATAAAATAGGGAAAGGTAAAAAAATAATTAATAATAAATTTGATCAAGCTAACAAAGTTAATCAAATAAAAAACAAGGATCAAAAAAGAGAAACTAAAAACCATAATAATTATAAATTATTAGATAATAAAATTAATAGTTTAACAAACAAAAATGATTTCATTGTTTTAGACGCTAGGAATTATTATGAATATAATCTAGGAAGATTTAAAAAAGCTATAAATCCAAATATAAAAACTTTTAGAGAATTTCCAAGATTTGTTGAAAAATTTAAAAAAGATAAAGAAAATAAAAAAAAGAAGATAGTAATGTATTGTACTGGAGGGATTAGATGCGAGAAGGCGAGCGCATACATGATAAAAAATGGATTTAAAAATGTTTATCAGTTAGAGGGAGGAATTATAAATTTTTGCCAGCAATTTCCTAATACGGTCTGGGAGGGAAAATGTTTTGTTTTTGATAAAAGATTAATGACCGATATAAATCAAAATAATAAACCTATTTCTAGATGTGTTAATTGCCATCAATTTTGTGATTTATATAGAAATTGTAAAAATGTTGAGTGCGATAAACTTATAATTATGTGTGTTAGATGTCAGGAAAAATTGCAGGGATGCTGTTCTGAAAAATGTTTAATAGAATTTATAAAATATGCAAGAAAAAGAGCGGTTTTAAAAAAGCTTGGAAAATGGGAAGCAAAAGAAGTTTTGCAGAGTTATGTGTGGTGAGTTGAATAATTTCTTAATATTTGATAATTTCCATTATTTTACTATTAACATCATAAACTTTCTCGATCTTTATTTTGCCTATCTTTTTTATAATTAGTTCTTTATCTATTTTAAGAAGATTTTCTGCTTTTATACAACAAGTTGCAAATAAGGATCCTATCTCCAAGTCATTATTTCTAAGATTAACTGTATATTTATCTTTAGAGATATTTGTTGTAACTCCAACTACTAAAATATCTTCGGAATATTTATTAAAATCATTATTACTAATAACGATAACCGGTCTAACTTTTTTCCCTGATTGATCAGAAAATGGAAATGGTACTAGTAATAAATCTCTCTGTTCTATCACAAATATTTTCTCCAAATTTCATCATCTTTCTTATTATCCCAAATTTTTTTCATAGATTTCTCGGCTAAAATCAACCACCCCATTTTTTCTTTTTTGTTTCTATCTAATTTTTCCATAATTAGGTTCCTAATAAATTCTGATTTAGATGGGTAACTTTTCTTTTTTATAAAATCTTCTAACTCTTTATTTTCATCCTCTGGCAATTTTATAGTTATAGTTTTCATAGTAATCCATGAGGATTACTAATATAAATATTTTTCTATTTTCACTTCTTAGCAATTCTCCACATAACTTCAAAGTATTGTCTAAAAGAATCTGCAACCTTTTTATTGCTTACTAAAATAACTGTTGGTTTTTTTGTTAGTAAAACTATCATTACTTTATCTGCCCATGTGTTTATTTCTGCGGGCGTTGTATTTTGTAAATGTCTTACTTGAAATAATTTTTGATGTTTTAAATTTTCTGGGATATTGCCTCTAGCCTCTTCGTTATAAATTATTTTCTGCTTAATTCCTTTTTTTGCCAAAAGTTTTAAATGTTTTATAAAGAATATTCTTACTTGTTCTTCATCCTCTCCTTTACTTGCTCCAAAAACATAATTCATATCTCCTTTTTTTAATGTGTCTCTTAACATTTTATACACCGTTTCCATTCCTTTCCATCCTCTAAAAATCTCTGCCTCTGTTTCATCTAGAGATAATATTTGTTTTAATTTTAATTTTAGTTTTGGAAGAATTTTTTTAATTTCTTTTTCTTGATTATCAATTATGTTTTTCTTTTCTTCTAAGAAATCTATTATTCTATTTGGATTAACAGCTTTAAAATGTTTAGTATTAGCAATAATAACATAACTAATAAAACCTTTATCCAAAAGCCTTTCCAATCCATCATAAACTTTGGAAGTATGAATACTTGTTTTTTTAATAATTGCTCCAGTTGTTGTCAAGCCAAGATCTAATAAGGCAAGATATATTTTAATTTCGTTTTTTGTTAAACCAATGTCCTCTAAGATTTTTTCTACGTCCATGGTTTTAAATAAAACTTATAGTATTTAAATTAGTCTATTCTTCCTCCTTAAGGGAAGAATAATATTTATATACCCACACTTTATGGCTAACTCATGGTAAAATATGATGCGCATGTTGGAGTAGAAGGAGTTAAAAATCTCCAATTAGAGAAAGAGATTGGGGGGCTTGGCTTTTTAGATGATGGTCTAATTAGCACCAGAGTTACATGGGTAAAAAACCAACCAGTAACTAGCTGTCCTTTAATTGGAATTCATATGAGTAAAAAATATGAATCTAAAGACAATATTGGAAATGATCTTAACGCTGTTGAAAATCTTTTAAAAAAATACAGAGCAACGGGATATGGACATTCAGAAGTTATAGTGTATGATACAGCCATTAGATCTGAGGAGCCATTAAACTTAACTAATCCAGGTTTTCATAAATTAAATCCAAAATCAAATCTTACAAATAAAAAATGGGATATACATATTAGTGTACCTAAAAGTAATTTAGATGGAAGATTAGATAATATATTACAAGAGTATAACTTAGACTGGATTGATTTAAAGAAAAAACATAGAAATAATCAAGAATTTAGAGTTTACAGCGTACAAGGTATATGTCCTATAAATATTGGAAAAAAACTTTATTTTTCAGTTATTGAATGGTTAGAGAATATAAAGATTCCTCAGGCAGATTGTAAACTTGAATCTTATATAGATATGTTTAGAGTAGGAGAAACAAAAATTGTGCCTCCAGTTATTAGTGAGATAAAGTATGTCTAAATATTTCTTAAAACTATCTCAACTCTGCTTTTAATTCCGGCTCTTCCTCAATCCAACTATAACCTTTTTCTTCTAGTTCGTCAACCAATTCTGAACCGCCTTCTAAAGCTATCTTCCCATCAATCATAATAGAAAGTTTTTCTGGCTTAATATATTCTAGTATTCTTTTATAATGGGTAATTATTAGAAAAGATTTATCTTTGTCATTTTTCAAGATTATATTTATTCCATTTGCAACAGCTTTTAAAGCATCTATATCTAATCCAGAATCTGTCTCATCCAGAACTGCTATTTTAGGATTTAAAACAGCCAGCTGCAAGATTTCAGACTTCTTTTTTTCTCCTCCTGAAAAACCCTGGTTTAAATAACGGTCAGAAAAACTTTCATCCATCTTTAACAAATTTATTTTTTCTTTTAATAAATTCCTAAAATCAAGAACTGAAATCTTTTCTTTTTTTAAATTATTTAAAGCCGTTCTTAAAAAATTTGAAATTGTAACTCCAAAAACTTCTGTTGGATACTGGAAACTTAAGAAAAGTCCTTTTTTTGCTCTTTCGTTTGGAGATAGTTCGGTAATATCTTCTCCATTAAAAATAATTTGCCCTTTGATTATTTCATATTTTGGATGGCCCATTATAACATTGGCTAGAGTAGATTTTCCACTTCCGTTTGGCCCCATTAAAGCATGAACTTTTCCTTTTTCTAATTTTAAATTTACTCCTTTTAAAATTTTATTGCCTTCAATTTCAACATGCAAATTTTTAATTTCTAGCATTTGTTTTTATTAATCCTCCATGGTAAATTAGATTGTATGTAGGAGCTCCTTTAAAACTTATATTCTCTTCTCCCTCAAAGCTATTAATATCTCCAAGATATTTATTAAAATATTGTAGAAAATTATCTAGTTTTAGTAATCTAGGCCCTCTAAAAGGAAATTCTTCTGGAACTTCTAATAAAGCTTTTTTAAGATTTTTATAAATTTCTTCTGTAGATATTCCAAAATCATCTCTAGCTTTTCCAGAATAATTCATGATCCAAATAAGATTTCCATTTTGCCAAACAATTTCTTGTCCTGAAAAAGGATTAAATCCATAATATAAATCTCTATATCTATAAACTCCTTTTTCATAGACTAATTCTCTTCCACCATCTGGTAAAATTATTTCTTTTGTGCCAGCAGCATAAGTATTTTTCTTTGCTTCTACTAAAAATTTATTTAATTCCATCTTAATTCCTCGACTAATTGATGTTCATCTTCATAAACTATATTTTTTATAGCGTTTCTATTAATTACTTCTAAGGTTATGTTTGGAAGATATTTTATATGAGATAATAATAAACTTTTTTCATAGATTTCTTTTCCTTTTTTTGTTAAGTAAAATCTATAATTTCCATCTTCTAGATTTGGTTTTTTTAGCCATTTTCTATTCCAGTTAACTTCATTAATTAATCCTTCTGGAAGCAATCTTTTCCCAGCTGAAAAAACTCCTTCTCCATTTGTTGTGTATCTATACAATTTTTCCATTTTCTGAATTTTCCAAAGCTCCTCTTAAAGCATCTAGTGAAAGCAAGGCACATCTTAGTCTTGGTTGTGATATTGGAATATGAAGCATTTCTAAAATATTATCTTTATTTAAGTTTTTTGCTTCATCAATGCTCATATTCTTATTTTTAATTTTTTCTGTTAATAAAGAAGCTGATGCTTGAGAAATTGCACAACCAATTCCTTGAAACTTAACTTCTTTAATTTTATTATCATCAACAATCATCTGAATTTTAATTTCATCTCCGCATAAAGGATTATTTTTAAAAAACTCATGAGTCGGATTATCCAAATTACCTTTATTTAAAGGATTTTTATATAAATCAAGTATGATTTCTGTGTAAATGTTATTCATTTTTTCTTGTTTTTCTGATTTGTTTTTTACATTTTGGAAAATTAATTGTTTTATCCATTCTTTAACATTTCAATAAATTCTTTTCCTTTACTGTAACTGTCCATCTCAGCCACTTTTATTAAATGTTCTGTACAAAGGTAAATTCTTATAACTAAATCATTAAATTGTTTTGAACCATTGGCTTGTTTTTTACATTTTGGAAAAGCACATTTCATTTTAGTTACTTAAAAACCTCCTGAACTTTTTTCAATCCATCAATAAGTTTATCTATATCTTCTTTAGTGTTGTAAATTGATAAGCTAATTCTGCAAGTCCCGCTAATGCCAAGTTTTTTCATTAAAGGCATGCAACAGTGATGACCAGCTCTTATTGCTATATTTTCTTCATTTAAAAGAGAAGCAACATCGTGAGGGTGGATGTTTTTTAAATTAAATGAAATGACTGAAACACCTTTATCTTTTCCTGGGCTATAGATTATAATATTTTCAAGAGATATTAATTTTTCTAAAGTATATTCTAATAATTCTTTTTCATATTTCTCTATGTTTTTAATATTAATATTTTCTATATATTTTACCGCCTCTGCGAAAGCAATTGCTCCTTCAATATTAGGTGTTCCCGCCTCAAATTTTTTTGGCGGTTCTGCAAAACTAGTTTCTTGATAACTAACAGAACTTATCATTCCTCCTCCGAACAAAAATGGCGTAAGTTTTTCAAACAGTTCAAGCTTTCCATATAAAACCCCTATTCCTAGAGGGCCATAGATTTTATGTCCAGAAAAAACTAGAAAATCACAATCTAATTCTTTAACATTTATTTTCATATGAGAAACACTCTGCGCCGCATCAATTATAACTAGAGATTTTTTTTCTTTTGCGAGATTTATTAAAAATTTTATATTATTAACTGTTCCAAATACGTTTGAGATATGTGTTATAGAGAGAATTGCTGTTTTTTCTGTTATGATATCTCTCGCCTTATTATAATCTAGTTCATAATTATTTGTTATTGGAATAAATTTTAATTTAAATTTATGCCTTTTTGCAAACTGTTGCCAGGGAATTAGATTAGAGTGGTGCTCCATTTCTGTTAAGACTATTTCGTCTTTTCCCTCTTTAACAAGACTTTTTATTGTATAAGATAGAAAATTAATTGATTCTGTAGTATTTCTTGTAAAGACAATCTCTTCTGGAGAGGCGTTGATAAAATTAGATATTTTTTTTCTAGCTTCTTCATACTTTTCAGTCGCAACTTCGCTTAAAGTATAAATTCCTCTATGAATATTTGCATTTTCAGATTCATAAAAATTTTTTAAAGAATTTATAACTTGTTCTGGTTTTTGAGAAGTTGCCGCATTATCTAAATAAACTAAATTAGGATGGTTTTTAAAAATAGGAAAATCATTTTTTACATTCATTTTTAATTCATTGTTTTTTGATAATTGTAATTTTTGTGCCATAATTTTTGAGTTTCATGATTATGCGGCTTTTTTATATTTTTACTTTTTTGTTTTTATTATATTCTAATTATCTATTTACTTATTATATTTTTATTACATTAATTTTTAGATATTTAGTGTTGGTTATTATTTAACATCTAAGGATTTTTCATGATTTTTTTAATTTTTATTTAGTTTTAATAAAAATCAACAAACAGAATTCTCTATTTCTAATTCAATCAGCCTATTAAGCTCAACCGCATATTCCATTGGGAGTGCTTTAATTATTGGTTCTATAAATCCAGATACAATCATTTTTATTGCTTCATCTTCGCTTAAGCCTCTTGACATTAAATAAAATAATTGATCTTCTTCAATTTTTCCTACCGCCGCCTCATGTGAAACTTTAACGTCATTTTCATGTACATCCATTGAAGGGAAGGTTAGTGCTTTTGATTTATTGTCTAACATTAATCCATCACATCTTACATTCGACTTAGAATTAATAGCTCCTTTTTTTATATCAACTAATCCTCTATAACTTGTTATTCCTCCATCCATGCTTATTCCTTTACTTAAAACCGAAGAACTTGTATTTTCAGCTAGATGATAAACTTTACAACCCGTGTCTTGATACTGACCATTACCTGCATATGCTATTCCTAGATAATCTGATTTTGCATTTTTTCCTATTAAAACAGAGCAGGGATAGAGCATTGTTAGTTTTGACCCATTATTTCCATTCAACCATTCCATTACCGCATTCTCATGAACAATAGCTCTTTTAGTGTTTAGATTGGATGTATTTTTAGACCAGTTTTCAATGCTCGTGTATCTTGCTCTTGCATTTTTTAAAACATGAATTTCAACACACCCTGCATGTAAAGAATTTTC
>CAYIJD010000016.1:11507-14522 GCA_964363655.1 Candidatus Woesearchaeota archaeon | reverse complement strand
TTTCAAATTTTAGAAATTCTTTAAAAGAAAATGGAAAAATGTTAGTTAATAAATGTCTTCCAGTTAAATGTGTTGCTAATTCTTTGCTTAATAGGTTTGAGTTGCTTCCTGTAATAATCAGTTTATATCCCTGCCTTTGTAATCTATTAACAAATAATTCCCATTTAGGAAGGTTTTGAATTTCATCAAAAAGAACAAATTTTGGATTGTTATAAATAGAATTCATAGCAGTGACTATCTCATTATAGTTATCTACTTCAGTCAACTTTTCCTCATCAAAATTTACATATCCGAAGTTCCCCTTTTTATTTAAAAAATGCAAAGCAAAAAAAGATTTACCAGCTCTTCTTGGACCGATTATTACTTTTATTAAATCGTTATCTAATTTCAATTCTTTATTTCTATCAATATATTTTTCCTTGAGTTTTAATTCAATTTCTCGTTTCTGTAGGGTTAGTATCTCCTTTATTTCTTGCAACATAATAATCATATTACAATATAGTTTATAAATATTTGCATTATGATATATTATAATCCTACTATTAATAATTAATAAGTGATAACAAGATTTAAATATCTAAAATAATTGTAAAACCTATGGTAAATGAACAACAATTAGAGCAAAGATTAGGAACAGGATTTAGTCATGTAGTTTTTTACCGAACTAATCCAAACAATCCTAATGCAGTTCAACAAATTAGTGATAATGCTAGAAAATATCTTGCAAATATTCCAGGAATAAGAGATTTCGTAGTTGCTCCGAGATTTGATTCTGGAAGAGCTATTCAAGGTTATTATTATGATGTTGCATTAAATTTCATTTTTAGTTCTCGAGAAGATATGCTTTCTTATATGAAACATCAAGACCATATGATATTTGTTGAATTTGTATTAAATGGTTGGAAGTTAGAAGATTCTGATAAGCCCACTGTTAGAGAAAGAAAAGAAGAATTTATGGATTACGTTCTTAATGCAAGACCTGAAAACAAAAGAAATTGGGCAGTAGATCAAGAAGTTCATGATTCAGAAAGAGTTTGGGCTGGTGAACAAGTTTACGATTTCGGAAATTAAATTTTCTCCTAGACAAATTATGAGAGAGTTGAACCCTAAATATTAATGCCCCCACGAAGATTCGAACTCCGATTTCAACCTCCGCAAGGTCGCGTTCTATCCATTGAACTATAGGGGCTTCTTGTAATAAACAATACTCCTTTATAATCTTTTTTTGTGATTTTTTGATAGACCCTACTCATCTAACTATTTTTAGTCTTTAGTTATTAATAAAAATTAATAATTCAAAAAATTTTAAAAAAGATTTTCTTTAGATTAAGTTATCATAACAAAAATCAACAGATTTAAAAATAGCTGTATCTTTTAATTTATAATCAAAATAAAAAGATGGTGAATAAAAAATATTCTAAACCAGATACCCTTAAACTCAAAAGCAAAAGAGACATTGCTATGGATTTTGCCCAGAAAGTTTTAGAAAAATTTAGCACTCTTATTAAAGCCGTTGTTCTTTTTGGATCAACCGCAAAAAATCAAGATATTTTGGGTTCTGATATTGACGTTATAGTTATTGTAGATGACGCTACCATTAAATTTGATGAACATTTTATTATGTGGTATAGAGAAGGACTTAGAAAAATTATAGAGGCAAACCCATACAAAAAAGACCTTCATATTAATACAATTAAAATTACAACATGGTGGGATGATTTAATTAAAGGAGATCCTGTTGTAATTAACATTATAAGATATGGAGAGCCATTAATAGATGTCGGCGGATTTTTTGCTCCTTTAAAACTTTTGCTTCAAGGAGGCAAAATAAAACCAACTTCAGAATCAATATACACAATTTTAAACAGAGTTCCAGCACATATCCTTAGATCTAGAGTTTCTGAAATGAGTGCTATAGAAGGATGCTATTGGGCATATGTTGAATCTGCTCAAGCTTTATTAATGGCAATTAAAGTCTTGCCTCCAAGTCCAGAACATATTTCTATTCTTTTAAAAGAAAATTTTGTTGACAAAGGACTTCTAAAAATGAGCGACGTAACAAATTTTAGAGATTTGTTTGACTTACATAGAAGAATTCTTCATGGAGAGGTAAGAAAAGTAGATGGGAAGATAATTGACATCTATCAAGAAAAATCAGAAGAATTTTTTAAGAAAACTGTTAATCTATTGAATGAGATTTTGTGATAGATGATAAATAAATACTAGTAACAGAACTAGCTGCTAACTCTGATTACTCCTTAATTTTCCATCGATAAAGATACTTATTACTATTTTATAAATTTATTAATAATCTTCAATTTTTTCGTAAATTGGATTAACAGAATTGTAAAAGATATAAGATATCAAAATATTTATTATTTTTTATAGGCCTTACAATTCTTCTCTTATTTCTCTATATAATTCTCTTCTAGAATTTTTTATCGCTTCAATAGTTGGTTCTGCAAACTCTGGCTTTTGATCATTCATCCATCCAATAAATCCACCATTAGCAAGATAAAACGCCATCCTTCCAAAATGAAGAGCAAAAATTCTATAATTTCCTAGTGTAATAGATTTTCATTATCTATAACTTTTACTGGTATCATTCTACCTGCATTATATAAATCAACATCATCTTCAACAGACACTTCTCCTTGTCGCATCTCTAATTATTTATCTATGTCAAATCTCTGCAATTCTGGAAGATAAGCTTGTTCAGCTTCTAGAATTATTTGAATTAACTCTTGAACATGCTCTCCTTGTCTCTGCCAGAATTTATCTAAATCATAACTAAGAATTTGTGTTTTACGCACTTGATGATTATTTGCAAGATACTGTACTAATTCACACAAATGTCTTGTTGCAAAGGTATGTTCTCCTAATCTTGCAAACTGAGTAAATGTACTGTAAAATCTTGATTCTACTTCTCCATGCGATTATGTTTTTAATAATAATGTCATTTTCTTCTACGGAAATTTATCCCATATTTTATAGGTTTTATATCTGAAAGCAAAA
>CAYIJD010000016.1:0-11407 GCA_964363655.1 Candidatus Woesearchaeota archaeon | reverse complement strand
TTATAGGTTTTATATCTGAAAGCAAAAATAGTCTTAAAGCCACGATTATTAACAATAACTTTTTCTTCCATAGCATATTGGGTTTTTATCTCACCTAACAGATTCTCAAAAGTAATGGATTGTGGCATATTTCCAAAACTGTCTTTAAGAGAGTAACCTTTAGGAGAATTATTATTTTTATTTTCTAGATGATATTCCTGAACTTTTTCAACGATTCCGCTTTCGCCCATAAAATAACTTTTTATTCTATATGATAAATTTTTTAATTTTGACATTTTTCTCCTTATTCTTTGTCTTTATTTGGAAAAGCAGATTCATAAACACGATTAGGAAGACCATCAAAATATCTTTTTTCTTTGAATATTCTAAAAGTTCTGTTTATAGCTTCTGCATCTTTTAATATTTCATCCTGTCTTTCTGAATCAGATGCAAACTTTGCGTTTTGATGAGCATCATATCTATCCATAGATAAATCAATTATAATTTTTTCTCTTTCTATTAATCTGCCATATATGAAACCACTATAACTCCCCCATAAATAAGAACCATTTATTATTATAGCTCCTAATATTCCAGACAAGGTAAGCTTCTTTAAATTATCATTTTTGTTTTCCATTTTACTTAATTTATTAAAATTTTTAACTCCAATACGAACCTAATAAAATTTTTGCTTCTGGTATATCTTGCCTGACTTCATTTAATGCTTCTTCTAGGTTGGATAATTCTACTTCTTCAACATCATCATGATTATATGCATTTTTAGCTACTAACTTTCCAACTATTACATCAAAAAAATCAGAATCAGCAGAATCCCCATAAGTCTGAACAATATCATATCTATTATTTGTGACTCCATCAGATATTTTTCTGACGCTAAGATTGCCCAATCCCTCGTTATTAAGATTTGATATCAAGCCATATTCAAACAGTTTTTTATTTAATTCAGATACGTTGTCTGCCCGAAATCTTTTTCCAGCTATTAAATAGGGTGTTTCCATTTTAACTTATTATTCATTCATATTTGAATTATTTTTTATTTTATTAATTTAATTTATTTATTAGATAAGACTTTTATTATTTATTTTGGTAATTTAATATTTAAAGCAAGACTCCTCTGACTTATCTATATTCTTATCTCCAATCTTTGTGTTAATATCTTCATATTCTATATTAGCTTATTTATTTTTATCTTTATATTTTTTAAAATTATAGTAAGCTAATCTACTTAATCCACTTATCCCAATTAATCCCGGGACTAATAAAACCATTCCTAAAAAAGAAAGGTCGCTGTTATTTGTATTATAACCTAAATAATTATCATAAATCCCAACTCCAGTAAGGGCAGTAGATAAAGCCCAGCCAGTTAAACAGCGGATATTTTTTTCCGAGATTTTATTTTCTAATGCAGAAATTTCTTTCTTATTTTCTTTTGAAATTTCTGGCTTAGAAATTTCTGGCAATTTAAAAGAAGTTTCTAATCTTGAATAATTTTTATCTTGCATTTTCATTATAAAAAATTAATTATTTTTATACAGAATTTTTGATATTTAAAAGGTTTATTGTGGTTATATATCTAAAAGAACCCTTCCCTAAATCCTTCATTCTATTGTTTTAATAATAATTTTAACTTAAACCTATTTAATCCTATGACTAACTTTCACAAGAAGTTCTTTTGCAGCTAAAAGATATTGTTTTATTGTATTTAAATCTAGAACTTCTACTCCAAGTTTATTAGACATTATTACAACTTTATCTTTTTTAACAAATTCCATTGAACTTTGTTTATGTCTAGAATTGATAGTTATAATTTCTTTTATTTTTTTTAAATTTTCGTTAGAAAGGCCGTAATTTTTAGCTATACTAATAAACGCGTCAAAATTATTATAACTGGAATTAATTCTTTTACGAAAACTTTCATATTTTAAAGCCGAATTAATAGAATATATAACCGAAGAGTAAATCTCATCGAAAATTTTTAATAAAAGCCGATTTTCTTTAACTAATGGAAAAGTTACATAAGTCATATGGTCTGCAATATGTAAATGTCTTATGGCCTCTTTCAGATTTTTATCAAATTCTTCCATTTTTATTATTAATTTAATTAATAACTTTTATTAATAACATTTATTAATTATCCATAATTTTTATCTTTTATTATTTATATCAAACTTTAATCAGGGTTCTTAGTACCACAATACAATTAATAAACAATTAAATGTTATATTCTAAATATATAAGAAATAATTCTTAATAAGATTTTGTGTGTTAAATAGTATTATTGAAACGTCAAATATATTTATTGATTATCAATCTAATTTTAGGCTTAGTATTCTATTGAGAAGTAGGCTTTATTTGCTCTTAGTATAGGAAATAAAAATAAATGGTTAGATTCTATTCTGTAATATTTATAATAATAAAAAATCAACTCAAACTCAAGATGGCTACAGTTAGGTCTCCATTAGAGTTTTCTAAAGCTTTCCTAGCTTCATTCTCAGAACAATTAGCTTTTTCCATTACAGTTTTAATATCTTCTTTTCTGTCTTCTTCATTTTCTTCTTCTCTAATATCTCCAGAAATCTGAAAACTTTCCTGTCCTTGCATTTTTATTTTCATAATTGACGGGTTTTCAATAATTATTTTTTTAGAAGTACCTTCAATAATTACCCTATCAGCATCAATTTCTTCTTGAGCTATGCCAAGCTGTTTCATCATTGCCTGCATTTTTTTTGGGTCTATTGATGGGAACATTTTTTTATTTATGTTTCAATTTATTGTAATTATCATAAAATAATTGAACTATTAATTATATATTTTGTTATTTGATTTAAAAAGCTAGAGAATAAATATCTTAATTAACTAGCTTATTAATATTTAATTATTAATAAAAAGAGAAGTTATTTAAATATTTAGTATAAGTTATCTCTTATAAACTCTTCCCCTTTTATCAATTATCCTAAAGAATAAAATACCCCTAATAAAATCAACGTCAATTAACACTCGATAATCGCCAACTCTTAGTTTATAATCATAATCTCCTTCATAATGTTCTAAATATCTGAATGGATCTTTTTTAACTTCGTCTAGTTTATTAATTATTCTTAACGCTATGTTTTTTTCTAGTTTGTCAAGAAATTTGTTTGCTTGTGGATCTAAAATAATCTCAAAATTCATTTTGCTAGAATTTTTCTTTTAACCTCTTCCAAAGAAATGTATTCTGACTCTGGTCTAGCTCTGGCTTCTTTCAATGCTTTTTTTGCCCAATCACTAAGCTCTCCTTCAGGATCTTTTCTTAAGAGTAAATTTTTAATTATCTCTAAATCAGATTTTATTCTCTCAATATCTTCTTTTTTTATAATGGGTTCCATAATTTAATTACGAGATTTATATATATAAGTTTATCTATAGATTTTAGTAAAGAAGCTTATTAATAAATTTAAAATTATACCGAAATAGGAAAAAATATCTTTAAAACCGCTACAAAAACAATTATTAAGATTATAAATAAAACAATATGTTCAGGACTCAATCTAAAAGAACTTACATACTCTTCACTATATCTCATTAGTCCTCCAAAACTCGAGGGCATTCTAATTCCTTGATCGGCCATTTTTCTTAGATATTTAAACTCCTAAAAAAGTTAGGATAAATAAGTTTTTAAATGTTTTTATAATTAAAACTCCAATAAATCCTGAAAGAGTTTTCCAGAAAATTAAGATTAATCATTAACCTTAAATAAATAATAGTAAAGTTTAAGTCAAAATACTTTATTAAAAAGCTAATTAATATATAGCTTATTAAAAACCAAATAGAAGTTAAGCTTATAATCTAAACAGGATTAGTATAATATCAATTAATTAAAAGATGTCAAACAAGAATTATGAGTTAGCTACTTTTGCTGGAGGATGTTTCTGGTGCATGATACAGCCTTTTAATATTTACGGAGTTTATGGAGTAATCGCCGGTTATACTGGAGGAAAAGTAAAAAATCCTAGTTATAAAGAAGTCTCAACAGGAAAAACCGGGCATTATGAGGCCGTTCAAATTAAATACAACCCAAAAAAAATTAAGTATGAGAAATTATTAGAAATATTTTGGAGACAAATTGATCCTACCGACGATAATGGGCAATTTGCGGATAAAGGCCTTCAGTATAAAACAGCCATTTTTTATCATAATAAAAATCAAAAGAAAATAGCAGAATCCTCTAAAAAAGAATTAGAAACCTCTAAAAGATTCAATAAACTAATAGTTACAGAAATTAAACCTGCTATAAAGTTTTATCCAGCGGAAGAATATCATCAAGACTATTATAAGAAAAATACTTTAAATTATAATATATATAAATCTGCTTCAGGAAGAGACGATTTTAAGGATAAGTTTTGGAGGTTAGAATATAAATAAAGATTTTAAAGCAGATAGTTTATTATGTTATCAACAAAAAATCCATTTTGTTAATCCTAAAAATCCCAGAAAGATTTAAAAATCATGACATATAAAATAACTTATGACAATTATAAAACTACAAGAATGCTTAGCTATACCTATTTTTGATTAGTTGTATTTTATGTTAATTTATTCTATTAAATATTATAATAAATTTTTATTAATTGAAAAATAAGTTATTAAATTAAATATGAAAAATAATAAATAAATGCGAAAAGAAATATGTTCAGCTCTATTCTTGCTTTATAAAATTGTAAATTACCAATCTAAATAAAATAAATCTACGAATTAAAAAATAAAAAATGAAAAACAAAGAAAAAACAGCAAAAGAAAATTTATTAAGAAAAAGTCAAGAAATTAGGGGTACAAAAATTGAAGGATACGATTTTGATGCAGAAAAAAATAAATTTTTTTCTGGCTCAGAAAATTTAAAAAAGAAAAAAAAAGTTTCTGATAAAGTAGTTGATTATTCCTCAATCATTAAAAGTTTTAAGTCAATGGGATTTCAAGCCTCAAAATTATCTAAAGCAATAGAAATAACAAGAAAAATGATTGAAGAGAAGGCATTTATTTTTTTAGGATATACTTCTAATATGGCAAGTTCCGGAAACAGGGATATTATCAGATATTTAGTAAAAAATAAAATGATTAATGTTTGCGTTACAACTTGCGGAGGAATTGAAGAAGACATAATTAAATGTTTAGGAAACTTTTATCTTGGAGATTTTAATGTTAAAGGAGAGACACTTAGAGAAAAAGGAATAAACAGAATAGGCAATATATTTGTTTCAAATAACAGATATGTTGAATTTGAAAAATTCTTACAGCCTTTATTAGAAGAAATTTATAAAGAACAAAAGAAAAAAAATAAAATTATCACTCCAAGCGAACTAATCTGGAAAATGGGGGAGAAAATAAACAATGAAAAAAGTATATGTTACTGGGCGTGGAAAAATAAAATAAAAATCTTCTGTCCTGCAATTCAAGATGGCGCAATTGGAGATAACATTTATTTTTTTAAATTTAAGAGGAATGATTTTATTATTGATATTACTAAAGATATAAAAGAATTAAATGACATGACAATTGGCTTGGAAAAATCAGGGGTTATAATTTTAGGAACTGGCGTTGTGAAACACTCAATTTTAAACGCAAATATGTTAAGAAATGGTTGTGATTATAGTGTTTACATTAATACAGAACAGGAGTATGATGGGAGTGATTCTGGAGCGTTACCGGAAGAGGCTGTTTCTTGGGGAAAAATAAAGCCTTTTTCAGAAAGTGTAAAAGTTTTTGGGGATGCCACAATTTTATTTCCTATTTTAGTGGCAGAAAGCTTTGCGAAAATCCGCTGACAACTAATTATTGGATACTGTTAAATGAAAAGGTGATGAACCAGCAAAACCCTTACATTCTCCGATTATAAATTGATTACTTGTAATTGATAATAAAAATAGCAATAAAATCAAAGTTATTATAAGTAAAAGTTAGTTTTATCACCAGTTGAGTTAATACATCAATTATGGAAACATTTATAAACATCTGGAAATTAATATTTCCATATGGAAATAAAAATAAACATATTAAAACAATTTTTTGAAGACCCCGACCGAGAATTTAATATTCGAGAATTAGCAAGGATAGTTAAAATCAACCATACTACTGTTAGAAAATATCTTAATACGCTAGTTAAAGAAAACATCTTACAAAAGAAAAAAGGACATATATATAATAACTATTCTATTATTTTATCAAAAGAATATCTAAATCTAAAACTTTATCACAATTTAGAAAAAATTAGAAAATCTAATATTATAGAGTATTTTCAAAAGGAATTTGATTTTCCAGTTATTGTTTTATTTGGAAGTTATGCAAAAGCAAGAGATACAAAAAAATCTGATATTGATATTTGTATAATATCAAACATAAAAAAAGATTTAAATTTAAAGCCCTTTCAATCTGTATTAGATAAACCAGTAAATCTTCATTTATTTACAAAAAAAGAATTTGATAACTTGAAGGAAAAAAGTCCTGAGTTAGTTAATAACATTGCAAATGGTATAGTCTTAGAAGGAGAACTAGAGATAATATGAATTTTGAAAAGAGTATGAAAGGGGGATATGTGAAAAAAGTAGAGGTTAATACTTTAAGAGCTAAAAGTCTTATTAAATCATCTAGAGAAGCAGTTAAATCTGCATTATCTATAAAGTTAGAAGAAGGAAAATTAAAAACAATTTTTAGAGAGCTATATGAGGGTTTAAGAGAGTTTTGTGATGCTGTTGGTTATCTAAAGGGTTATAAGTTTCTTTCTCATGAGACTATAACTTATTTTCTCTCTGAAATTTTAAAAGAAAATTCTATTGCTGTAAAATTCGACAGACTAAGAAAAATAAGAAATGGCATAAGTTATTATGGTGAGTCTGTTGCAAAAGAAACTGTCGAAGAAGCACTAAAAGAAGTTCCAAAAATAATTAAGAGGCTGGAAAAATATGTTGGGAGTTTTGCGAGAGAGAAAAAGCCCTAAATTATTTTTAGTTTTCAAAATTCAAATCCAAGAACCCTTTTAATAATTTTTTCAATTTCATTTAATCTTTCTTTGTTTAAAGAAACTTGTAATCCATAATGAGCTGGCTTTTTTATTAAAAAACCTTCTTTAATTAATTCCTTGGCAGATTTATTAACTTCTCCTCCTAAATGTCCTGGAAATCCTCTTCTTAAAGTATCAAAAGGTGTATGAACTCCGCCAATAACTTTTTTCCTTCTTAAATGGTATAGTATTGTCGCTTTAATTTCGTCTTGACTATCAAATTTCATTTTAAATGAAAATATTGATAATATTTAAATGTTTCTAATTTTGTAATATAAAAACATTAATAGAAACATTTATAAATGCAGTTATTTAGAATATTATTATGGGAAATGAAACTATATTCATTGAAGTTTTTGGAAAAAATCCTATAATAAAAGTTTTGGATTTTTTAATAACTTTTCAATTATTTGATTATCCTTTAACTGAAATAGCAAAAAATTCAGAAGTAAGTTATTCAACTCTTCAAACTTTCTGGGATAAATTAGAAAGAAATCATATCGTTCTTAAAACAAGAAGAGTTGGAAAATCTGATTTATATAAATTAAATACTAATAATCCTGCAGTGAAACAATTAATAAAACTAGACTGGAATTTAATTAAAGGAGCTGAACAAGAAGTTTCTGTTTAAGATTAATTTATATCTAATTTATTCAGGTGTTCTAAGAACTATCTTATCCTATAAACATCAGAATTTTTTAATGGTCTGTACACAACTCCATCTGCAGTTCTATCAGCCAAGAATATTCTTTTACCAATAACTAAATCTTGAATACCGTTCATATCAACATTCTCACTGATAACGGCTTCATCACGAGGAATATAGTTATTTTTTATTCTATCATTGCTGAGATGCCAACCAAATGCTGCGCCCGTAATCAGACCACCAACTAATGCCACAAGGCCTACTTTGTCTGCTTCTTTTCTTGGTATCAATCCATTCTGATATTTTGTCATTTTTATTTCCTTACTTTAGGTAATAATAGCGAGTTTATAAACCCTTCTTTTTTGTCACCACTTTAAAATAACTCTAAAACGAAAGATATAAATAGTATTCTTTCTTGATATAATTGATAAAAATAATCAGAATATACTGTTAATAGATTAACCAAGAAAAGCCTAGATTATTAATTGGTTAATTTAAGTTAATAAAAATAAATTAATAATAATTAAAAACACAAAAACATGACAAAACAATTATTTTTAATTAATGCAATAATAATTTTACTGGCAGTTTTACTCTCAATTAATTTAGCGTCTGCATATTCAACATATGAATATTTAGATTCGTTAGATGATTCATATTCTAATTCCTATTCAAACTCGTATTCAGATTCGTCAACGTATTCAAATTATAAAAACAACGCCCCTTTTAATTATAGATACCAAGGGCCTTCAGACAGAAGCAGTGCCGATTATTATAAAACAAGTTCTTACAATTCTAATAATTATCAAACAAGTGATTACAACTCATATAACCAAGATAATATTCCAATTTTCAAAGGATCTTATGGAAATTACAGATACCAAATGTATCTAAATGGTGATTATACCCCGAATAAATTTTTTGTAGACTATCCTGATTATTATCCATCATATTTTGGTGGGGGATATAATTATGGTTACCCTTACAACTCTTATTATAATTATGAACAACCTTTTTATGGTGGTTTAGGATATGGTTACAATAGCTATGGATATAGATACGATAATTATCCTTACGATTCTATTTATTATTCAACTCCTTTTTTTTATGGTTGGTTTTAATTTCAATACATACTAATAACTAAAATTCAAGAGAAAGTTATAAATGTGCTTACACTCAAACCTTTCTATTGAAATTTATAAATTATCAATACTTTTTTATTAATAAGATAATAATTAATTTAAGTCTGTTTTATAATTCTATATTGCACCTCAATAAAATATAAATATAAAAAATCCTTTAAAATAATATGAAAAAAATCTTTTTTTTAACTGTTGTATTTTCATTTATATTATTATCAGTTAATTTATCATCAGCTTCTTTATGTAAAAGTGCAGACGGTTATTATCGTGATTGTAATTTAAATAGCTGGAATAATTGGCAGGATAATTATGATAGAAATAATTGGAATAGCTGGAACAATGATTACAAATATAATTACAAATCAACTCCTTCTTTCATTTATCACGATAATTACAAAACTTATTTTTATTATAGAGATGATAGTTGGAAATATAATCATCATTATAATTATTTAGGTTATAAGAATAACCGAACTTATTATAAAATTAATTTAAGTAGAAGTAAATACAAGCATCAGAAGATTTACGAAAAAGGCTATGCATCAGGATATAACCAAGGTTATATTATAGGAAACAATAATGGTTATAATTCTGGTTATGGAAAAGGATATTATTATGGCTATAATAAAGGATTTAAAAAAGGTTATGATTTAGGCTATGATAATGGTTGGAATAAAAGAGACAAAAAATTAATTTTAGAGCCAAGCTATCCGGAGTATCTGGTTTATAAAGGGAGTTATAGTGGAGGATATTAGTTAAAAAAGATTTCTTAGTGAGAATTAAATAAGCTAGAGTTTTTAAAAAGATATTTATATTAAAAATAAAAATATTTCTTAATAGATAATTTTATATAATCTAAAACTATAGATAAAACATGACCCAAGAAATCAAATTTAATAGGGAAATAATTATAAGACTAGCAAAACTACAATCTGATTTAAATTATATTAAAGAAAAAATGGAATTTTTGGAAAATAATGCATTTAAATCAGAGATGGCTATATGGGAAGAGGCTTCTGTTGGAGACAACGCAGATTTTTTTGAAAAACACAACTTATAATGGAGAAAGGAGAATTATGGATTGTAGAATTTCCATCTAAAAGTGGACGAGAGCAGTCTGGTAAAAGACCTTCCATAATCATAGCAGATACAAAAACCAGTTTAATTGTTTTAATTCCATTAACTTCTAATTTAGAGTCTTTAGAAAAATTTCCTTATATAGCATATGACTTAATAAATTAATATTTGTCATATGCTATATTCGGAAAACCTAAATTACTTTGCTCAATTATTTAGGTTTTACGTTATACCTTAAAAATCAAAAAATCAGATATGAATGGATTAGAAAAAGATTCTGTTGCTTTAATATTTCCGCTTCAGGCTCTAGATAAAAGAAGACTTATCACAAAAATAGGATATATAGAGAAGTATTATTTAGAAGAAATAGATAAAAGTTTAAGCAACCTTTTAAAAATTTGAGAATTTCAACAAACAACTTAACTAAATTGGCTTAGAAACCACATAAAAAATTTCATTTTTTTAATAGAATCACAATAATCTTTCAAACTCTTCTCTAGAAATTTCTAAATCATGTTTTATTATTTTATTTAATAAACCTCTTCCAATATCTTGTCCAGGATGATTTGGAATAACTGTTGTTCTTCCATCCAAATGTTCAAAAAACATATGACTTCCTTCTTGTCTTATAAATTTAAAATCCAACTTATTTAGAATTTTAACAAGCTCTTTTGCACTTAACAAAGGTAATTTTGGCATTTTAAATTTCTATTTTTTGAAATGCAAAAAACTTACTGCTCTCTGATTCTAAATCCTTTATATCAACTTTCTTACACTTTAAATATAAGGAAATAGCCTCTTTAGTCCTCTCCATTAATTCATCAAGAGTTTTCCCTTGTGTATGACATCCAGGAAGCCCTACTACTTCTGAAACAAACATTCCATCTTCATCTTTTTCTACAATTACATTAAATATTACCATCTTAATTAAAATATATCTATCTATATAAATTTATCTTTAAGAAACAACACGTTTATTAGTAGCTTCATATCCTAAACCCGAAGCATCTCAGCTAGATCATAAAATAAAAATTATCTTGATTAATGATATAATTATTATGCAATTTTTTATTTAGAAGATGTCCAGATCACATAAAACACCTCATTACTTGTTGAGAAAGTATCAAATTTTAAATTATTTCTAAGAAGCATTAATTCAAAACCTCTTCTTATAGGAAGTTTCATTGATTTTTGAGAGAGAGTTTTTGTAGCAAAACTAACAACAACAAATCTAGTTTTGTTTTTTAATAAGAAAGTAATAATTTCTTCTGAAATTTTCTTTTTTCTTCTGCTTTTTTCATCTATTAAATCAACTAGCTTAAACATAAATACAATATCTGATCTTGTTATTCTATTAAAATTATTAATATCAGTAATATCAAGAATTTTAGCTTTTCCTCTTAATTCCAATTTCTTCATTATTTCGAAATAATCGTTAATAAATTTTACATCCTCATTATCAATATCATAAGCATAATAATTTAATGCAGAAATTTCTTTTTTTAATTTATG
>CAYIJD010000015.1:0-14536 GCA_964363655.1 Candidatus Woesearchaeota archaeon | reverse complement strand
GAAGAAGCAAGAAAAAGAATAAAATCTGGAAAATTTATAACTCAAGAGGAAGCTAAAAAAAGACTTGGATTATGATGCCATTTAAAATCGTATGGGACGAAAAGGCATATAATTCTTTAAATAAACTTGAGCCATCTATATCGAGAAGAATTCTTAAGAAAGTTGATGAGTTGTCAGAGAATCCTTTTTCTAAAGATATAAAAAAATTAAAAAGAAGTGATGACTTTAGATTAAGGATTGGAGATTATAGGGTTATTTTTTCTATCGAACAAAATATAGTACAGATTCTAAAAGTAGGGCATAGAAAAAATATTTATGATTAATTCTTTGAGGAAAATGTTGGAGAGCTAATCCCTAAGATTAAATCTCCTACATAAATTAAAATAACTAGAAGGTAAAAAAGTTTAGAGTATTGGAGGGGTGTTGAACTCTATGTTTATAAATAATTAGGTCTTATAACTAATATGGACATAATGTTTATTCTTAGCATCCTAGTTAGTATATTCTCGCTTGCTTTAGTTTTGATAGGCATACCCGCTCAAATAAAGAAAAATTATAATGAGAAAAGATCTGGACAACCTGTAACTACTATTTTAATAGCACTTGGTTTTTACCTGTCTCAGATTGCTTTATTCTTTGTTACACATAATTTCTTACCTCTCTTTTCTTTTTCTGTTGGTTTTATTATGTGGGGAATTACTTTAGTTCAATACATAATATACGAGAAGAAATAAATTTTCTTTCAAGCAAAATGTTAGGAAGTTAATCCTTAGAATTAAGTAATCGTGGGCACATTCAAATTTATTAAGAGCTGGATGACGTCGAACCGCCAAAAATTATCTTCTATAACTATGTCTCCCAAATCCTCTTTGATTTCCTTTATGAAAACTTCTACTACCAGTATGTCTGCTATGAACAGGTCTTCTGTCTCTATTAATGTGCCCTCTAAATTCTCGGCCTCTGTTTCTATACCCTGCCTCCCTTCTCTTTAATATAGGCCTATGAAAAAAAACTTTTTTAAATTCGGGTAATTGAACTTTTTCAATTTTCAATACGCCATCTCTTAATACTCTATTAAAATTTTCATAATCTCTTTCTGATAAAATTGTTATCGCTTTACCTTCTCTGCCTGCTCTTGCTGTTCTTCCAACTCTATGGATATATTCATTGCTAGTTTTTGGAGAATCATAATTATAAACATGAGACACATTTTTTATATCCAACCCGCGAGCTGCAACATCTGTGCAGACTAAAATAAATTTCTCGCTTTTGTGGAAATGTTCAAGAATCCTATTTCTCTGATTCTGATTTAAATCTCCGTGCAATGCTAAAACATCAAAATCATATCTTCGTAAGTTATCTCCTAAGAATTTAACATTTCTTTTAGTATTACAAAAAACCATAACTAGTTTTGAGTGCTCCTCTTTCAATAAATGTACAAGAAGAGAAAATTTCTCTTTTGAAGAAACATCATAAAAAATCTGTTCTAGTTTAGATGGATCAACATATGATTCAGCAGAAACTTCAATAGGATGTATCATATATTTCTTCGAGATTTCTATAATCTCATTAGAAATTGTAGCTGAAAATAATAATGTTTGTCTAATCTTTGGACAATATTCAATTATTTTTGTTACATCTTCAAAAAATCCCATGTCTAACATTCTATCAGCTTCATCTAATACTAAAATCTTAATTCTGGAAAGATCGATTGTTCCTCTTGAAATATGGTCAAGCAATCTTCCTGGCGTGCATACTACAATATCTGCTTCTCTTAAATTTTTTATCTGTAAACTTATTGAGACTCCGCCATAAACAGAAACTACTTTTAAGTTTTTATATCTAGAAAAAAGTGAAAGCGACTTTGAAACTTGTTCGGTTAATTCTCTTGTCGGCGTTAATATTAAAGTTTTTAAACCACTTCCCTTTTCAATTTTCTCTATTATTGGAGCTCCAAATGCCAATGTCTTGCCAGATCCAGTTGCGCTTTTTCCAATAACATCTTTTCCAGCTAAAGCTAAAGGAATAACTTTATATTGTATTTCGGTCGGTTCTTTAAAACCAATTTCCTCAAGAATTTTTAATAAACCCTGATTTAATCCTAATTTGTCAAAATCTTTCATTACATTCATAGTAATAACTATTTTTTAAGTATAACTAGGAATTACTATTTCCTATAAAATTTAATTCTAATAAATTGTTAATATCCATAATATTAATTCTTATCAACCTTGGTAATGTCTTTAGCATTTTTTATTTATTATTAATTTGAGAAGGGTTCATCTTCTTATTACTACTTAAGTTTGATGCCTTTTAAATGCTGTGATTGTGTTAAGTCCAATATCAAAGTTAACCTTTCCAGCCTCGCTTCGCTCGGCTGCCTTTTAGATACTTCCGCTCAATCGACTCCTCCTGCTCGTCGATTTCGCGGTTATTTTATATTTTATTAATAATATATCAATAATTTATTCGCTTTCTCTATGTTAAGAATCATAGTTTACTTAACAGATTGTCGTTAATTAAATAAGGATTTCAAATAAGACCAAAAATATTTAAATCAATAAGTTTTGATATTAATAAATATGATTGAAATAATTTATTTTCAAAGAAAGGATGATTTCTGGGACATATAGAGATATGCATCAATTAAATAAAGAGGAATTTGAATTGGAAATATATGATAGGTTAAGAGCAAGAATTCCATTAGAATCTATAGAATCTTATGAAAGATTAAGAGGCCTTCCTTTTTAGTATATAATTTTTATATAAATTAATATTTGAGAATTAATAAATTATAAAAACCTTATTTATATAAAATCTACTCTCCACCAGCTCCTCCAGCAAATCTCCCTCTTTCCCCAGTTTGAATTTCTCCTCCTAATTCTATTGGAAGAGTCTGAAAACCAGCACCATAAATATTATGATGAATAGGAGGATTTATTGGACCGTGTCCTGAAAAATAAGCTCCATAAATTCCTGTTTGAGACCATGATGGTGCGGATTCCATGGCATAAATAGGAGAATCAAAAGCTTCAATGCTTGGCTTAAATGGATTTCCTCCTCCATGTTCTGCAAAAAACTGCCACCAATTTCCAGCTTCAATAATTTCCTTTCCTTTAAACCCTGCTTTTTTCAATTCTTCCATCATTGGTTTTAGAGGAACATTGCCCATTCCCATCGGCAGTTCAGTATGGTCTAAACCAAAATTATCAGACAAATGAACATGCTTGACATAAGGAGCAATTTTTTTTGTTTCTTCAACAATTTCTTTTTCTGTATATCCTTTTTTTCTCAACATATTAATATGGCCAACATCCCATGTTGCTCCAATCATTTTTTCAGCAACTTTTTTTGCTTCTGAATTTGAGAAACCTTTATGTTCAACTAGATTTTCTGCAAGTTGCTTTCTTGATGATATTACAAGTTCTTTAAGATCTTCTCCGGTTGATATTCCTCCTCCTGCTGGCGGATTTTCAATGCTTATAATTGGAGAAGTATCTCCAAATTTATTGTATGCTGATTCTGCTACATTTGCAAAAGTCTGGGCAGATTTTTTAATAACAAAATCATTAAGAGGGGTAAATATTTGAGGTTGTTTTATACCAGAAAGCGTATTTAATCCTCTATTAACAACTTGTCTTAATTCTCCCATTTTTTCTGGGTCTGTTTCAAAATCTCTGCTAATTTTTGGCGAAGCCCAGTCAGCAAATTCTTTTAGCTTTTTTTTATCTTCCTCATTAGCATTAGACCAAGCTCTATCAAATAAACCTCTTAGACTTCTATAAGAATCTCTTAGATAAATTTGTCCGTGAGTTACAGCTCTTTCTACCTGTTCATATAATTTCCTATCTTCTTCATCTTTTATCAATTCTTTATTTACTTTTCCAAATTGTTTATAAATTTCTGGAGATTGTCTTTCCACCGCTCTTAAAGCTTCTTCTCCTCTATCAACGTATAAATTAATTTGAGAAAGATTTTCTGACCATCTTTCTTTATTTATTCTTTCCAGCTCTTTTTCTGCCTCAAATTTTAATTCTTTTCCAGTAAACTCTTTTTCTCCTAAATATCTTTTTTCTGGTTTAATCGGAGCTATCTGTCCTGTATCTTCATTAACTATCCATAATCCCTGTTCTATTTTTTCTCCTTCTTTTTTAATATGGGGACGTAATTCGGGCAATTCTGCAGTTGAATGAAAAGTTACTGGAATATTTCCTTGAGGGTCTAATTTATGAGCCCTTAACACTGCTGATTCCATTTGTTTTTCTACTCCTATTCTTTGTTCTTCTGTCCATCCCTCTCTCCCAATTCCAGAAGCTTCTAATAAAGGCCCGTGTAATGTTGGTTTAACTCCGGTTAGCTTAGAAAGTCTTTTCATTTCATCTAAATGTTGATTTGGAATTGATTCAAATGTTTGAGCACTAATCCCCTGAATTTCTATTGTTTTAACTCCTGGATTTAATTTAATATTCAATTCTCCTAACTGGTTGGCTGTTCTTGGATCAACAGCTGCTCCTAATTCACCTAAAGAAGTTTTATAACCAAAAATTGGAGGAGAGTAATAACTAGGCATTGAAGTCAGATAATTAGTTCCTAGATAGATTGATTCATAGTTTGCCATTTGAATTCGTCTTTAATTCTATGATTAATAATATTTAATTAGTTTTTGGTCGTCTCTTATTGAGTTTCGCATATTTAGATTATTAGTTAACAATAATATTTAATTATTTATTTTTATAATTTCTTGATAACTCAAAAATTTTAAGCTATCTGATAAACCTCTGATCAGTTTATTTTTGCTATAATTTTATTGGTTATATAGCATATGACTTAATAAATTGAGCAAATTTGTCATATGCTATATTCGGAAAACCTAAATTACTTTGCTCAATTATTTAGGTTTTACGCTATACTTAATAAATAAAATTATTATCTTATTAATTATAGTGGAAGACTTTAATTTTTCTACACTTAATTATTAATAATGTAATCGAGATACTAATAGTTTTATCATCGATTGAGTATTATCCTAATAATCTTCTAATAATTATTTTGATTGTCTGAGGAATTATTTGTATCCATTACTATAATATTCTTTAACTATTCAGCTCTAGCTTATTAAATTATTTTATTAATAATTTATTTTAATGAAGTAGTTTAAGATAGTGAGATTTTTATCGCTTTGATTTAATTTTATCTAGTTTTTTAATAATGACTGATACTATAAACATAAATATTTATTTATAATTTTATTAATTAATCTTTAAATTTAAATGTTTGGGTTTCAAATCCTTCTCCTATTTTCTCTTATTTTTCTTTCTTGCTCTGTTTCATAGGATTGTTGTAATGGCTGAGATATTGGAGCTGAACTTATTTGAGATCTGTTTTCCATAGAAGTTACAAATTTTCCAGAACTTCCATCAGGAGTTGCCTGTTTAATTTCATAATCTTTATTTATAGAAGACAGGTAATCTGGATTTTCCCAATAATTTTTTGGTTGTGTTTGATTAATAGCAAGAGTTTTTGGAAGATCATAAATTCTTGGTTCTTGTTCTATATCTTTTTCTGTTGTTTGTGTGTTTCTTATTCTCGACCCTATTTGCGGGAATCCTCTTTCTTTTAAAATTGGAATTATTTCTTCAAGAGGTTTTTTAAAATTCTCTAAATTAAAATTAGAAGTTTTTTCTATAAGATTTTCTAATTCTTCTTTTTCATCTTGTTTTTCGTTAGCTTTTTTATTTATAATATTCTTTGATTCTTCTTTTTTCAAATTGGCTCTTTTATATTTTAAAATAAAAGAATTTTTAATGCTAAGAATATTTTTTTTAATTTCTGAATTTTTATTCTTATTAATTTTTTCTTTTAATTTCCCGTCTTCAAATTTTTTAAACTTTTTACTAATCTCTTTTATAATTTTAACTATTTTTCTGTTAGTTTTTTTCATTTTCTTAGATTAATCTAATTTGTTAAGATAATTAATATTAAGTAAAATCTTACTTTAGTTATACCAAAATTTTTTATTATTAATATTAATTTGTTAATTTACATTTTACAAAAGTTATATTAAGCTGAAGTTTAGCCAAGCGATCTACCTTAACGTTAATTATCTATTATTAATTTAATTATAATTAGTTGTTATGAAAAAACTACCACCTCGGCCCAGCCATTCCTGGTCTAATGCCAAATAATTTTTCTCCGGCAGTTAATGGAGCTCTTCCAATTCCTCTAGCAGTTCCTTTTCCTCCACCATAAGGAAACACGACCATCCCCCTCATGCTTTTTAAAACATCATAAATTGTAAATCCGTTGTCCATTGCTTCAGCAATTGCAATATTTCTAACATAAGCTTCTGCATAAGAATCTTTTTTAATTCCTTTAGTTTTTAGAATTTCTAATTTTTCTTTTTCTTTATCCTCATCAGATTTTTCTTCCCCTTTAAAAAATCCAAAAAGAGCTGAAAAAGGATTAACATCAGTTTCTTTTTTTTCTTTATCTTCCATAAATTCGTCTATATCAATTTTTAATTGAGATAGCGATTCTTCTGTCATTCCCTCAACTAATTTCAAAGCCATATCTAAATCAGATTCGCTTAATTTAGAATTAAGTAAAATTAGTTCATCTTCGTTTAGAGCATAAGATTTAAATTTAATGTCTGCTTTTCCTCCGAATACATAATGCTGTCCGACTTTTGATGGAATACCTATAAAATTAAAATCAATTAAAATAACAGGATAATATTTTCTTAATTTTTTTCTTTTAAATTCTTCTGGAAGAGTCATACCTCCATACCTTGAATAAGTTGCTCTGCTTTCTACCTTTACTTCTCTGCTTCCAATCAAAGTCAGCTGTAATAAAATTGTGTTAAAAGCAGTTACTAAAGCAGCTTCATCTGCTAATTTTTCGTTTTGAGCTAATTTTTCTGCTGCTTTTAGATAAGGTTTTGCCCACCTTGCCTGCAATTTTAATGCATTTACCTGGCTTTTTAAATAAGCTTTCTCTATTTCAAATCTCTTTTTTAATTCTTGTTCGCTTCTTTTTTTCCATTCAAAGAATTCCTGCACTCTTGGCTTTAAAATTCTCTTAACTCTATCATTTAAATCCATTTTATCAACTTCTTCAGGAGATTTTGCAACTAAAAAAGCATCTCTTAAAGTAACAAACTGCAAGTTTCCAGCAGACAAAGCATTTATACTTCCCTGTCCTCTCTGAACATCAACTTTATCCATCCATATCTGTTTTAAAGCAAGAAGTCCTGCCTCTGAACTTGCTTTATCTTTTGAATTTGCAGTATCGTAGTGGCTTAACCTTATCTTAAATTCTTTTAGATCATAAATCAAATTTAAAATACTTCTCAAAACCCCATTAATTGTCCCAAGAATTTTCGAAGCCTGCTCTTGCATCTGAGTTTTTTTAATTCCTAGTTCTGAAAAATGACCGCTTCCTGGAGAAGAAGCAAAATTATCAGCAACTTTTTTAATATTAAGCCCCATTCTTCCCATCATATCCAAAATAAAGAAATAAATAGGCTCTAAAGTTTCTGATGGAGAGTCATAAATTAAATTATGTTCAATATTTGCAATTGGCAATTTTCTCCTCTCTCTTTCTTTATAATAAGAACTTATTTCTGTAATTATCTTATCTATTTCTTTTGTCATGTTTTAAGGCGTCTAAGCTTCTATACGTTTTCCTAACTTACATCAGCTTGTCCTCCATTATTAATTATTAAAACTAATAAGTTAATGATATTTAAAAAATCTTTGGTTTTGTAAAAATTTGTCTTAACCAACTTTCCTAAACATATCAGATAAAGCTCTTTTTTCAAACTTTAATACATTGCCTGTTTTTGAATTAATAATTATATTAATAATAATCAGACTGTCTAAAATACAGGTTAAATTCCATACAGGTATTTCATTTTTTTCTGGACTTTCATAATTCTGCAAAATAGCTATAATTTTCTGAAGTCTTGATTTTAGGTTATTATCTATTATTTTAGTTTCTGCGATAGGTTTTAATTCTTTTAATTCTATGCTAACTTCTGATGGATTTATTTTTTCAAGCTTTTGATATCTGCTGGTTGGCGGAAGTTCAACTAATTTATCTTCCTGAACTAATATCTCATTTTTTTCTAAGTCTAGATTAAAGGTGAAAATTTTTTCTTCTAGCTTATAATCTAATGAATATTTATTATCATTGCCAAGAAAGTCAATTATAAAAAATCCAGCACAAAGCTCTGCATTAGGATTATTTTTCTTAAAATTTTTAAAAACATCAGAAGATTCAATTTTTTCAAGGGTTTCTTTGAATGATTTAGACATAATTAATAAAATAGGGAGGAATTTATAAGCTTTTAAGTTTTCCTGAATATGCTATAAAAAGTAATATGGTTTAGGCTTTTTTTATTCCCGCTCTTTTATTTATTGCTAACTTAATTATTTATTAAAACTATTCTCAATATAAATTTAGTTTAACTCATACTTAAGCTTGAAAAGTTATATATACTAGTTTTTATTTATTAGTTTATGATAATCAGAAAAGAACTTGGAAGCAGAGGCAGAATTGTAATTCCTAAAGAAATTAGGAAATTTCTTAATTTTAATTTAAAAAGAAAAGAAAAAATAATATTCGAGGTAAAAGAGAATGAAGTTATTTTAAAAAAAGCTAAGATATAAAAAACTAATCAACCTCTTCTATAAATACAATCTAAAACACCTTTTCTTAACTTCCTTATTAATCTTTCTCTTCATAATATCTTTGTTTTTTGATTTCTAAAAATTCCAGGCCTTCTTTTAAATAGCCAAGATGAGAATCAACAGAAGTATAAGCATTCATACCATATTTTCTATTTTCAGACCCATAATGTAAATTATTCTCCAAATCATAAAGTATAAGAAGCCAGTTTCTTGATTCGATATTCCATATAATCGCCCAAGAATAATTTTGTGAGTAATGATAAGACGATGACTTTTACGGCACTTTTTGTATAAAACTTCTGAATTTGATTTTGTACATGATACACGTCTTCAACCCTCTTACTGCGAATATCGGAGTACGATTGGAACGCCTTAGTAATTTCCGTCTCCGATATTTCGTTTAGCTCATTTAGTTTGCGAGAAATAAAGACGGCATCTTCTAAGGCCAAAGAAGTGCCAAAGCCAAGCGTTGGCGGACGACCATGCGCCGCATCTCCAATAAAAACGACATTTTTAGAATAGTATCTGTCAAGATGCACTTCTTTGAGCTCAAATACATCACTAGTTTGTATATCGAGTGATGACTCGCGCCCATCCAGTTGCTTAATACACACTCGGACAGAATTTTCAAACGCGCTTTGAAGTTCTCTCGGCAATCCTTTGTCGAAGTAAAAACCAAGCAGATTTTTGAAGTAAGGGGGATGAATAACCGCAACTTGGCCTTTAGTGAAAAACAATCCGCCATATGAACCGAGATTCGTCGGCGAGGCAAACCACGAATACCGGAGAGCATACGGGACAGAAATAATTCTTTCATTGACCGCGACAAGTTCTCGCGAGGAGGAATGAATGCCTTCAGCAATAATCACGACATCGTATGCACTCTCTGTGCCATCACGAAATTTTACAAGGGCACACCCGCCTTGACTTTGTGCGTACTCAATATGTCGAATGGTTTTGGAAAAACTAACTTGTTGCTTCGGTATCTGCTTATGCAACACATTCTCCAAAATTTTCATGAGACGCGTTCGCTCGAATGCCCATCCATAACCAAGCACGTTGAATTTTTTAAGTAGAAATAATCGAGCACCAACAAAAAGTTTAAATCCGTCCAATTTGAAATAATCCTTTCCCTCTACAATATGTTCATAATTTTTCTTCAAGAGAGACAACAAATGTTCAAATCCGGTTTTCCACATCACAATGGAAAAACCGATATTTCTGAATTGACTAGCTTGCTCGATTATTTCTACATCATATTTATCTTTGTCTAACAATATCGCACAAACCATCCCTGCGATACCCGCTCCAGAAATTAAAACTTTCTTTTTCATAATCAAATACTAACAGGAATATGACGCTGACGCCATTGTCCATTCCATTAAATGAATTACATCTACGTCTTTTAATCCAGCTTCATTAAGAACATTAGGAACTGCGGCAGAAAGTAAAAAATAACTCTCAAATGTTTTTTTCATCATTTTCTTATATGCGGCATCTTCTATATTTAAATTACTTAAAGCTGATGATGAATAAATGCCTGCAAGTTCTTGTAAACGAAATCCAGTAATTTTATGTATGACGATACCATCTCTGCTATATGAATCAATTACTATTTTATGATCTGATTTTTGATCTATAAAAGGTTCTCTTGTAAACTTTTCAGAATAATAAGTTTTTACATATGCTGGCATTACTACATGAACTTCAATCCCTTTTTTAGTTAAGGCGTGAACTAAACCATGAACAGAAACAGCTAAACTTCCTACCATTGTATCACCATAAAATTCAGGAGTTACAATTGCAATCTTTTTTATGTCTGACATTCTCAATATTTAAGAATATACCTTTAAATATTTTATTATTAAAATTTACTATTTGTTTTTAGTGAAAAATTAATCGGTTAGTAGAACACTAATTATCTCTATTAGATTAATTTCTTTAAAATATCTTTTCCTCAATCTCCCTTATAACTTTTTCAACAAAATCCTTTTCTTTCATTGAGATAACTTTTCCTTTATTTCTTACTGCAAGAGTATTTTCTTTTTCTTCTTTATCGCCTACTACTATAATATAAGGAATTTTTTCAATTTCAGCTTGTTTTATTTTTCCCTGCAATGGTTCTGATAAGAAATCAAAATCGGTTCTTATATCAAACTCCTTAATTTTTTTTACAAATTTTTCACACGCACTATTATTCCTGTCTGTAAAATTAATAACTCGGACTTGTATAGGAGATAACCAAATAGGCAGATGGCCATTAGTATGCTCTAATAAAATTCCGATAAATCTCTCTAAAGAGCCATAAATTACTCTATGTAAAACTATGGGAACATAAGTTTTGTTATCTTTTCCAGTATACTCAAGTTCAAATCTTTTTGGCATGTTAAAATCTAGTTGTAAAGTTGAACACTGCCACTCTCTTCCTAATGAATCTTTTATTACCACATCTAAACTTGGACCGTAAAATTTTGCCTCTCCAGGAACCTTTTCGTATTTTAAATTTAACTTTTTTAACCCTTTTTCTAGAGCATTTTCAGAATTTTTCCATAATTTATCATCTCCTAAATATTTATTTTTTTTGTCTTTACTTCTTATGCTTATTGTAAAATTATATTTAAAATTAAATTTATCTAATAGTTTTCTGAAGAGTCTGATTACATTTATGATTTCATCTTCAAGTTGCTCTTTTGCGATGAAAATATGCGCATCATCCTGCGTTATTTTTATAACCCTTAATAATCCTGACAAAACTCCTGATAATTCTTTTCTATGAACAATGCCTAACTCTGCTAATCTTAAAGGCAAATCTTTATATGAACGAGTTTTAGTTTTGTAAACAAGCATGGCTCCCGGACAATTCATAGGTTTAACTGCAAAATCTCTTTTTTCATACTCAGTAAGAAACATATTCTCATTATATAGTTTCCAGTGACCAGAAACTTTCCATAATTCATTTTCAAAAATAAAGGGGGTTGAGATTTCTTGATAGTTATTTTTTCTATGCAACTCTCTCCAGTAAGAAACCAATTCATTAAATATAATAAGTCCTTTGTCATGCCAAAAAACCTGCCCAGGAGCAGCTTCTGAAAAAGAAAATAAATCCATTTGCTGTCCTAAAATCCTATGATCGTTTTCTTTCAGTTTTCTTGTATCAAGTTTTGATCTTGAAATTTTTTTTAAAATTTGTTTTATATTTTCTTCAGATTCTTTTTCAGTCTGCTTATGTCCTGCGGAAAATTTAATGTCTCTTGAAAGCTCGCTTAACGGATGGCCTTTAACTTTCAACTCAAATTCTTTATAATACCCAAAAGGAGCTCTCACAATTTGATATTTTAGTTTTTTTAAAGAATCGTCAATTTTTTCAAAAGTTTTGAGTGCAAAATCAGGGCTTGATAAAGAAGGAGAAAGATGAGAATAAGGATAGAGAACGATTTTTTTTGAACTTACCTTATTTGCAATAGAAACTATTTCATCAGTTATTTGTTTAATAAGAGAATTGTTTTCTTGATCGTTTTTTTCAACAGCAATCATTATAACTAAAGGATTTTCAACCATAATTTCTTTCTTTCTCTCTTCAGAAAGTTCTTCAGGGTTTTTTAGAGCTTTTTTTAATGGCTTGAATTTTATATAGTCGCAATGTAGTGATAGGATTTTCATGATTATTAATTTCTTAGTAATTTAATTTTATTAAGTATTATCAAGTTTATCCATATAAAACCCATTTAATTTCTTTAGTTATTTAAATATAAATTAATATTAAATCTATTTAGTTTAATTAATAATCTTGACTAGTTTAAAAATAAGATGTTTCAAACTTAATTTCAAATTATTTATTGTATCATAATTCAGATTTAATTTTTTATCACAATTTTAAATATTATTAATTTACAACTAAATATTTATACCTTCTTGAACAGCTGTTCTAACAATTCCCATCTGATTTTTTTTACTTTCAAATTCTTTATTAGTATAACAGATTACATCTAAATTTTGTTTTTTATCCCATAAGCCATAAGCTTTTGATATCCTATCCCTAAAATTTATATTTTTAAATTTATCAGATACAACTATTAAATCAAAATCGCTTTCTTCAAGATGGTCTCCTCTAGCCCTACTTCCAAACAAGATTATCGTGTTTGGACTAAATTTTTTATTGATAAAATTTATATGTTTTTTTAACAAACCTAAAGTTTTTTTATCTGGTTTTCTATCCATTTTATTATTTCCTCCGATTTGTTTATATAATTCCTAACTTTATCAGAGCTATATAGTTTATAAGGAGCATCACCAGCTATATCTGGATATCTAGTTGTTATAAATTCTGGAGATAAATCTCCTAAAAAATTATAAAAATTTTTAGGTATTCCAGATTCTTTAGCCAAATAAATTAAAGAATGCGTTGGTCCAGAAGATTTTCCTTTTTTTATCATGAAAAAAGCTTTTAGATATTTTTCAACTGCTTGCTGACACAAAAACGCACAAACATAGTATTCTTTAATAAGAAAAATTTTTTTAGCTGCCTCTAAATCTTTTCTTGCTTGTTCTATTAAATTTTTTATTTCTGGCCTCATAATTCAGATTTAATTTTTTGCTTATTTAATTAGTAATAACAGGAAGAAGAGGTTTAAAAAATGTTTGGTAAAATTAAGTTTTTAGTAGTATACAAAAACCCACAATAAATAATATTAAGATAATTCAAAATACAAATTATTAAAAACTCTCTTTTAATCTTATGTTTATGTCAAGAGTAATTTATCCTTTTATGAAAGTTCTTAATGGAAAGGGGAGTCCTAATTTAAAAGAGTTGGAAAATGTTCCAGTCAAAGATTCTATGGATTATTTAATGCAACAAGGAAATATGAAAGGAAAATATTTAGGAGCCTGTTTAGATAGTTGTAGATGGGGAAGTATGACAACTGTTGCTTGGGAACTGGATTTAAGAAGTTTAATGAAATTTATTCAGAAATGGAGAGAAGAAAATAACGATAATGAAAATTTATACCATGAAGAGCCAATAGAAAAACTTTATACTAAATTTGAATTACCCTATATTAACCATGAAAAATGTCCTAGAAATAAAGAACATAAAGATATTTTTAGAGATGGTATAGGAAAATTAAGATGCGGGCATAGAACTGTTGAGAAATATAAACCTGGTTTTTTAAAAGAATATGAGGGAGGTTTTGATGAATTATCACAGATGAAAATAAAAAATTTTTATGAAAATTCTCCTGAAGACCCTTCTTATGATGGTGAGGAAGGATGGGAATATCCAGAACCAGATTATACTAATTATCTAAAAAAACTTGAAAAATATAATCAAGAAAAACCAATAGAAGAAGTTATTGATGTTTGTTATGCGATTATGTCAGATAATAACATTCCTTTATCATTTGAAAATATTTTAGAAAGATTAAATCTTTCTCCAAAAACGAAAACAGTTTATTGTAATGGAGATTATTATCTTAGTGGTCCATGTAAGAGATTAGACGAATTAGATAAATATGATAGAGAGCATTATGAGTACGTGAATTTTTGTCCAGGACATGAAGAAATAAATAAATGGGTTGAATTTCCATTTGCTGGCTGGGATTTAGCTTATTATTTGTTAAAATGGAAACAACAAGAAAATGTTTTTGGAATAGGACCAGAATGGTTTGCGGAAAAAAATGAAACTTGGACAAAAAAATATGGTTATGTTGTAGACTGAATTTACACAACCATTTTCATCTCCAACAAAAATTCTTTTAGTATCTAAATTATTGATAATCAAAAAGTTTATTACCTTTTCTAAAACCAAATCCAGGACCAGCTGTTATTTCTTCAAGTAATTCTTTAGCATC
>CAYIJD010000014.1:0-14576 GCA_964363655.1 Candidatus Woesearchaeota archaeon | reverse complement strand
AGTGTTGTTATGCTTTTCCAGCTAATGCTTTCTTTAATGCTGTTAATTTGATTCAACAAAGTTTTATTTTTAAAGTTCAAATATTCTATCTCTTTTTTTAAATCATCTATCTCTCCTTCTAAATTTTTAATTAATATATCTTTTTCTTTAATTTCTCTTGCTAATATTTCCTTATCTTTTTTTTTCACAATAGCCATCTTCATAAAAATTAAATAATAGTTTGATTTAAAAAAATTTAGATATTTATCATACTGTTCTCTGATTTCATATAATGATTAATAATTTCTTCTCCTTTCCCAATTTTAACAATATAGCCATTATCTAGCCATATAACTTTATCACAATATTTCTTTATTAGTTCTAAATCATGGCTAGCTAAAATAACACTTGAACCTTTTTTAATCAACTCTTCCATTTTTTTTAATGATTTTTCTCTAAAATCTATATCTGCTCCAACTCCAAAAACCTCATCTATTAAAATAATGCCAGGATTTTTATGAACTATACAAAAAAAAGTAATAGAAAAACTTAATCTATTAATCATTCCTGTAGAAAATTGATAAACCTTTGCATCTAAATACTCTCTTAATCCAGAAAAATCAACTATTTCGTCAAATTTTTCATTTATCTCTTTTTTACTTAATCCTCTCAAAATTCCTAAAAGATAAATATTTTCTCTCATAGTTAATTTTCTTTGAAGCCCGTGATCAAATCCAGTTAAATAAACTATCTCTCCTCTTGTTTTAATACTTCCACTATCTGGCTTATAAATTCCAGCTATAACTCTAAGCAAAGTTGATTTTCCAGATCCATTTTTTCCAATCACTCCAAAAATTTCTCCTTCATTAACTTTGAAAGAGATATTTTTTAATGCATTAAATTCAATTTTGTCATTTTCATTTAAAAAAGATAGCAATCTGGCTAAAATACCCTCATTTTTCTTATAATCTCTTCGAAATTTTTTATTTACACTATCAATAATAATTTTACATTCCATTATAATACCTCTGCAAACCTATGCTTATATTTATTAAAAAAATAAAGACCAAAAATTAAGATAATTAAACTGAATAAAACTGTCACAAAAATCATCCAGAATGCTGGAACTTTATTATAAAGAATAATGTCTCTTGTAATCTCAATAAAATAATATATTGGATTAAATAGATTAGCCTTATAAAGAAAACTGGATTCATCAGTAAAATAAAAAATGGGCGTAGCAAACCATAAAAGGGTTATTAATACAGAAAGAAAATTATTTAAATCGCTAATAAAAACACCCAATGTAGACAGTATAAATGACATTCCTAATACGAAAATCACAAAAAAAACAAAAATCAAAGGATAAAAAAACAATCCTAATAAACTGTTATTATAAAAAATTAGAAAAATAATTAATAAAAAAATTTCAAAAAAGTGTGAAAAAATTGTCTGAAAAACAGAAGCAACAACTAATGATTCTTGATGAATTTTCATTGATTTAATTATGTGCACGTTATAAGTAATTGAATTTGCAGATTGTATCATTGAATGAGAAAAAAAATTAAAAACTATCAGGCCAATTAAAAGATATATAGGATATTCTTGATTATAAATGCCAACAAATTTACTTATAGTAATCAGAACCAAAAATAATAATAAAGGATTAAGTAAATACCAAAAAATTCCAAAATAACTTCCTTCGTTTCTCAGTTTAAAGCCAGTTTTTGCCAGCTGGAAACTTAATTCCAAACTTCTTTTTATTTTATTCGAAAAAGGCAACATATCTAAATGAATATATGAATATTTTTAAAGATTTATGAGTTAAATTACTAATGGATAAATTAAATAGCCGGAAAGAAGATATAGTAGAAAAAATATTAACTGAAAACGAGATACTTCACACTGATATGATGAGTAAAGAGCAAATCAAAGTTGTTTTAGAAAATTTAAAAATAGTATTAGATAATAATATTGAAGGAGATATTGTAGAATTAGGATGTTATGTTGGTACAACCTCTTTATTTATAAGAAGATTGTTAAATGCTTATAATTCAAACAAAAAATTTTATGTTTATGATTCTTTTGAAGGACTGCCTGAAAAAGGAAAAGAAGATAAGAGCAAAAATCCGATAAGCAAACTTTTTAAAAAAGGTTTTGTTAAAGTTCCTAAAGAATTTTTAATTGAAAATTTTAAAAGAGCTAAACTAGAATCCCCAATTATCAATAAAGGATGGTTTAATAAAATTCATAACAGAAAATTACCAAAAAAAATCTCTTTCGGATTTTTTGATGGTGATTTTTATTCCTCAATAACTTATAGTTTTAAAAAAGTTTATACAAGATTAACTTCTGGAGCAAGAATTGTTATTGATGACTATGATTGGGATGCTACTCCGGGTGTAAAAAAAGCATGTAGGAATTTTCTAAAGGATAAGCCAGAAAAAGAAACAATGGTTTCTATTAATGGAGAGGGACTTTTTATCAAAAAGCCTATTATTATAAACAAAATTTTAGAATTAAAACAAAGATTAAAAAATTAATATTTTATCAAATTTAGATCATTTTTTCTTAATTTTATTAATAGTTAGTTTTTCTAAAAAATCTAGGATTTCTTCATAAATTTGTTCCTGTTCTTCAAACTTACTATTAGTATAAGATTTTAATTCTTTTAATCTTATAACTATCTCGTCATAAAAATCTGTTATTTTAGTATATATTTTTTCCCCTCTTCTCTCAATATTATGCTGAATTCTTAAATAAAATAGAAAAAACAAAAAAATAACTATAGAAAAAAATACAATTAATAAAAAAACAAAATATCTTACTCCAAATATTAAATATACTAATAAAGAATCAAAAATAAATATCAAAAGACCTAAAACTATAATAAATAAGTATTTTCCTTCGGTCATAAATAAATCCTAGCTAATTGATATATAAGCATTATTATAATTTAAAGCAGTTATTAATTTTATTTTAAATCAACAACCCACTGCTCACTTCGTTCGCTCCGCAGCAAGCTGCGGGGTAAATCCCAAATGGGAATTTATAAAAGCTATAAAAAAATATATATATAATCTCTTTATAAAATAATTATATGAATTCAAAAATATTAGAAAAAGGATTGCTTTTAATAGCTTTAGTTCTAACTTTTTTACTAGTTTATTCGCCACATTTCTCAAACCAATTTCCAATTCATATTGACGAGTGGCACCATATAACAGAATCCATAAAATTAAAAAATGGAATTCAAAAAGGACTTTCATCGACAGAATTAGGATTTCATTTTATCTTATCAATAATATCTTATTTTGCAGATATTGTTTTAATTTACAAATTTTTACCAGCACTTTTTGCTTTACTGTCTTGTTTAATTTTATTTTTTATTATTAAGAATAAAACTTCAAATTTAGAAAATAGTTTTATGATAGCAATTTTCTCCATAATTTTTTTTGCTTCTATAAAGTCTAATGTTAACTTAACTGGTCTTTGGTTTTTTACTCCTCTAACTTTTTCAATTCCCTTTATTTATCTTTATATGTATTTTTTTTCAGAAGGCATTATAAAACAAAATAATAAATTTATTCTAGTCAGTTTGGTTATAATGATTTTTTTAATCCCAATTCATTCAATTTCAGTTCTTTTTGCTATTCCTATTCTACTAATCTTTTCTTTATTTCACTTAAATTATATAAAAAAACAGCCATTTTTTCTAATTTTCTTATTAATTCCAGTAGTTGGACTAATTTTATATAGCAGAGTAATGGATCTAACAATATTAAATTCTGTTAAAGATTTATTATTCAGATTACAATTTAAAAGCGATTGGAGTGTTTTAGAAATTAAAAATTCTTTTTTAGAAGTTTACAGTTTAGTCGGATATTTACTTGCAATAATCGGATTTGTTTATATAACTTCATCTAAAGAAAAATTTCAGAAGTATTCTATTTATGTTATATGGCCTATAATAATCTTAATTTATATTTTAATTTTTAAATTAACTAATATTTCTTTTTTATCTCCATATCAAAGAAATCTCTATTATCTAACATTATCTCTTCCATTTCTAAGTAGTTTAGGACTTTATGCTGTTTTAAAAGTAATTAAAATACAAACTAGCAAAATCGTGTATAAAGACGAATATTTCAGAGAAAAAATTTTTAAAATAATTTGCTTTTTATTTATTTTATTAATAATTTTTTTAACTTTTAAATCTTATTTTTATATTTCTAATGATATTAAATTGTATAAAGTTATAAGTAAAGATGATTATGAGGCACTAAAATTCTTATCTTCATTAAAAAAATCAAAGGTTATAGCTACTCCAGAAATATCTACAGCTATTTTCCCAATATCTAATCATGAGCCTCTAGCAACTATTTATTTTTATGGAAATTCTAGCGTTTCATATAAATTTTTCAACTCAAATTGTAATACAAAAAACCAAATTATAGATAACTATAACATATCATATATTTTATCAGAAAATCCTATTGACTGTAATTGGGATATAATTTATAGTAAGAAGGATATAATTTATAGAGTTTGATTTTTAATTGCAGAATTTTAATTAAGAATTTTAAACTTACTTTTTGATATAAATTATTAGATAAGTTCTGGATTATCTAAAAACTTTTCATAAAATCTTTTATTAAATTAATTTATTTTCTAGCATTAAACATAGTTAAAAAGTTTAACATATTTAAATTTAAAATCAAGAAAAATCACAGAACAGACCAAAAATCTTTATCAATAAACTCTATTCCCAGCCTATCATTAAATTCATTATTTATATTTTCCAACATTTTCAATTTTGTAGAAACGGTTCCTCTCCAACTTTTATGCCCTAAAACCCAGCCTAATTTAACAAAAGCAGTTTCTGCCAGCATATCTTGTAAAAAAACAACTCCTATTTCCTGTAACTTTCTTCCGGGAGAATAAACAAATGGATCAAGTCTTCCATAAATAGTTTGAGGAACAGCATAAACCAACAACCCTTTTTTCATTGTTTTTTTTAAAACAGGAGTCCAATTATTTTTTCCTTGTGAAATGACATGACCTAAACCGCTCATTTCTATCACAACCCCCTTATAACCTTTTTTTAAAAAATAATCTAGAATCTTTGGGTCCTGTCCAGGATAAAATTTAACTAACGCTGTTTTTGAATCAAAAACTGCGTCTGCAATTATTTTATTTTTATTTCTTTTATTAAAATCTCTCAATATCTCTATTTTTCCATTCCCAAAAATTTTTGCAAACGGCCTGCAATTAACTGGCCTAAAAGCATCTCTTCTAGAGCTATGCATTTTTCTGCATTTATTTCCCTGCAAAGCATAACAATACTCATCGTTAATGTTAGCATGCCCAACAACCAACACTTCTGCGATATCAGATAAAGCCGTATATGCAGCGCAAACTAAATTTAATCTGCTGTCTGAACTCCCTCTATCACTAGACTTTTGAGAATAAGTCAAAACAACCGGCTTATTTAATTTACCTAACATAAAACTTAAAGCACTTGCGGTATAGTGCAAAAAATCAGTTCCATGACTAATTATAACTCCTTTAACCTGTGTATCATTCAAACTTTTCTTAACTAATTTAGCTATTCTAATCCAATCTTTATAATCCATGTTTTCGCTTGCTTTCATAAAAGGACTTCTTACTCTTATATCGGCTATATCAAAAATTTCCGGATAAATCTTGAATAATTCTTTAGAATCTATCAACCATTTAACTCCCCCAGTCTTTGTATCTAGCTTACTGCTTATAGTTCCCCCAGTAAGATAAAAATCAATTATTGGTTTTTGTCCAGATAACTTCATCTCTTTCTCTTTCTTTTCTTTTTCTTTTTTCTCTAAAATTTTAATTTCAGAAATATCTTCTTTTTTTAATCCTATATTATATCCATTATTTAATTTTAATAATAAAAATCCTGGCTCATAACTTTCTAGTAAAATTCCTTCTTGAATTTTGTTATTAATAACAATTCTGACTTTATCTCCTGCCGATAATTTTTTAAAATCAGGTTTCTTAAGTTTTTTCATGTATAATTAAGAAACTGGAGATATAAAAAGTTATTGTGATGTTTTGTGGAGTAGCTGATTTTGTCTAAAAAAATTTCATTAATTATTAATATGATAATAGGAATATGCTATCAAGAAACTGTTAATTTCTGATTAAAAAAGAGAGGTTATTAAGATTTATCTAATTCAAGTTATAAATAACCAAAACATATTTCTTAACCAATATAAATTTAAAAACAAACTTGCTTTTTTAGATTATGGTAAAAGTAGGTATTATAGGAGGAAGCGGATTGGATGATCCAAAACTTTTAGAAGATTATAATGAAAAAGATGTTGAGACGCCTTATGGTAATCCGAGTTCTAAACTAACTTGTGGGAAAATACAAGGAGTTGACGTTTGTATTTTAGCAAGACATGGAAAAGCTCATGAAATTTATCCTAGTAAGGTAAATTATAAAGCAAACATCTACGCATTAAAAAAAGAAGGCTGCACTCATATTTTAGCAACAAGTGCTGTCGGTTCTTTAAAAGAAGAAATTAAACCAGGAGATTTGATTTTTCCAGATCAGTTTATAGACTTTACAAAATTAAGAGAAAATACTTTTTTTGACAAATATGGTAACGTAAAACATGTTTCCATGGCAGAACCTTTTTCAAAAGAGTTAAGGCAACTCTTAATTCAAGAATCAGAATTTTTAAATCTTAAATTTCATAAAAAAGCTACAATAATAGTGATTGAAGGTCCAAGATTTTCCACTAAAGCAGAATCTTATTTTTTCAGAAATTTTGCAGATATCGTTGGAATGACGGCTTTTCCAGAAGTAGCTCTTGCCAACGAGCTAGAAATTCCATATGCCAGTATTTCAATGTCGACTGATTATGATTGCTGGAAAGAAAACGAAGAGCCAGTTAACTTTGAGATGGTAATGCAAAGAATGAAAGAAAACTCTGAAAAAGTTAAAAAACTTATTTTTAATGTTATATTAAAAATAGCAAAAATTGACGAAGAATTTATTAAAAAGAAAATAAGAATGATTCCTAATTTTCCAAAACCAGGGATAATGTTTCGTGACATTACTACTCTACTTTTAGATCCAGAAGGAATGAAAAAAACTATTGATATATTCTATAATAGATATAAAGACAAAAAAATAAATTTAATTGCTGGAATAGAATCAAGGGGATTTATCATAGCCGGAATTTTAGCTGATAAATTAAATATCGGTTTAGTGCCAATAAGAAAACATGGCAAGCTTCCTTATGAAACTATTAGCCAAGAATATGAGCTAGAATATGGAACCGATAAAATAGAAGTCCATAGTGATGCAATTAAATCTGGAGATAGAGTTTTACTAATAGACGATTTAATAGCAACTGGAGGAACAGCGAAAGCTTCTGCTCAATTAATAGAAAGACTCGGAGGTAAGATAGAAGAGTGTGCTTTTATCATCGAGCTTTCAGATCTTCAAGGAAGAGAAAAACTTGAAGATAAAACTTATAAAGTATTTAGTATAATTAAGTTCTAGAATCTAGTATCATAATATTGCTAATTTATTATTGCTTTGATAATCATAGTAGAAGTTTATAAAAATTTAATTTGTTAAAATGAATATTCCAAAATTTGATAATAATTTTAATTAATTCCATATAAAGATTTATAAACAATCTAAAATTATTAAAGATATGGGTTTAGTAAATTTTTTAGGGGATGACATAGCTGGATTCTGTTTTCAAGCTATTTTATATGTATCAAAAGGATTTTATACTTTTAAATATTTTTCAAAAAAAGAGCCTGAAAATTTTTTAGATGGTTCTAATGAGATTCCAATAAGATTACAGACGGAAAATCGTGAATTAGAAATAGATTCGAGATACTTATCTGAACAAAATTCTAATGATGAAGAATTTTATAAATTATTTAACTAATTTAACCTGGCTTTTAATAAATTTCTCTAGTCTCTTAACATCGAATTCATGGCCATATAAATCAATTTTAACTTGTTCCTCAAGAACTTCTAATTTATTATCAACAGGAGAATTAACAGGAATGTCGCATTTATAATAAAGAGTCACATTACAAAATTCAAAATAGCAGATTAATTCTTTGTTATTGATACTAGCCGATTTTAATAAAATCTCTACCTCTCTTTTATTACTAAGCTTTTCTATAAATTCAAAAAATTTGTCTTTTTGATAAAAACCAATCTGATCGCTATGATAAATGCATTTTTTCATATTTTTATAAAATAAATATAAATATAAACTTTATTGGTTAATAATATATACTTGTTTTCTCTTGAGGTTATATGAACAAAACTCAATTAATTAATGAATTAAAATCACGCGGTTTTTCAGAATTTATTTTAAAGGCATTTGAAAAAATTAAAAGAGAAAATTTTATCCCAGAAAATTTAAAATTATTTGCCTATAATAACGAGCCTCTTTCTATTGCAAATGGAGCAACAATTTCGCAACCTTACACAATAGCATTTATGCTTAATTTATTAGAGTTAAATGAATTAACTACAAATAATGAAAGATTATTATCTGATATTAATAATTATAAATTGGTAACTGATAAAACTAATAAACAAGGCAGTTATAACTGGTATAAGAAGTTCTTACCATCTAAAAATCAAAAATTAATTAATAATAAAATAAAAATGCTAGATAAGCGGGAAGGATTAAAAATCCTTGAGATAGGAAGTGGAAGCGGTTATGTATTGGCTTTAATTAACAAAATTTTAAAAAGTTTAAAAATAAAGTATTATGAAATTTATGGAATCGAGAGAATAAAAGAACTTGCTGAAGGCTCAAAAAAAATTTTTGAAAAAAATAAAAAAATAATAATTATTAGGAAAGATGGTTCTAAAGGACTGCCTGAAAAAAAACCTTTTGATAGGATTTTAATAAGTGCTGCTTTTGAAAAAGTTCCTGAACATTTATTTGGACAATTAAAAGAAAATGGCGTTCTTGTTACTCCTGTCAGAAATTCTATTTTTCAGTTTAAAAAAATAAAAGGAAAAATAAAAAGCAAAGAATTTCCTGGATTTATTTTTGTACCGGTGATTGAAGATAATAAGTAAAAAATAAGAAAAAATTAAAAAACTTTCCCACCCCTTCTAAAGAAGCTGTTCAATTAATAGAGAATTATAACGAACATCTAATAAATAATTTAAAAAGATATTGTAATATTAAAGGTATTAGTCGTTATGAAGAATTGAAAAATGCTGGAGTGATTTTCGCATTTATGACTGAAGAAAAAGCAAAAGAACTTTCTGCTGAGCGACTTGTTCATCTAATTTATGCTGATGAATCCGTGGTTAAGGCTTGTTGAAAGTTTATAATTATCACACCCTTCTTAATTCTAATAATGACTTTTTTATTATTAAAGCCTAGAACATTACTCCTTCAAGCAACAAGCAATTAAAACTTTATACTCTTATTGCTTAAAGTCGCCTAAACTCGTCTGCTTCTTCATATCAATTATCTCATAAAAACTAAACCAACTTCTCAATTTTCTTAGATAAAACATTGATAGGTTGCTTAAAAGCCTTTTCTAACATAAGTAGAATATTATATTTCTTTCCCTGTTCTAAATCAAGATATTCTTTATCACATTTTGGACATTTTAATTTTGTAATATGAAGAGTAACCCAGTTTCCAATATTTCTATTCTCAACTACTTTTATAAATTTTTCATTACAATCAGGACAAGTGCCTTCATTTACCTGACCAGCATTCTTATCTATTTCAAACTTTACCTCTTCAAGTTTTTCTAATTCTTCTAAAGTCATATCTTCTCCATATTCCATGTTATTTTATTGTTTTTTATGTTTATATAATTTTCGCTGAGAATCTGATGAGGGATAGGCTGTTATTATGAAGGCTATATCTTTTATTAACTCAAATATAATAGTAATATATTTTTGAACCCAATTAATTGCCATATATCTATTGTCTCTTGATTTTAATATGTAAGGACTAGTAAATATTGCTTCTTCAATTTCAAAAAGTGTTATATTGTGCTTATATAATATCTTCCTTTCAATCTCTTTTTCGATTACTATTTTTGTTATTTTCATTGCTAAAACTCAACTCATTCTAACAATCAATTATTATTAATTAAATTGTGATTGCTAAAATTCCCCCAAACTCGTCTGCTTCTTCCCATCTAAAATCTCATTAACCTTTATCTTAAAAACATCAAAAATATTTTCAACGGCAGGAAGAATCTGGTTTTTTAAATAATAATCAATTTCATACTTACCTTTTTCGTCCGGCATTTTAGCTTTTTCTCTTACTAAAGATTTCTTCTCGCCACTTTCAGCAATATAATACTCAATCAACATGCCAATATTTACTGGCAAATTTTTTTCTTTCATTTTTTTAGCTATAGTAACATGGGGACTAACTGATTTATAATCTTCAATTGATTTCTTAAGCTGAGTTCTAATTAACAATTTAGTTAAATCAACCTCTCTTGCTTTAATCTTTTTAACAACTTCTTTTAAATACTCTACAGCTTTTTTCTCATTTCCATTTTTCAAAATTAATTCTAAAACTTTATTTTGAGTTTCTCTAGCTAAATCACACCAATCTCTTCTGACAGTTTCAAACCCTCTAATCCTTATTTTATCATTCTCGTCTATTAACGCATATTTTTTCTTGGCTCCAAAATCTCCGGTTCTCTTAGTTACCCATATTCCTCTTTTATAAAAATCCTCCAAATCCAGCTCCATAATACCGGGAAGTTTTTTGTTAATTTTATCCAACAAATCTAACACTTCTTTTTTTGTTTTTTCTCCTTGAAGCAAAACTACAGAATCAGTATCGGCATATATTACATCATAACCATCTTTTTTTATATTATTAATAGTTTCTTTGATTAATTTTCTTGCAAGAGCAGCTGTTGATGCAGCTGCCTCTCTGCAATAATATCTTGCTCCAAAAAATCCCTGATAGCCATAAGCTGCATTTGTCAATAATTTAAAGGCATTGCTTCTTGCTTTCAAAAGAGGATTGGGATTTTTATTATATTCTTCTTTAAATTTTTTTCTTTTTTCAATTACTTCTTTCAACATTTCTGGAAAAAATGCCGGCTTTTTTGAGAAAAAAATTTTTTTCCCTATATCAACTTCTAATGAATCCGATTCTTTTTTTTCCAAAAAGCTTGATTTAGAAAGATTAAATGTTACAATAACACTTCCGTACATACTCGTAAAATCAAAAAAAACTAAATCCTTATATAAACCAGGAGTTGGCTGTAAAACATAACCTCCTTCATACTTTTCCTCCTCTAATCTCTCTCCAATTTCTCTAGATAATGGTTTTTTCTCAATTACTTCATCAAACTTTTCTGTATTATGTATAATATAGCTTTCAACTTGATTAGACATTGAATATCTTGAAACCTCGAACAGAGGTTCTTGAATAATTTTTGTAAATTCCAGTAAATCTGGCCAGATTTTTTCAGCTAGTTTATAGGTTAAAACAGAATCGTGTAAACAATACTCAAAATATTCATTCCATTTCTCCCCAACTATTTTTGAAGAATGAATATGCTGCCAATCAGATTTTTTTTCTCCTAGTAGTTCAGACGCAACTTCGTTTAAACCTAGAGTTTCTGACTGCAAGTACTGAGAATAGATTGTTTTAATAAATCTAAACAAATCTAAATGAACAACGCCATTAATCCTTCCAGTTAGTAATCTTCCTCTTGTAAAACTCGGTTGACTGTTATCAACACCTAGACTAAGCTTCATATTATTTTTTTCAGCTCTAGCTCTTAAATAAGGCAAGTCAAAACCATCACTGAAATATCCGGTTAAAATATCCGGATTATAAGATTTAACATAATCTACAAATTTTTCAATCATTTCTTCTTCATTTTTAAAGTTTTCAACATAATCTTTATCTGATTTTCCTTTCCATGTTAAAATTTTCTTAAGATTGTCTCCTACTAAGCTTATCATTAATATATGACCTTTCCCAATTTCAAATTCATCTGTCTCAATGTCATAAGCTAAAATTCTTGGATTAAATAATTCTTTATCTATTTTTTTAATGTTACTCACTTTTAAACAAATATCAACATCTAAATTATTAATTCCAAATTCGTTAATTAGGATTTCTCCTTTAATCTCATACCAATTTAAAGGCCTAAGTTTTTTTTCTAGAATATATTTTGTAACAAATCCTAAATCATGTTCCCTCCTTTTATCAATTTCAGGAAAAACGAGTTTATCTGCAAAATCCCTGGCATCCTTATAATTAATAATGAAGATTTTAATTGCTTTTACTTTTTTCCCTAAAAAATTTTTATCGTGAATTTCTGTTTTTACTACCTTAGATTCTCTTAATTTGTTTTTAACTTTAAGTTTTTCAATTTTTTTTCTTAAATCATTGATCTTATTTTCAGAAATTTTTTCTTTTAGAATCGCCCAAAGATATATCTCGCAATTATCTATTATACATACTTTTTTACCCTCATCAGTCCTTCCAATTATCTTTGCATAATTCTCTCCATTATAATCAAAATAGTTATAATCTATAGGAATGAAGTTAATTGTTTTGTCCATTTTTACTTAATTAATAAATTATAATTTAAGAGAGTGAGGGCGGCGTCTTTTGCTTAATTTGTTAGTTAACTTTTTGTTTGTATAATGTTCTGGTTCTAAAGTCTTTTTTAATAAATTTTTTATTCTGATTCATAATAGTTAATTGATTATTTAAAAGTTGTTTTTTATAAAGTAACCTTTCTGTCTCAAATAAACTCATTATATTAACAGACTTAAATTAATTATATAAATATAAACTGATTGTTATATTAAGCCTGAAAGCGATTGTGATGTTTATAAAATTTATAGTTATATATTACTTTAAAGTAATGACGAAGGAAAGATTTAAATAGTCTTTTCATTTATTTAAAAAATGATAAAAGAAGCTTTTTTGTTAGGAGAAGAAAATAAATACATAATACTGAAAGGAGAGTTTAATGTTGGCAGATCTAAAAAAGATAATTCTGTAGATATTCAGATAAAGGAGCTTTTAGATTTGTACATCTCTAGAAAGCATTGCAAAATTTATAATGATGGGGAGAAACTTGAAGTCATGGATATTGGTAGTAGAAATGGAACTTATGTTAATGATGGAAGAATTAAACCTGGAGAAAAAGTGATTTTAAAAGACAGAGATGTATTAAGTCTTGGGTGTTGTGGACTGGAGGTTAAAATTGTTGAAGAAGCTTAAAAATCAATAAAATTTATAAATAAAAATAAAAAAATATTAATTAATATACAAAAAATGATTGATTATAATAAATCTAATAGCGAAATGTTAGCAGAGTATAGAAATAATTTGGAATCTTCTATTAATATGGGAAATTTTGATAGTGCTATGAAATGGAATGATATGATTTACGAAATTCTATTTAATCTTTATGTTTCTGCTCAAAGCAAATACTTTAAAAATCTGTATTCAAAAGAATTAGAAACTACTTTAAAACAAAGTCTGTTGATTAAGGAAGAATTAACTGGAGGTTTTCATTAATAAAAATGGCAGAACCGCGTTTTGATAGATTTTTCATTTATGATGAACATCCTGAAGATACTCTAGAAGCAAGAGCTGAAAGAGCAGAAGCAGAGAGGATCTATTTTACAGAAGTTAAGCCAAGATTAGAAGAGAGGGAAAGATTAGATAGACTGTATAAAACAGCCATTGAAAAAGGAGTTAATGTTGATAATATATACGAGGATACAAGGGAAAAAAGGAAACAATTATTAAGTATAATGAATTATAAAAGAGTGAAAACTGATAGAACAGAGGTCATTGGCTCAATTTATAAAGAGCGTTTTTATGCGGCAAAAGATCAACGCTAAGTTTATTAATCTTAATTCTTTATTTTTTTATGGGACTACAAATAGGTGAGATAATTCCTAAAAAACAAATTTCTTTTTCAGACTTAAAAGGAAAGACAATTGCAGTTGATGCATTTAATGCTATTTACCAGTTTCTAACAACTATAAGACAGCCTGATGGAACTCCTTTAAAAGATTCTGAAGGAAATATTACAAGTCATCTATCAGGTATTTTTTATAGAAATATGAGCCTAATTCTTGGAGGAGTAAAACTAATTTATGTTTTTGATGGAATATCCCCTGAATTAAAAGAAGAGACCTTGAAAAAAAGAACAGAGTTTAAAGAGGAGATGAAAGAAAAATACAAAGCTGCTATTAAAAAAAAGGATATAGAGTTAATGAATAAATATGCAAGAGCAGATATTTTTTTAGATAAACAAAAAATTAAAGAATCTAAGCAATTATTAGAAGCAATGGGTATTGCCATTGTACAAGCTCCTGGAGAAGGAGAGGCTCAAGCCAGTTTTCTAGCACAAAAAAAAGAAATTTATGCTGTCGCTTCTCAAGATTATGACTGTTTAATGTTTCGGGCTCCTAAATTAATACAAAATTTAAGTTTGGCTAGAAAAAGAAAAACTGTAACTGGTTATATAGAAGTAAGCCCTCAACTAATTGAACTTCCTGAAGTATTAAAACAGCTTTCTATTAA
>CAYIJD010000013.1:0-14713 GCA_964363655.1 Candidatus Woesearchaeota archaeon | reverse complement strand
TATTAAAAAGCCAAGCTAACAAAAAAATTAGTGCGAAAATGCACTAATTCCCTAAATTAATTATTAATAAAATCAAACTAAGAGAAAGAGCCTAGATAATAATTAATCAGCTTAAGTGAGAAGCAGAGAGAAGTTATTAAGAATAAGGATAATAAATAAGTTATTAATATGATCTAATAGTTAATAAACTAATACTTTTAATCAGAAGTTCAATTAAATAGATAACAAATTAGAATTAATTAATAAGGATTAAAAACGTGTTAACGCTTACTTTAAACTGTGATAAATAATTTTATTTACTAATATAATCTATAATATTAATTAAAATAATAAACCAAAATTAAAAATAAGAGATTATTTAATAGAGATTTGGTTAACTTATTATTTATAATAAAAAGAATTTAATAATTATATAAAACTAAGTGATACAAACTAAATATTGCTTTTAATTTATAGAGATTTTCTTATTTCTATTAATTAAAATTATAAAATTAATAAAAATGCCAGACATTCTAAAAGATATACAGAAAGAGTTGCCTAAAATCATATGTAGTGCAAACTTTGAGGCCGCAAATATAGTTTTGTATACAGATAATGCTGAATTTTTTAAGGACAATAAAGGTAAAATAAAAGAACTTGTAAATAAGTTTAAAAAAAGAATTGAATTAAGAGCCGATGATAAATTGCTTAAGGAGCAGGAAGAAGTAGAAAAAGCAATAAAAGAGATAGTTCCTCAAGAAGCTGAACTGAAAAAAATTTTATTTGATCCTCAGAGAAGCGTTGTTGTTATTGAAGCACAAAGGCCTGGATTAGTTATCGGAAAATCTGGATTAATATTAAAAGAAATTAAAGAAAAAACTTTCTGGACGCCTCAAATACAAAGAAGTCCTGCGATAGAATCAAAAATCACCGAAAATATTAGAGAAGTTTTATACCAAAACAACAACGTCAGAAAAAAATTTTTAAATTCTGTTGGGAAAAAAATCTACAAAGAATGGAATCCCGAAAAAATAGAGGAGTGGGTTAGAGTTACTTTTTTAGGCGGTGCTAGACAAGTAGGGAGAAGTTGTATTTTATTACAAACACCCCAAACAAAAATTCTTTTAGATTGCGGGATTAATGTAGCTGCTAAAGGAAAAGAAAAATTCCCGTATTTAGATGCTCCCGAATTTAAGATAAATGAATTAGATGCGATTGTACTTAGTCACGCACATTTGGATCATTCAGGACTAGTTCCTTATTTATTTAAGATGGGTTACAGAGGGCCGATTTATATGACTGCTCCTACAATAGACTTGGCTGCTATACTTGCCCTAGATTTTATTGGAGTTGCTTATAAACAAGCCGCAACTCCTTTATTTTCTTCAATAGATGTAAAAGAAATGGTTAAGCATACTATTTGTTTAGATTATAATGAAGTTACTGATATCGCTCCCGACGTAAGATTAACTTTTTATAATGCCGGGCATGCTTTAGGTTCTGCACTAGTTCACCTTAATATTGGAAACGGAGCGCATAATTTAGTTTATACTGCTGATTTAAAATTTATAAGAACTAGATTATTGGATAGAGCTGTTTCAGATTTTCCAAGATTAGAGACTATGATTATAGAATCTACTTATGGAGGAAGGGATAATATATTACCTTTAAGAGAAGAGGCAGAGGCCCAGATAGTTAAAGAGATTAAAGAGACAATTGAGAAAGATGGCAAGGTGTTAATTCCTGAATTAGGGTTGGGAAGGGCTCAAGAAACTATGTTAATTTTAGAGGAGGCAATAAGAGAAGGAAAGCTTCCAAAAATTCCGATTTATATAGATGGAATGATTTGGGATATCAATGGAATTCATACAGCTTATCCAGAATTTTTAAATAGCCAGGTAAGGAGAGACATTTTTCAAAACAAGAATCCTTTTGTCGCAGATTTTTTTAAGAGAGTTGGAAGTTCTGCTGAAAGAAAAAAAGTTATTGAAGGCGGGCCGTGTCTTGTTCTTGCTACTTCTGGTATGTTGGTTGGAGGAGCAAGTGTTGAGTATCTTAGACATTTTGCTTCAAGCAAAAGAAATAAAATATGTTTTGTTTGTTATCAAGGAGCTGGCAGTTTAGGAAAACAAATTCAAGAGGGAATTAAACAAGTTAAAATGAATGCAGAAGGCAATGAGGAAACAATTGATGTTAATTTAGAAGTTGTTACTATAGATGGATTAAGTGCTCATGCTGGCAGGAACGAACTGTTAAATTATGCAAATAAAACCCAGCCAAAATCTACAAAAATTATACTTAATCATGGAGAGTTAAGCAGATGTCTGGATTTAGCAGGTTCTATTTATAAATTACATCACATTGAGACGAGTGTTCCTAAAAATCTAGAGACGATTAGGTTGAGGTGAACCAACTTTTTTTAATTGTTATATGACATTAAGATTTTTACTTAAGACTGAATTGTAACATTAAAGGGAGCTAGCGTTAAGCTAAAAAAGAACATTTATATACATACTTATAACCAATATTTATAAATAAATAACTATAATTTATTAAAATGTTACAAGAAAGAAAACATCTTCATTGGCCAACACTTAACACTGTAATAATGGTAGAACAAACTCTGAAAAACATTGGGGAGTCTGTTATTAGCATTGTTGAGCTTAAGAGGAAACTCCCAAGACAAGTTAATCATAATACTCTTATGTTAATTCTTAAATATTTAGAAGAAAGTAATAAAATTGCAGTTTCTCTCCATGGGATTACCTGGATTCATAATCCCAATCCAAACTTAAGAGAAGCTATTTCAAAAGGTTTGGAAATTTAAAATGAAAGAAGTTAAAGTTATTCTATCTCCAGACGCAAAAGAGGTTTTTGAATATCTTAATGAAGAAATAAAAGCTAATCATCATTATGGAAATCCTATTTCAAAAAAATTAATTCCAAAAGAATATATAATTAAATATGGGGTTACAAATTTATTCAGAGTTGAACTTCCTAATTTTTGAAGAATGTTATATACTTTAACAGAAGGAGAAACTAAAATAGAAATAATAGCTTTTGTCATTGATATAATTGACCATAAAGAATACAATAAAAAATTTGGATATAAGTAAAAAGAGAAGTTTTAAATGTTGATTATTAATCCAATCAATTATCATTCCAACCTCTAAAATAAACTATCTTAATTAAATAAATTCCTAATAAAATTATTGTTAGCAGAATTACAATTGAAAGCAAATCTATTTTAGATTCCATAGATACTAATTTCATAGCTCTCCTGAAAACTATTTGTCCAAAATTTATTCTCTCAACTTCCTTAACTCTACCAACTTTTTTCTACCTTCCTTAGTTTTTAATAGATGATTATAAAGCTGTTTAGAATTATTGATTTGAGAATCTATTAGCATTTTCTGCTGTTTACTCCACTTCTTGTCATTGTGACTTTTAACATAATCGGCCCAATATTTTATAAAATTTAGTCTATCTTCACGATTATTTTTTCCAGGCTTCATAAAGATTTTTTTTTCATGCATTTTAATTACACTTCTTAATTAATAATAATTTTTAATTTAACTAGTTATCTGGGGCATGGTTTAAACTATTCAGGTTTATTGATATTAATAATTAACATACTATTACCTTAATTGGCGATAGATTTTGATCTTAATTTTTCCTTCAGTAATCAATTATTTTATAATTAATAAATTAATTTTATCTATAATAAAAGCACTATGATTTATCTTAAGATATTTTTAATCTCTCAAGTTATCTATAATCTGTTTCAGTTTATTAATTTTATTATAATCTATTTTACCTTTAAACAATTCTTCTATATGTAAAGCATCTTCTATATCCTTATCAGATTTTAAAAAATATCTTTTGAAAGCGATATGTCTTTCTAATGATGAAATTTTTATATTTCCATAATGATGGATAACAGTAATAAAATCATTGAAAGTTTCTTTGTCAATCTCTCTTTTAGGAAATTTAATCTCGAAGTTTGGAATTGGCATCATTCCTTTAGAAAATCTAATTGCGAGGCCATCTTTTAAATATGAAAAAATTTCAGCCGGATCTTCTGCGTTTAAACACCAATAATCCTTTTTCTTTAATTCGTTATAAAGACCAAAAAATTTTTCAAAAGAAATATTTTTTATAAAAACATCAATATCTTCTGTTGCTCTAGATCTTCCAAGCAAGATAGAAACATAACCGGAGATAACTACATAATCAACATGCTTTTCTAAAACTTTTAAAAAATCAATTACGAATTTATCAAGTTCATTTAATATTTTATTAATCCTTATTTCTTTTTTGTCTTTATCATATTCCATTATTTCTTTAAATTAATAGCATATTTATGCCTTTCTAGGAATTCAAAAAAGATTCTTAATTATCTATTTTTCCTTGGATTTATGCCAGATAATATGCTTGTTAAATTTTTTATCTAGGTTATAAAAATCACTTAGTTTCCATATGAGCAAAATGATAACAATTAACAATAAAATTATCAAAACATCTGAAAAAATTATTTTAAATAAATAAATGATTAAAATTACAATTAATAATAAATACCAAATCTACTTTAAATTCCATAAATATCAAATATATTGATTTTTAAATATTTTTCTTGTTAGAACATTTTAAATACTTGATTTTATTTTTATAAAAAGGTTGATAAAATATAAAAGAGGCATATATTGTTACTTAAGTAAATAATCTAATTTTTACCAATTAAATTAATAAAATTGGTTAACAATAAAAAGATGAATAGACTAACTGTCTATAAACTCTGTCGATTAAATTATAAATTACCAAAATAAAAACAAACTAATAAAAAATGAAACACAACAAAAATCAAAGACTTAGAAATCAAAGATTTCTAGCATTTCAATTTTCACAAATTGAAATATTTTCAAGCATTTCATTTTGCTCAATTAGGGGTGCAAAATGAAACATAATAAAAATCACGGATTTTTAAATATTTCATCTTTTTTGAAGGGAGGCTCAAGATGAAACACAACATAAAAATAACCGCCATTTTAATAATTATGTTTATTATAACGCAATTAATCGGATTATTTGTTGTTTCTGCTTATGTTAAAGGTTTGGAGCTTCCTTATGGGATGGAGCCTCCTAAAGAAGTTAAAGAAAAGCCAAGAGGTCCTGAAATTATATTTGCTTTTATAATAGCAGTACTTTTCTTTTTTTTATTAATTAAATTAAATGCAGAGACTTTTATTAGAATTTGGTATTTTGTTGTAACAGTCTTGGCTTTAGCTTTAGCTATAAATGTATTTTTATTTAAATTAAATTTTATTTATAATACCTTTTTTGCTTTGTTAGTGGCTATTCCTCTAGCTTACATCAAAATTTTCAAAAAATATATTATAGTGCACAATTTTACAGAATTATTAATTTATCCAGGAATTGCAACGGTTTTTGTTCCTTTACTTAATGTTTTATGGATAGTAATTTTACTGCTACTTATCTCTATTTATGATATTTGGGCTGTCTGGCATTCAAAATTTATGCAAAAAATGGCTGAATTTCAAATTAATAAACTGCAATTATTTACAGGATTTTTTGTGCCGTATGCAGATAAAAAACAAAGACAGAAAATTAAATTAATAAAACAAAAATATGCTAATAATACTAAATTAATGGAAAAACAATTTAAAAAAGCTAAAATAAAGGTCAATCTTGCTATTTTAGGAGGGGGGGATATAATTTTTCCAATAATAACTGCGGGAATTTTTTATAAATTTTTTGGTTTACTTCCCGCAATAATTATAATGTCAAGCGCAACAATTGCTTTAATCTTCTTATTTCTTTTGGCGAGAAAAGGCAAATTTTATCCTGCCATGCCCTTCATAACAATTGGATTGTATTTAGGGATGATTTTGAGTTGGGTGGTGGGGTGAATACTTTTTCAAGTTAATAATGGGGCTTTAATTCATCTTAGTAATAATACAAATGAAACAGCCGACATCGCTTGCTAAATTATACCCTTAAATATTAGTGTTGATAATATTAATATTTTCAGAGAATGTGTTAATATCCCTTAGTAATTGTTTTTTGTTTTCAGAAACTACTCTAAAAAATTTAGTTCAACTCGCTCAGTCTAGTCACTAATTCTCAATTATCTATTAATAATAATAAAAATTTTTAATTTTTTGACGAATAAATTATTTAAAAAGATTTTAATAGGGCACTGTAAACTTTTCGTCATATCTTAAGTTTTTCAGATATAATAAAAACTTATTTACTTTTATTAATAATTTTAATAACTTGTCGATGGAAAAAGGTGAGCAAGAAAACCCACAAAAATAGTTATATTAATAATAAAAGTCTTAAAAGTCAAGTAACTTCAAATAAACAATATCTTTTAATAGAAAGTTTTATATAATTATTATTGGTATATTAATTATGGAAAGAATAATTATTAACCCAGAAGTTTTAGCAGGAAAACCAGTTATAAAAGGAACTAGAATATCAGTAGAATTAATATTGGAAATGCTCTCTTCTGGAATGTCTATAGATGAAATTCTTAACGAATACCCTCATTTACAAAGAGAGGATATTCTAGCTGCGTTGGCTTATGCAGTTAATGTATTGAAGCATGAAGAGGTTTATCCTGTCTAAAGATGAGATTCTTAACAGATGAGAACATTGCTAGTTTAGTCGTTAGTATGATTAGAAAAAGATGGTTTAATGTTAAAGATATAAAAGAAGAGAGGCTTTATGGTTTTGATGATAAAAAAATTATTGAACTTGCGAATAAAGAAAAAAGAATTATTATAACTCATGATAAGGATTTTGCTGAACTTATTAATAATAGAAAACATAACGAGGTTGTTTTAATTAAGAGTAGGAAACAAAGTCCAGAAAATGTAGCAGAAATATTGATTAAATTTTTAAATTCTGACTTTAAAGACAAGATTAAAAAAAATTTAGTTGTTGTTACTGAAAACAAAATTATTATACATAAAAATTAATTTTTGATTGGTTTCTAAAATTTAAGTTACTTATAGTGATTATCTTCCCTTTTCGTTCAGCAACTACAAAAAGCTATTTCTTTCTCATTCATTTTTTGTCTTAATCATAAAGTAACAACAAAGGAAAGGTTTAAATACTCATATTTTCACTATTATGTATTAGTAAAATTATATTTAAGAAAATAAAATGAAACAAAGAAAAACAAGAAAATTTGGAGGATATAATGTTATATCAGAATTTAAAAATGATGGTGGTGATGGTATTATTATAAGTGGTAATATGGCTATGGATATACGTATCAGATTATCTGAATATAGCCAATTAAATGATGTTGATAAAATTATTTTTTTGGATACAAAACTTAATATCCACCAACGAGAATTTAGTAAATCATATTATCATGTTAAAGATAGCACTATTGAACTTGCGAATAGCGGTTGTGGAGTTTATGAAGCTTATTTAACAATATATAATAACGATATTAATAAAAGAAAAGCAACAAGAAAATTCCTAGAGGAAATTTTAAAATGATAATCAGACAAGAATTAATCAACAGAGTTAGGGATTATTTTAACCTTAACATTTATGAAACTAAAGTTTGGCTAGCTTTGCTCAGCAAAGGAATTTCAAGTGCTGGCGAGATTGCAGAAATTTCTGGAGTTCCAAGAAGCAGAACTTATGATGTTTTAGAAAGCATTGAAAAAAATGGATTTGCCATAATGAAATTAGGAAAACCAGTCAAATATATAGCTGTCAAACCAGATATAGTAATTGAAAAATTAAAATCAAATGTTTTAAGAAATGCCAATGAAAAAATTGAAAGCATTAAAAAATTAAAGGACAAAGAAGAGTATAAAGAATTAAAGCAATTGCATAGCGCTGGAATTAAGCCAATTAAACAAGAAGAAATTTCTGGAGCAGTAAGAGGAAGATTAACAATATACAGCCATCTTAAAGAACTTTTAGAAAATGCAAAGAAAGAAGTAGTTATCTGCACTTCTGTTCAGGAATTAAATGCAAAGTCAAGATTTTTTTCTTTAATATTTGAAAAATTAAGAAAAAATAATGTTAAAATTAAAGTGACTTTATCTGGAGATGAAAAAGAAGTTAAGAAAATAAACAAAAAACTTAAGATTAACGCAAAATTTATTAATGTTGATGCAAGGTTTTTTGTTGCTGACAATGAGCAAGTACTTTTTGCGATTTCAAATGGGAATGAAGAGGAAATTGCTATATGGTTGAATACTCCTTTTTTTGTTACAACTTTAACTTTTATGTTAGAGCAGGCGGTGAAGGGGTTAGATTTAAATAAAAAATAGATCTCAAAAAATAAAAAATGGAAGAAATAGAATTTTTACAAAGTGCGGAAAAAGCGGGGATTTCAAAAATAGCCCGATAGGCTATAATACATGTATTAGAAGACTTAGTTCTAGATATGAATACTTCACCCAGAAAAATAGAAGCTATAAAAAATAGGATTTGTGATAATGTTTTATTCGTTGCAAGTGGATATAATAGCAAATATAATTCAGTTCCAAATATTTATTTAGCTGAGGGGCTTAGAAAATGCTTGGATTCTGATTATTCTTGTTCTAGTAAAGAAAGACTAGAAATGTTACATATAGCAGATGTTATAGAAGCAGTCAGAAGAAGAGTTAGAAAAAAGTCATCTAATGAACTCAAAAAATAATTTTAATAAATTTTTTTAAGTGATTAAATTTTATTAATTATTTCTATTTAAATCTTTTAAAGAGCCTTACATCTCTCACACCAACTTCTATAACAATTTTTTTATCTTTTTTTAGAAATCTAAATCTTCTAGCTTAACTTTATATAATTCTTGTTGTTAGATAATTAATGGACGATATTTTTGAAGTAATTGATAAGTCTAGAAGAAAAATAAGGTTAACCGAAAAACAGTGGAAACATATTTTAAAAAGACATCCAGATATGATTAATTATTTAGAGGAAATTAAGAACACTTTAATAAATCCTTTAAAAATAACAGATTATAGCGAAGATGAAGAAGTCAGATATTACTATAAATATATCAAATACAAAGATGGCCCTTACAAATATCTTTTGGTTTCAGTTAAATATTTAAATGGCGATGGATTTGTTGTAACAGCATATTTTGAAAAACATATAAAATGAAAGAATTAAAAACTTACGATATCTATTATGATGAGGAAGGAGATTTCTTAGAGATAATCTTTAAAATTCCCCCGGAAAAAAGTTATGCAGATGAAATTGAACCCGGAATTTTTATAAGTAAAGATGAGAAAACTGACGAAGCCTTTGCAATAGGAATATTAAGCTTTAAAAAAAGACCTTCTATATTAAAAGAAATTCTAAAAAAAATTAATATTAGTTTTCCTTTGGAGATCAGCATTTGATTATAAATGAAATCAGACTTTAACTGGTTCAAAATGTAAAATATGAATATTTATTATGATGAAAGAGGTGATAGTTGATAAAACAACTGGAGAAATTAAGGGAATTGCTATCCATAGTTTTAAAACTAGAACAAAATCTGATAGCATTAATTTAAAACTTCCATTTAAGTTTCGTTTATCAAACTGAAGCTAACCTTACCTCTCTCACCGCCATCTCTTTAATTATCTTTTTATCTTTTCTTAAAAAACTTTTAAACCATTGATTAAATGTTAAATTATAAGTTAACTTTGCATAAGCAAAACCATTTTTAATAAAAGCATTTTTATGAACTCTTTTAAAATTATTTAAATTATTAACAGAAGTTATTGGAGGACCTTTAATAACTTCTAGTCTTTTTTTATCTAAAAAAAAATAAAAATTGGCTATATTTTTTTCTTCATTATAGTCAAAATCAGATTTTTTAATATTAAAATATTTTTTTAATCTTGAAACAAAAAAACCAAAAAATTTCTTGCTTTTAGTCCCAGAAATATCTCCAGCTTGTTTTTTTGTCTTAATTTTAACAATCTTTACATTTTTATATTTCTTAAAATCTTCAAAAACTGGTTTTTTAATAAAGAACTTAGAACTTGGAGATTTTAAAAAACTCCTGCATTCATCTTGAAATTTTATTAATGTTTCTTTTGACAAACTTGAAAGAGCGTTTCTTTCTTTGAAGGTTGGATCTATCAAAATAATAAAATTAATTTTTGCTTTATTTATCTCATCCATAACCTTTTTATTTTTATAAAATTTAGCATCATCAATTATTAGTCTTTTTTTAATATCTAATCTTGAAATTTCTTTTATAAAATTTAAAAAACTTTTATAATGACAGATTAATAATTCTAATGCGTAACCAGAAAAGCCATTGATATATGATTCTGCTCCATAACAATTTTGTGCATGAGCAAAAGACTTAGCTAATATAATTTCATCAACCAGTTTTTTATTATTTTTTATTTTTTCTAAGATATAATTAACATGAAAATAGCTCAAATCTGTAACATTAATTGAGTCTTCTGGCTTGGAGATTTTTAAAACAGGAATTATTTCTATAATAATATTTTTTCTTTTTATTTGATAATAGTCTCTAGAGCCATGAATTTTCTTTGCATTCGTTATAATTTCTTTTAATCTTGAAATATTTTTTTGTTCATTAAATCTCACAAAAACATCAATATCATAAATGTCTTTTTTTACTAAAGTATTTTTTGCTAAACTTCCTCCTATAAAGACCTCTCCTTTTATTTTTTTATTTTTTAACCTTTTTCTAAGTTGTTCACAAAATTCCTTGCCAATTTTATTTATTTCACTAACTTCAACCTGACTAAGTTTAATTAATTTAAGCTGTTCATTTAAAATTTTTTGGGTTTTTGAGCTTTTTGATGTCATGAATTACCTCTTTTTTATAATTTTGATTAATAGGCTACTAAATAATTAATTAAAAGTAGAAGGGTTATTTAAGCTTTATTTGATGCATCAAGCAACACTAGTTTTTATTTTTCCTCAATAAACTGAAAATTATAATATTATTAACTGCTTTTTTGTTAATTAATAATTGATGCCTCTTATCTATTTTTAATAAATAATAGAATCTTGTTTATTTAAGCTCTATTATTTTTTCAGAATTTTTTTCATTTTCTTCTTTATTTAATTCCTTTTTTTCAACTTCTTCATCATTTTCATTTACATCTATCTCTTTATTTTCTTCCTTAATCTCTTCAAAAGGATTAATCTGGCTAACTGACTTTGCTTTTATTTCAACTCCCTTTGTTTCTAAAGAAGATAAATCTATAATGTATTTTCCTTCTCCTAATTTGTAAATCAAAGGCCTATTTTTAGAAAATAAACTTACAATATCTATCTCAAATTTTCCTGGTTTTATTACTTTTACAGATTCTAGGTCTAAAATTACCGGCTCATCTGGTTTCTCGTCCATTCCAGTCAATTCTCTAATATCTTTTTCAATTTGATCTTTATCAGCTTTTTCCAACTCAACCATCACTTCTCTAACCTCTCTTTTTAGCTTGTCAAGTTTTTCTTGTTTTATATAATAGAAAAATCTGCTTCCACAATTACAACCCTTCAAAAGTTCTTCAGAAGCATCTAAATAAATTTCTCCGCATCTTGTACATTGGTGAGGCATTTTGATACAGTTTTTAATTTAACATCCGATGGTAATAATGAAAGAATTACTTTCCTGAATAATTATTTCAGTAAACTTTTTTCTCTTTTTATATATTTTATTAATCAATCAATTATTTAAGGTTATATGTTTATCAACAATTATGTGTTTACTTATGTCTAGAATAAGTAATAACTTAAAAGTAGTTATAATATAAAGATTTATAAACTCTTTTTTATTAAAATTTTTATGAAAAAGAAAAAAACGTTAGAATTAATAGCAATATGATCAAATGTAGATGGGTCAGAGTCTGATCATCCTAAATCATAGGAATATTTTTCAAGGGAAGCAAGTCATTCTGATTTTAATTATGTCTTAAAAACTGCAGATAATAATGGTATTTTTAAAAATTGGATGGGAAAATATTTTGGAACAACACAAGAACTTATTTTTAGAGAAACTGAAGATAAAGAAAGTTTAGAAGAAGAATTAACTCTTACTTATCAAGAATTTTTAAAAATGGGCAAGCCAAGAAAAATTCAAGAGACTAGAACATATGAACCATTAATTGAGGGAAAAGAAAAATGATAACATCAAAAGAGAGTTGGGATAATCCACCATCTAGGAATAATGAAAGAGAGAACTTGTCATTATTACTTAAAGAGATTGATACTGGTATTGTTGAATATGAAGAAACTACATCTGAAGACATAAAAAAATTAGAAGAAAGGTTAACTAAACGTAGAAGTTGTTCTATTGAAGAATCAAGAGATTACCTAAGTTCATTACTGGATTATTGTTTTGGAAATATTTTAAAAGCAGAGAATTATAATGAGTAAATTCTACATTATAGAAGATTGGGGCTTGTTATTGATGAATTAGAAAAATTGCCTCCAGAACAAGATAATCTTACCCTTGCATTAAAATTAGCGCATAAAGCTGGTTTAATTTAAGTTTGTTATTTTCAAAAAATCTTTTGGTTCTAATATTTTAATTTTTCTAAATTCTAGCATATTTAAAATATGTCTATCATATGAAATAATATAATCTGCCTTTCCGTCAAATGCTGCTTCTAAGATGATGTTGTCTTTTGGATGTTCTTTAATTAAATTAATTTTAGTTTTTGTTTTAATGAGATTTGAAAAAGATAAAACAGTTCTTATTAATTCTTCGATATTCTGGTTTCTATCTTTTATAAACCTTTGAAATTTCTCTTCTTTATTTAAAACTTCAACTATTTCAGCAAGAATTTCATCAGTTACTATAATCTCTATTTTATTATTTAATAATAACTTCATTAACTTATTAGCTTCGCCTTTCCAGAATATTGATGAAAGCCAAACATTTGTATCTAAGACAACTCTCATTCGAATCCTCTATTACCTTGATTTTAATTTTGATTCTTCTATCACTCTATTTAAGTCATCTTTCGTAAAACCTGATTTTTTGGCGGCTTCTCTAAATGGTTTCGTGGCTTCTTCCCATGTTTTTATTCTTGGTGGTTCTAGTTTTTTTAATTTAATGCTATCGTTATCATTCAAAACTAAAAATATATTTCCTTCTTCAAGCTTCATTTTTTGCCTTATTGCTTGTGGGATTACTACTTGCCCCTTTGAGCTTATTCTAGTTATACTTACCATATAAGAAAGTAAGATTTTATTATATATAAATATTTCGTTTCTTACTAATATCTAGTAATAGTCAATTTATATTGCAATTATCTTAAAAGAGAATAAGAGCTATCTCATCATAACTTCTAATTTTGTCGGGTCTTTTTTCATTTCTTTAACTATCGATGCTGGCCCGATAATAGTTATAGCATCTTGCTGGCCTGAAATTGCTCTCGCCAGTCCAAATCTCAGCTTATCAAAAAAACTCTTATAATTATTTCCAGAAATAACAGCTAATTCCACTCCTTTAAACCCCTTGACATTATCAATCATTATCATTGTATCTTCAATTAATCTAGTCTCTTCTTCGGGCCTTAGTCTCCCTTGCAATATAACAACCTTGTTGTCTAAAATAATTTTCAATAATTTCTTGATTCTTTCTATTCCTTCTAGTCTTGCAACTTCACTGAAAGGAACAAAATGCAAGGTAAAGCCTCTTTTAATTTTCTTGGTCATTACATCTCAACAGCTCAGATACCCTTGCTTTTAAGCTTGGGAGGAGCTATTCTCCATTAAATTTAATTTTAGTAACAAAAATTCTTTTAGAGTTTTTGGGACAGAAAACTTTGTTTTCTGTAATTTCCAACTTAAGAGAGCGAGACTTCTCTTGCTTTTTTTATTAGTTAACATTTTTATCAAGATACTCAAACCTTTAGGCTTGGGGTATTTCATTTTAATTAATTTTATTGATAATTTGGTATTATTAAATTAATCCCTAGTTAAATCCAAAATGTTTTTAATTTATTATTAACATCTCTTTTTTAATTAAATATTATATATTTTGTAATTTATATATTTAAATGTTTATTTTTATGTTATTCTATTAGTATGCTGTTTGTTTTTTATTTATTTAATTTTAGTAATATAAAATTAATAAACGAACTTTTTTATTTATTAATTATAGTTTATCTTATCTTAAATTTTTAATTAGTTCATAATTTTTTATTTTTAATAACTGTTTATTTTTGAATTAGCAAGTCCTAACTTGCTTAATTTATTTATTATCATTATTTATTTTTTCATTAATAATTTATCCTTCAAGTTTTCTTGGCCAATCTAAAAACAGATTCGTAAAATTCGTCCATGTTTTTTCCGTATTTGGCTGAAACTCCGACCACCTCAAATTCAGGAAAGGCAGCCTCTATTTTTTTAATATCCGCCCTTCTCAAATCAATCTTATTGGCGGCAATTAAAACAGGTATTTTTCTGGCGACTAAGTTTCCAACTATTGTAATATTAACCTGAGAATAAGGATTTTGTGTTGCGTCAAGAACAACAATAACTGCGTCCATATCATCCAGCCATTTAATAGATTCTATAACTCCTTGAGTTGCTTCTTTAGCTCTTTTTTGAGCCTGTTTTTTTTCTATTTTCATTTTTACGAAATCTTCGTAATCAATTCTAGTAGCAATTCCAGGAGTGTCAACTAATTTAAATTTTAAAGTTTTTTCTTTATATTTAATTTCAACCTCTTCTTTAAACTGAACGTTTCTTGTTT
>CAYIJD010000012.1:0-15311 GCA_964363655.1 Candidatus Woesearchaeota archaeon | reverse complement strand
TATGATATATCCATACTGCTAAAATATCTCGATGTGTTGGAACATTTGTAGATTTACCATTCTTAGGATTTTCAACGATTACTCCGTGATCAGTACTTCTTTTAATGATACATCCGTATTCAACAAGTGCTTTTATTACTTTCCTCGCTTTTAAATTTCTACGGTTCATTTTCTTATAAAGAGTTCGTAATAATTTCCTCTTCTTTAATTGGTACAATATATCTTTATCTTTTTAAGGTTTATGGGTTATTACAGCATCAGCCATATTTAAAAGTAATAGCAAAATAATTAAATGGAGCGGGTTATATTATTACAGCATATTTTGCCAAAAACATGTTACAATGAAAGGAAAATTAATCTTATATTATGATGAAGGATCTGATTATTTGGAAATATTTGCAGGCACCCCAACACCAAATTATGGTGAAGAAGTTCCTAATAAAAGAGGAATAACTCTTTTTAAAGACAATGAAACAAACGAAGTTATTGGCATTGGTATTCTAGGATTTAAAAAAAGATCACAAAACCTTAAAGAGATTGAACTTGAACTCCCAATCAAATTAGGATTGTTCGCAGAATAATTATAAGAGCCGAACTAATTACATTCTTACCCCGGGATTTTTAACAGAAAACTTTAAAATCTATTAAATACTTTTATTCTCAATAAATTCTACCCTATTCTTTTCTAGCTTTTTATATTCTAATTTTAATGCTGGTTTGAAGAATGGGTCTTATGCTCAATCTCATTCATTAATTTATTCATAACTTTATGAATTGTTCTTGCCAAATCCCAATCCCCATAATCTGCTTCATAAACTTTATCGGCATTAATTTTCACATGCACGCTAAATTTTTTCTTTTTTGTCAGCCATCTTTCTCCAGTTTTTTTATATTCTTTAATATGAAATTCTAAAAAAAATTCATTTTTTAATTGTCTTTTTATTTTTACATAATACTCATTTAATAATTTATCAACTAATTGTTTTTCTTTTTCAGATAATTCATCAATTCCTGTCGCATAGATGATTTTTATATTATCCATTTTTTAGATATTTTAATAAGAAAAGAGTATTTATAAGATTGTCTTTATTAGAATCTACAACTTAAACACCTGCTAATTAATCATAGCTCTTTTGTTACATATAGAATTAAGGGGTACAAATTATTATTTAATTGTTAATAATAACAAATTTAAAGAGTTTAGGTTATATCTTAGATAATTATTTGGTTAAATTAAATGACTGTTATCTATTAGTATATGTAATTAAGGGGATAGTCAAAAAAATTTGGTTATTTTACGACGATAATTGATATTTCTTTATATTTCTAGTAACTTCTTAGGATTATCTTCAGTTTATTCTCTGGTAAATCTTGCCTTTATCGCTCGTTTGATTAACAGAGCCTTTATTATTAATTAATAAAAGATTTTAGGTAAATATAATTAAAAATAATTATTTTTTGTAAAATAAAATTAAACTACTTGGCAAACACATTTCCCACTATTATTTATCAGACAGCTTAATCCTAAATCCTGATATTGATTTAAATTATTTTCTTTCATATAATTGCAAACCATTTTTTTTCTAAGATCATTTGGCAAATTTTTTAGATAACTACTAATTTTATTAGCGAAGTTTACAAACAATGACTTTACATCTTGAATTAAATTTTCTAGTGCAAATATTCTCTTTTCTTGTTCATTCTGTTTTTTCTTAAGATCTTCCAACTCTTTTTTCAATTTTTCTATCTCTGCCCCAGAAATTTCACAAGCATTTCCTACTCCATCATTATTCAAATCTGTTTGATCTGGATTATAAACATAAATACAATTATCACAGGCATCTCCGATTTTGTCAGTATCTGTTTCCTCCTGATTTGGATTTGAAATGTTGGGGCAGTTGTCTAGAGAGTCTAATATGCCATCTAGATCTGAATCAGTAAGTCCGGGAAAGGTTAAGCCATTTCCATTATTATAAAGCTGAGATATTTCATTATCATTTAAAGCTTTATTCCAAAAACCCCATTCATCTAAATATCCTTGAAAAGCTACTGTATTATCAAAACTACCACAAACATCCATTTTAAAATTATTTGTTTCTGCAATTTTACTAGATGCACAACCTTCTTTTATCCCATTTATCCAAAGACATGTTTGGCTAGAATCTCTTATTATAGCAACATGATACCATTGATTTTCATTTATTAAAGTAGATGATTCCAAGATTTGATTAGATAATCCTCCTAAGAACAATTTTATATGTGCATTATCATAATTTAATACCCACCCAGTATCATACCACCCTTTACTAAAAAAAGGTTTACCACCCCTTCCAGATCCAGGCCCAGTAATCTTTGCCCATCCAGCAAAACTTATTTCAGGAACATTCACATTATCAAATCCAAAATCTATCTGATCATTAATATTCCATCCATCTAAATTTTCTCCAGGACAAAATCCGCTCTTTCCATCTCCTACTTGAAAAGAATCTGCATTTTTAAGAAATTGTGGTTCTCCTCTTTTTACTATAAGATTATTATCTCCACCAGATATTAAATCTGTTTCATCATTAAAATTATAATAAGCAAATAAATCTTGATTTAAATTTTCTGTCCAATCAGCCAAAACAAAATTAATTGATAAAATAAATACAAACAATGAAATTATTATTGAACTTGATTTCTTCATGAAGAAACTTATGATAAAAACTATTTAAAACTTTCTGACAGAAAATACTATAATCTAGTAGTTAATTTTTAAAAATAAAGATTCAACAAGGAAATAGAATTAATAATTGATAAATTGCTAAGAAATTTAAGTAAGATTTATAAAGTTAGGGTATCATTAATATTAATGAAAAGAAGAGAAGTAAATATAGGCTATAATTTTTATTTTAATAGAATTTCTAAATGTTTAAATATAATGGATTCTATATATATTTATTCAATGAAAAAAAGTTTATATAGAGATATTCTATTCAGATTTACTGATAAAAAAATAAATTAATTTCTTGATATAAAATGAAAAATACAGAACAAAAAAATTTTGAATATGATCCTTCAATAGATAGTTTAACAATTTATCATAAAAAAGCCGATATGGAGCCTATTGTGGGGTCTATAGTAGTAGATAATTTTATTTTTGATGTGAGCACAAATGGGACATTTGTAGGTTTAGAGATAGATAATGCTTCAGAAGTATTTAACATTAGTCCTCAACTTCTATCTAAAATAAGAGAGGCTAAAATAGGGACGGTAATACAAAAAAATTTAATTATGTTTACTTATCAAGTAAACATTGATAAAAAAGAATATGAAAGGGTTTTAATGATTCCAAAAGATAAAATAATTCTTACCACTTAAATCCAAATTTTTTTAATAACCTATATTCTATATTAATATCACTAAGATAAGCATTAAATAAACAAGGGATTTTTCTATCTAAAAAAAATAGCAGATAATAACTGTTTTTATTATTTATTTTATAAATAAAAGCATATTTTCTACCAACCCTGCTATTTCTATATGAAACTAAAATTATTTTGTCAAATTGAATGTAGATTTTTTTGATATCATCTAAATTTATACCATGGCGCGGAGTTTTTCTATCTTTTTTAAAATAATGTTTATCAATTCTTAATTTTTCAAAAGGAGTTCTTTTTAGGATAGATATAGCATCTTCCCTTTTTTTCCCAGTTAGTTTGATGTCTATTTCTTTTTTCATTCTACTGTATTCTCTCCTCTTTATAAAATAACAAAGAACTAACGTTCTTGTTTTTACTCAAGTGCGCACCTGAGAGGAGATCTCTCCTTCCTAACAGATAATTTTGTTGAAATAATATATTTTATAGATTTATATGTTTTATTATTATTAAATTTTTTAGAATCAGTGAATTTATAAAGAGAAAATACTTACAATTTCTTAATTTCTACTCAACCCTCTCTAAAATTATTATAGATTTACAAGGAAGCTTTGGACTTGTGCTTTTAAAAATATCTCTGACTTTTCGGATATTTTCATTCCCATTAAAATATGCTGTAAAAACAGGATGTCCTTTTTTAACAATTGCGGCCCTGCCTTCAGGAGTTCCAAAACTCTGCTGCATTCCTGTCTGAACTCTTTCACCCTTGCTTGCTCCGGAGAAAACTCTATTATTCCTTAGAATGTTATGAGGGTAAACATTGCATCTCAAAAAAAATTTGCTTTGAAATAATTTTGATAAATCTTTGTTTAAAGGCTGTCTTGCCGCTTCTAAAGCAAGGTCTCTTATTTGAATATTTTCTCCAGCAGTTAAGATAATTTTAAGCTTATACCTATTTTTTTCAAATCCTTCATAATCTCCCATATTAAACTTGACAATTTTTTGAGGAGGGACAGCTTTTACATAACTTTTTTGCAATTTCTTAGACTTTCTAGTATTTATAACCGGTTTTTTCTTTGAATATGCCGAAGCTTTTCTTTGCGATACCATTTTTTGTTTTTTAAATTATATATCTATTATATTAGTGATATATTAATTTAATAATTTAGATATTTTTTCGTGTCGACTAGTTAATTTATTCTTGTTTTTAGTCTATTATTTTTTGTAATTTTTATTATTAATTTATTCAACTTTAATTTTAACAACTTTAAATTAATAAGCTAGGCCTCACTACTTAATTTATATTATTAATCTTTTATGTCAGAAATTCTCAACAGTTTAAAACCACATCCTTTAGGATGTGTTTCGAATTTCTGAGCATCCAAAAATCCCAAAACAAACCACACCTTTTAAGGTGTGGTAAAAATCAGGGATTTTTTGATTTTAACTTTTTTTATCAATTTTTTTTATTTATAATCAAACCCACTTTTATTATGTTGGTCTAGAACAGAGTGCTTAATTTGGTATAAGCTATCATCCTGCAATCTAGGTTTAAATAAGTTATAATTAACTTTATGACATCTATTTTTAAAACAATAATAAGGATCAATTTTATCTGTAGATTCATAATTTTTTCTATATCCTAAATTATTATACGCCATTTTAATTAAATAGGTAGTTTAATAACCTTCCTCCTTATTGGGATTATTAGAACTTGTTGAATAGCTTGCTCCAACCACCTTTTCTAAATTACTCGAAGAAACAGATCCTCCAGACATCTCTCTATGATTATTACAATATCTTAATTCATTTGTTCCTTTATAACATTCGCACATTTTCTTGGTTTTTAATTTATTTATTATTTTTAATTTTTTATCTATTAATTTTTTAAATTATTATTTTTTATTTTATTAATATAATCTTATATTATTAGTTTATATTTTCTATTATCTTTCTGATGATTAATATGTTCTTACTAATTAATTTTATTATTTATAATTATTTAATCTCAACATCTTCATTTCTCGCCTGACCAGGAAGGCCTTTTTCAAAAATAGCTCTTACCAAACCTGTATTTCCGTGGCTTGAAGATATCCTGCCTTTTATTTCTTTTCCAGCAGGACTTTTGCATATAACTTCCTTGCCTATAAATCTTCCCGTTTCTTCTCTATTTTTCATTCCAACATCTAGAATAAAATGTCTTTCATGAATTCTTTTCTTCCCTCTCCTAAATTGAATAACTTTTCCTTTTGTCATTTTATAAAATTATTTATAATTTTTTTATGATAAATTTTATTAATAATAATTAATAGTATGAGTTAAGTACATATTCTACTTAATTATGGTATTTTTAATTTAACCCCCATAATCATAATCCTCTTTGATATTTCTAAATTTTTAATATTAATGTGCCTCCTAAATTTACTATATAACAAAAAAGCTATTATTTACTTGAAGGTGTAGTAAGTTTGTAAAGACATCACATCAATAAAATTAATAGAGCTTTTTCAATTAATTCCTACTAATTATAATCTAATCATTTTTGACAATAAGCTCATGTTCTAATTTTATCTCCTTAATTGCAACTTCTTTATTAATAATATCATAGTTTATTTTATATTTTCTTCCTTCATTATCTGTTGCTGTGAAATATCCAGCTGGCGTGAAAGGCATTGAATCTGTTTTAAGTATTATTTCTCCAATAAGTTCGTTGTGAATAAATTCGTTATTATTTTGTTTTTTTTCTATAAAATGATTATCGATATAAGCTCTTCCAAAATATCCTGATCCAAAAAATCCCATGCAAATAAAAGTCAATCCAATTGTTTTTTTGTCCATTTTTATAAATTTACCTCAAAATCCCCTAATTCTTTTTTTAATGCTTTAATAGTTTCCTTGTCTAAAACAACTCTCCCGCCCCTAAAGCTTGTTAAGGTGTTGTTTAATTCATTAATATCTGCTTCTTTAAATTTTTCATCTTCAATCTTTAAAATTTTTTGTCCGTCAACTAAAAAAGCCGGCTTTAATAAAAATAACTCTGCGTGTTTATCCTTGCCATCTTCTTTGAATGTTATAATGACTTTGGTTTTTTGCAATAACCCTAATTCTTTTCTTTGGGTATATTCAATTATTTCCTGAATTAGATAAACGCTGTCTTTTCTTAATCTCTCAAAGTCGTATTTGCTTGGGGCTTTTTTTGATTTAAACTTTTTTTTCATATCAAGCAACTGGTTTAAAGTATGCACAAATCTGGGATTCCCCTTTGCTTTATTTACAATTTCTCTTTCATAATCATTAACTAAACTGCCTTCCGGCTTATCTCCAAAAAAATTCTTTAGTAATTTAAAAACATTAACATAAATTTCTTCAAAATTCTTTTCATTCATTCTTTTTTCAAGGGCTTCTCTTAATTCTTTCAGTCTTTTTAAATAATCTTCAGAATCTTTTAAAAGCTTATCAACTTCTTTTCCAGAAACTTCTTTTATATTTCCATGTTCATAGCCTTTATAATATTTAATTGCGATTTCTTCTAATATATCAGCATATTTTTTTTCTAATAGCTTCTCTTTTTCTACAAAAATTCTCTTAACTTCTTTAACTGTCTCATAAACATTTGTTGGAGGAAGCCCATATAACATTAATAAAGCCTGACTTGGAGTTATAACTCCCCAATAAAGATCTCCTACTACAATTTCTAATAATCTTTTTTTAGCAATCTCTTGGGTTTTATCCCCCATCCCCATAAACATATCAATTGATTCTGGACTAGGTTTAATTTTTCCCATTCTTAGTAATAATTTCCATGGTAAAAATCCTCCTCTATCATAAATAGGAACTCCGTCTCTTAAAAAAGTGTAAAAAATAGGATTTGCGTCTTTAACCCCCTCCCAAAACTCGGTTAATAAATAAACTTGAGGAGAAAGTTTATTTTTAACTCCTGCTAATTCGCCTGCTTGCATAACATAACTATAAATTATATTTCTAAGTTTTTCTTTTAATTCAAGGCGAGGCATTCTTTTAACATCAGTGTCATCAATAATAATATAAATATCAACATCGCTTGTTTTTATGACCTCTCCTCTGACTAAACTTCCGCCAATAACATAGCTATAAACATATTTTTCAAATTTCTTCAGAACTAGAGATTTATGAATTTGCGCTACTCTTAAAGCTCCTAAAATTCCTTTATCATATAAAGGAAAAGACATTCCAATAGCTTCTATAATTTCATACTTTGAATCCAGACAAATTTCCCACAAATCTCTTTCTAAAAAAATATTCAGCCAGATTTTTAATTTCTCGTCTTTAATTTTTTTAATAATTCCTAGTTTAACATTATTAAATTCTTTTTCCTTTTCATCTGGCAAAACAACCAATAAATGCATTGGCTTTTCTTTTTTTTCCTCTTCTGACAATTCATTTTCTTCGTCAAACATTGATGCGGCTTGAGGAGGAATTATTCCAAGAGCACTAATAAACTTATGCTTGTTTAAAATAAATTTCTTTAAATCTTCTAGTTTCTCCCGAAGTTTCTGCATTTCTTTCTGATCTTTGTCACTAATTACTTGCGGAATGCTAACATTTTTAAGTTCAGGGTTTTGATATTTTTTATCCTCTAAACTAATTTCATTCCTTGTTTCAATTTTATGCTCTTTATTAGTATTTTTTTCTTCTGGCATTTTCTTTTTATTTATTTAAAAATAAGATTTAAAAAATCTTGATTTTTGTTGTCTGGCATTTTGTGTTTTATTTAATTTAATAATTTATAAGCTGTACTTTTCTTGTTTAAAGCGAGGCCTCTCGTGTTTATGATATCAGTTTGTTTGTTATTAATATAATTTATTTGGTAATTATTTATTAGTTAACTCTAATTAAGCAAGTTTATTGAACCTTTTAATTATTTAATTTTCATCAATTATTTTATTGGTAATTCTAGATAATTATATTATATATTTTAATGATTATCAGCCTATAAATCTAAAATAAAGCTCTTTTTAAAGTTTGGGGTATATTATAAATGATTTTTGGAAAAATCTAAGCAGATGCGTAATCCTCTAATAAGTTTTCAAGTTGGTTATTTTTAGAAAGATTCAAATCTTCTTCTATTAAATTTCTTAAATCATCCATACTGCCAAAATACTTTCGAGATAGACTATAAATAATATATAGATGATTTTCTTTTAATTCATATTCCGTCGGTAAATAACCTAATTTTTCAACAAGTTTTTTTGTTTCTCTCATGATTGTTCGAGAATTCCAATAGCCTGGAGATTTCTTTTGAGCTTCATATCCCATCTCTTCTCTAATTTTATTAATTCCGCCATTTCTATTAATTCCACCAATCAGATCTGATCTGTTAAGCTCTTCTAAATCTCTTCTAATAGGAAACCGTCCTAATATTACTATAGCCTGCTCTAATTCATGTCGTACATTATCAAAATTTTCCCAATAATTTTTAGGTTTTTTTACAGTTGTAATTCCTAATTTTAATGCAACTGCTGAATATCCTACATGATATCTAGTCATTCCAGAAATTAATCCCTGATAACCCTTTGCTCTTAATTCTTCTACAGTTGGAACTTTCCCAAATTCATCAATAGTTTTTTTAAATTCCTTTTTTATATTTTCAAAATCTTTCCAATATCCATTAGGTTTCTTATTTCCCATCTCACTTCCCCCCATCTTTATTTATCTTCTTCACACTTTCTACAATTCCATTAGAGTCAACCGTAATCTCTCTTTTAGGATTAACAACCACTTTATTCCCAGAAGTTTCTCCAACTACAGAACTTTTTTTACTTCTGCCTTTTCCACTTCTCCTTCCTTTACTATTAACAACAATAATGCTTTTTGACTCTCTTGGATCTCTAACAGATTCTTCATGCTCATACCCTAAAGTTTCAAACCAAAAATCTTCTGGATTTGCCTTACTAGGATTATCAATTTTTCTTGCTAATAATAAATAAGTATCTGATAATTTAGCCGAATAACTTTCTGCAAAATGCTCTCCATGTAAATTTCTTAATTTCCTGAAAGCATCCCTTGATAATGAAAATCCTTGATTTCTTTCAGAAATTAATTCAAACCCAAGTTTTTCTATACCAGAATAAAAACTATCCATAAACTTCATGTTTTTAACAATCAACTCAATTAATCCTCTAGGTTTGAGAATTCTGTTTGATTCTAATAAATGATTGTGAACTTCACTAGCATTTCTTAATAAAGAGACAGATTCATTATCAACCATATCAAACTGTTTATCTTTAAACAAACTGTCTTTTCCTGTCATACATCCTAGAACTTGATTAGGATTATTACCTCTATCTAACATTAATTGAGAGCTGTCTCTATCAGTAATTTTTGGAAGACTAAATCCATAATGTTTTAATAAAGGCCTTAAATTTTGATAGGCATTGTATAATAATGAAGGCCCTGAACCATCTGAAAGAATATTTCTAGGAAATTTTTCTATATTCCTATTTTTAACTCTTGAAACTAAATCGCAAATCTTCGCTGTATGAACAACATGAGGAGATAAATTAGGAAGAGTTTTCATATAAAGTTCAACAAATTCAGGATCTTTCCAGCAATCTAAAGGATCTTGTCCAATCCACTGCATAATTTTTTGTGCATCTGTTGTTGTATAAATAGCAGGACTTAAACTACTTACTTTTCTCGTTCCTCTAATCTTTTTTCTAACTTCAAAATCTAAAATATCTTCAATATCAGCATTATAAACATTAATAGAAACTCCTCCAACCGTTCTTCTAACTAACCCCCCAAATCTCTCTCCTTCGGTATCGCTTAATAAGTTCCATTCCTCTTCTGTCGGAGGAACTCCATCCATTGCCATTTTAGCAATTATTCTTTTTTTATCAACATAATCTCTGTTTTCTATATCTAAAGTATCTTTAGCTCTTAGATGATTAACATAAACTTTTTTCTTCTGCCCTTTTCTTAAAACTCTCCATAAAGCCTGCTCTTCTGTATCAGGAACATAATCCTCGTCTAAAAAATATAGCCAGTTAGCAGAAGTAAAGTCCAAACTCTCTCCTCCAGTTTCAGTAGTGCAAATTATTCCAGCCAAACCATCATTTAAACCATCAACAACTTTTTCTCTCTCCTGAACATCAATAGTCCCGTCAATAACACCTATCTCAAATTTCTTTTTAAAATTATTTTCAAGAGCTTCTTTTAAAATAACCTCCAAAGTCTTGTTTAATTCAAGTTTTTCATATTCACTCATTAAATTCATCCTTTCATAACTTTCTCTTAATCCTTGATGGCCTTTTTCAGTAACTCCTTCTCTAAACATTGTAGAAAAAACAACAAATTTTTCATTTCTTGCAACAGGGCCTTCTAAAGATGTTATTAACTGTTCTAGTTTTCTATATTTTGCAGAATTTCTCCAGGAAACTTGTCCTAAAACTCCAGCTTTTTTCAAAATTCCAGGATCAACTAATCTAGGATCAACAAGAGCTTTTCTTGCTTGAGGAAGCCAATATTTTACTCTAAACTCAATTATATGATTGTAGATTTTTCTTTGTATTTCATCTAAGATAAGTTCATGCTCTTTTTCACTCCAGTCTAAATTTTCATTAATATCCTCAGCAGTTCTTCTAACTGACCTTTCATTAAAAAAAGTATATAAAACTCTTGGAGAATTTTGAGTCAATTCAAGGAATTTTTCTGGGTTTGGTAGTGTGCTAGGATTAAGTAAATGATATTGGACTGCAAAATCTATTAAACCATTTGAAATTGGAGTTGCAGACATAGGAGTAAAATATTCTGAATTTAATGCTAATACTCTTGCTGCAGCACTATGAGAAGGCCTTCCTTTTAAAGTATTTTCTCTTAAAGTTTTTATATTATGACTCTCATCAAATATAACATAATCTACTCCTTTTTCAACTAAACTATCTATAAACAATTTTTCTCCTCCATTAACATTAGTTGTTAACTGCTCATAATTTGCAACTATCCATTTTTTTTCATCTAAACTTTCTAAAAATTTATCATCTTTTTTATCTGCATCTATTACAATTGCATTTTGTTCTTCTTCTAAATATCTTTCTCTTTCATTTCCTAATAATCCTTTTCTCCAGGCTTTTTTGGCTAGATTAGGACAGACAACAATAGCTTTTTTAAAATCTCTTCCTTGTTTTTTTAATTCCTGTTCTATTAGTGGTTGAGCAAGAATTGCAATAGCTGTTTTTCCAGTTCCTCCACCATCCCAAATGCCAAATCTACCTTCTTTTATCAAATGATAAATTCCAATTTTTTGATGCAATGAAGGAAGAACATTTTTTTCTCCTGTTTCAGGATCTACAAAATTTTTGTTGACATTAATTAGATTAAGGTTTAAATAATTTCTATAAGTATCTCTTAAAACACTATACGCTTCTCTAATATTTTCCTCTGTTTCGTTTTTAGCTAATTCTTCCAAAGTTTTAATTGCTGCTGTTTCTCCATGTTTAAAGACAGGAAAAACATCTCTTTCTGCTTTTTTATTAATAAGAATTTTCATCATTCTCTGATATTGTTCATCTTCGCTTGTTTCTGGTTTTGGCAAGGCAGATAATAAATCTCTTAAATGACTCGGGAAAAAATTTGTTCCTGAAACAGTATTTCTTTTTTGTCTATCTGGTAGAGCATAGCCTTTCTTCCTATTAACTCCTGCATTCAATACAATTTTATAAAGTCTTGAAAAATCTCCTCCTACTTTTTCTCTAATCTCTGGATTAAAACAAAAATGAGCTACTGTAACTAAATCGCTATCTCTAACTTTATCAAAACCATCAATAATATCTAGATAATTTTTACCTTCTAGCCTTCCTATTTTTTCTAAAGATTCCTCTATTTTTCTTAATATTCTTTCTGCGCCTTCATAAGTTAATTTAAAACTTCCATCAAGCATTCCTTTTTCTTCAACTCTTTCAATTAGCTCATATGGAAGATTTTTTTGTTTTGCTTCTTCTAATGCTAGTTTTAAAGAATTTTTTCCAGGTTTTAAAAAACGAGAAGCATAACTATTCCCATCTTTCGTTTGTATTTCACAATATTGCTGGAAATTAGTATAATTTTTCATTTTCTTTTGTTCGAACTTTCATCAGAAAGATTTATATATTTATTGCCATAATTATTAATCATGGAAGAAATTGTTATTAAGTTAGATGTGCCAGAAGAATTGGTTGGTGTATTGAAGCCAAAGTTAGAGAAAGTTCTAAGCGAAGTTATAGATAAATTATTATTGGACCTAGAATTTTCCTTGGCTAATAAAATATTAAATAAAAGTGAATTAACCGATGAACAAATAAAGGAGATGGTGAGTAGACTAGAAGATAAAATTGTCAAAAAGTATGCAAATCTTTGAGAAAAAATGCAACTACCAAGTTCTTTAATAGTAGACGCTAATATATTATTTTCATTCTTTAAAAAAGACTCTACACGAAAATTTATATTAAACAAATTACTTAAAAAAGGAGTTACTATAAACATTCCATACCTAGTATTTTTAGAATTATCAAATAACAAGGATAAAATAATAAAATATTCACATATTTCTTCAACAGATTTTATAATGTTATTATCAATATTAAATAAACGCCTTAATATTTTCTCTGAGGAAGATTTCTCAGAATATCTCAAAGAAGCGCTAAAAATTGTTCCAGATAAAAAAGATATAGAATACTTCGCCTTATCATTATCACTTAATAATTGTCCAATTTGGTCAGATGAAAAATCATTTCTTAAGCAAAAAGAAATTAAGATTTTTTCTACAAAAGAACTTCTAGATGTATTTTCAAAGTAGTTTAATTGTTTAGTTGTCATTTTGATTTTCTCCGTTGACATAATTATCTAGTAAAGATTCAAGTTGAGAATTTTCAGAAGGTAAATTCATATACTCTCTAAGTTTTTCACGAAAAGCTAGGAAGCCACCGTGATATCTTGAAATGGCATTGACTAAATCAGAATGATCCATATCTTTAAGTTTTATAGCGCTAGGTAATTCTTCAAAATTATTATCTTCTAAAAATTTTTTAGCTTCATTAAGAGTATACTCTAAACTTCCCCACACACTTAATTTTATTTTCCTTTTAAATTCAAAATCTTTTAACCAATCTTCTCTCGCCCCTTTACTATACCAAGATCTTTCTATTATCTTTTTACTCTCTCCTAAACCCGCAGGAGCTCTTCTATTATAATTATGTATTATACCATAATTATTCCAATCCTCAAAATTATCAAAAGAAATATCCGCCTTATTTATTTTTCTCTTAAAATTAAAATTTTTTAACCAGCCCTCTTTCTGCCCCTTTTTGTACCAATATCTTTCATTTTTATATTCACTTATTGCTAAACCTCTAACATTCCTTTTATTAAATCCATTTTCTAATCCATATTCTTTCCATTCTTTAAAAGTCTTTATAGAAATTCTCGCCCTCTTTAGTTTATTATTAAATCTAAATTTTTTTGTCCATTTTTTTCTTCTGCCCTTATTATACCAGCTTGTTTCATCTTTCTCTAAACTATTATTTAAGCTTGTAGAATTTCTTTCATTATATCCATTATCTAATCCATATCTTCTCCAAGATTCATATGTCTGCCAAGACGTTCTTCTAGTTATCATTTTCCTCCTCCAACCCCCTTCAAACTTTCATTTTCTTTCCTATTTTCCTGTTCATTTTTAACAGCATTATTTAAAGAATATTCTACAAAATGGCTTTTATTTCTAAATTTTCCAGTTTCAACTAATCTATCTATTGATTTCAACAGATCTTCTTCTAAAGATACGCTTAATTTCTGTTTCATCTAATTTTCTCCTGAAAATTCATGTTTGAATAATTTCTAATTATCTTTTTTAAAACTTGAGATTTATTTTTCATTTTATTTCAGTAATTTTAAATTTAAGATAGATGCTTTTCTAGCTAATCTTATTAATCCTGTTTGTTTTGTTAGCTAACATTTTTATTTATAATACTCAATCGCTTTATTACGAGGCATTTCATTTGATTTTCCTCGAAAATAGAATAATTAAGAAATTTATTCTCATTATCTTATAATTCCGCATATTCTACGATATATAAACTTTACTATCTGTTACCCTTTTATAGTTAATAATAGAAAGGTTTATATATGCTTATGGTGTTAAAAAATTAGAGAAAATGGACTATAAAACCTTAGAAAATATAATGAATTCACAAGAGGCTATTTATACCTTTGTTGGAGCTGGAGGCGTTTTAATTGGAACAGCGGTAGGTTATCTTATCGGAAAAAGTAATTCAAAGAAACTTGAATTATCTAAAATAGAAAAAGAAAAAATTTTATCAATTGAAGAAACAAAGAGAGCTCAGATTGAATTAGATAAATTAAAAACACAAAATTCTGTTGAACTTGAAAAATTAAAATACGAAAATGCTGACAAAGAACATAATAGAAAATTAGAATTCATCGCTAAAGAAAAATGATATGAAATAGAAGACAAAGAGAGAGAACGTGCTCAAAAATTAGAAAGCGAAGAAAAACAAAGACTTTATAGATTAGAGTTAACTAAAAGACTAGTTGAATTAAAACCGGTTTTAGAAAGATATATTTCTGATTTAAGGACCATTGAAAATAAAAATGAAGCTTATTTAAATCAAAGAAAAGAATTTAGAGAGAGTTTAGTTGAAGAAATTCTAAAACATTTTAGAGACGGCGATGGAATAGCTTATGAATTAGTAGATGAAGATAAAGATATAGTTGATAAAGATGTTAGAGAAAGAATAGATAATATAGTAAACGCAAAATTTCCATTAGATTCTGCTCAAATACCTAGCGAACTCAAAAAACTTATTTATTTAATTGAATAAATTTTTATAAATAAAATGTCAGAACTTAAAATACCAAAACAATCTACAAGAATTTATTTAGATTTTTTTAATAGGCATGCTGAAAAAGTTGCAAAGGATT
>CAYIJD010000011.1:0-16472 GCA_964363655.1 Candidatus Woesearchaeota archaeon | reverse complement strand
CCCCCCCCCCCCCCCCCCCCCCCCACCCCCCCCCCCCCCCCCCCCCCCCCCCCCGCCCCCCCCCCCCCCCCCCCAAAATAATGAAGAAAATTCTTTAAATGAACTAGAAGATATAAATTCTGAAGAAAGCCGGTCTTTAGATCTCAATATAAGCGAAATTAACGCAAGCGAAGGCAATGTTAGCGGAGAGGAGATTATTGAAAAAGATTTTGATAGCCAAGAAAATATAGAAAAAAGAAAAAATAAACAAACCACAGAAGAAAAGTTTCTCTCAAAAAAAACAAAAATTAGCTTAGGAGAGAGAGATTATGAATTTACGGTTGGTTTTTATATTTCCATTTTTTTAATTATATTAGTTTTAGGAATAATTTCTTTTTGGTTTTATTCTTTTTTTAGAAAAAAAAATTAATATTCAAATAATTTTTATTATTTATAGAATTCTTAACTAAAAATAAATGTTAGTAACTTTTAATTTGATTTAGGGTATAGGTTAAGTGAGAATATTGCTCGCTTTTTAATCTTGGGACAAAGATTTTATTGAACTAATCTTATTCTGAAAAAAACGGAAACAACGAAATATTTATAAAGCATTAATTATTAATAAATTAAAGAGTTAGTAAATGAGGTGTCAGATGATTAAAAAAAGTATTTTTATTATATCTTCTATTATTTTAATTATTTTAGGTTTTTTAGTTGGAGTTAGTGCGACTCATTTGCCAAATGCCAATCCTCGTTTATGCGAAGATTTTGATGGAGGAGTTCATCCCGAAACAGCAAGTTTTGTTCTGGCCAGTAAAAATATTCTTGCAAAACCAAGGATTCTTAGAGATGTTTGTACTGGGGAGAAATCAAGAAGAGTAGATAATAATGGAGAAACTTTTACTGCTTACAGCCAGATTAAAGAAGGATCTTGTGATGCAGCTGGAAAACCCGTAGCTAATACTATAGATGTCACTAATGGATTTTGTAAAATGATGGAGTTAGAGAATACCGGATTACCCGGAAGGAATTTGTTTGGAGTAGTTGTTTCTGACGCGGGGCCTAAATGTACTAAAACTGAAAGAGGAGTTGTTAGTGAGGGAGTTCTTTATCAGGACTCTTGTATAGATAATCATTTTGTAAGTTACTCTTGTGATAATGAAAACTTAGAAAAGAAGGATAAAGACTGTTCTATATTAGGGGAATTTGGGAGATGTGATAAAGATAGAGGATGTGTTGGAGATTGTTCTGAAACAGATCCTGAAAATGATATAAATGTCCCAGGCATTGCGACCGTTCAGAATGGCGTACAGTTTTTTGATACCTGTAATGATAATAAAGATAAAATCGAGCAATATGCTTGTGTAAATGGAGAAGCAAAATTAGTTGGAGGAAATAATCCTTGGACAAGTTGTGGAGCAGACAGAGTTTGTGTCGTCGACGTTAATGGAGCTGCAAAATGTGTAGATAAAACAAATGCAGGAGAGACAATTACTTTAGAGGGCTTAAGGAAAATTGTAGCAGCATTACAAGCAAGAATAGACGCATTAGAACAAAAGCTTGCGGCTTTGACACCAACTGCTTAAATTTAGTAAGAACCTTTTTTTTAATTATATTAATTAATCTAATTAATAATTATTAACCTCTTATTAAAATTAATGTGTTTTAATTAGCCAGGTTTATAAAATTTTTAATTAATTCTTTTTGTCTTACCTCTGGATGAAATAAAGCACCATAAATTTGTTTTTTATTATGTTTTATAGCTTGATTAACTTTTCTAGAAGAACAGAAAATTTCAAATTCGTTATTAAAATCTATATAATAATTATGCAAATGATAAACTTTTTCTATTTCTTTTAGTCCTAAAAATTGTTTATTAAATTTTTCTTCATAAAAACCTATTTCAGTTTTTCTTTTTAGTTTTCCGCCAAAAACCAGACCTATTATCTCCATTCCCCCGCAAATACCTAAGATTGGCTTATCAAAATTCTTTATCCAGTTAAATTTATCAGAATCTTTGATAAATTTATTATCTATAAGGCTTGTTCCGCAAATTATTATTTTACCTGATTTTTGTAGGTCCTCTTTTTTTATATTTTTATAATGTTTAACTAAACAATTGACTTTATTTTTATCCAAAATATCTTTAATTGGTTTTACGAACTCATAATAATGAAGTTTTTCTTTGCAGATGTTAATTATTAAGATATCTTTTTTCATTTTAATTCAATTCCTATAGGGCAATGATCAGAGCCAATAACTTCATTTAATATAAACGATTTTTTTACTTTATTGAACAAGACACCAGAAACAAAAATATAATCAATTCTCCAGCCCAGATTTCTTTCCCTAGCATTTGCGAAATAAGGCCACCATGTGTATTGTATTTTCTTTGGATTCAATTTTCTAAAACTATCAATAAAATTTAAACTTACTAATCTGTCAAGTATCTTTCTTTCCTCTTTAGTAAACATAATATTATTTTTATTTTGTTTAGGTCTTGTAAGATCAATATCTTTATGAGCTATATTAAAATCTCCAACTAAAACTATTTTTTTATTTTTATTTTTCTTTGCAAAATTCAAAAAATAATCGTATATTTTTAATTTATAATTTAATCTTTCTTTTTTTCTTCCCCCATGAGGAAAATAAAGATTTATTAAAATAAAGTTCTTAAAATCCAGTCTTAAAAACCTACCCTCTCTATCAAAATATTTATAACCAAAAATATTATCAACATCGATTGGTTTTTCTTTTGTGTAAATTGCAACCCCGGCACGTCCTTTTTTTCTGGAAGAATTAATATAAAAAAAGTAATTATTTAAATTAATTAATTCTTTTGGAAATTGCTCTTTCCCAGCTCTTATTTCCTGCAAACATAAAATATCTGGGTCATATTTTTTAATAAATTTCAGAAATCCTTTTTTATAAACCGATCTTATGCCATTCACATTCCATGAAATTATTTTCATTTTACTTTAATCTCCCTTCTCCATGAATTTCCTTCTCCAAAATCTTTATAGCCAATAATTTTTAATTTTCTTTTAAATAAAGGACAGTTGGTCACAAAAGTCTCGGCCTCTCCGCCCTCAAATGCTGGATTAACTCCATATTTAGCATTTAAATCTTTTAATTCATTAATCATATTTTTATTGATTTTTCTGCCCAACCAGGAAGAATTAAATCCTTCTGCAGATATTCCAATAATGATAACCTCAAATTTATTTTTAATTAAATCTTTAAGCAGTTCAAATTGATCTTTTTGCCATAAAGGATTGAAACATTCTATTTTTAATTTATTACAAATTCTCTGAATTCTTGAACTTTGATATACTGATTCAATAGCACCTGTAACAATTCCTTTAATATTATATTTTTTGATTGCAAGAATAATAGCCTTTTCTAGATCTTTTAATTCCTTTTCTTTTTTACCCTTTGTTTTAACAATAATTAAAGGCAAATTAATAACTTTTGCCTGTTTTTTAACCATTTCAATAGAAGGCGTATGAAACATAAAGCTTTCTTTATTTTCAGAAAAAATACTAATTAAACATTTTATTTGATAACCATTTTTTTTTGCTAAATAACAAGCATATGTTGAATCTTTCCCCCCCGAAAATAAAATTCCTAGTTTCATTTTTTATTTAATTTTATTTAGATAATCTTTTATTTCTTTCAATAATTCTAAATCTCCACCAACCATTTTTAAATCTGGGATTTTATTTCTCGAAATAAATTTAATTTTTCCTTCTATCTCTTTAATACTATTTAAATCAGGTATTTCAGAAACAAATAAGTTTCTCTCAACTTTTCCATTAATTTCTTTTATAAATTTAACGTCTTTTTTAAATAATTTAAAATCTTTAATTTCAAAATTAAGTTCTTCTTTAATCTCTCTTTTAATCGCTTCTTCAGAATTTTCATTGTTTTCAATCGCTCCCCCAAAAAATCCATAATCTTCTCCCCATTTACTGATTTTTCTTCTATCTTGAATCATAAAATTATTATTATCATAAAAAATAATTATTGCAACTTTTCTTTTTATCATTCTCTGCTCACCCATTCATTATCTTTAATGTAAAATCTTAATTTTTTGGGAAGGTCTTTTTTTACACCTATTCTAAAACTTTCTATTATTTCAAAATTATTTTTGTTATTCTTAACTATTAATTTGTTATCTTTTAAAATCGCTGGCTTATTAGCCATACTTTTCTCGCTTTCTAGATTAATAGATTTAGTATTTCCAATACCTTCTTGGCTATTAAACTCCTTAACCCAAATCTTTTTATTATTAATAATATTCATTTTATGAAAATTCTTATCAATTTGTAAAGCTTTAGTAAGTAAGCCTGGTCCATTACTTTTTTTATGAAAATTTATGGGCTCAATAGCACGAACAAGTACTGCCGAAGCAATTCCCTCTTTATCTGTAACAATATTCATTAACCAATTGTTATGAATACCATACACTAGAATAGTCCCCGGATTCATTTTCATCGTGTCTCTCAAATCTCCATTTTGGCGTGCGCGAGAGGCAGGATCCTTTTCATCAAAATAAGCTTCTGTTTCAATTATCAAAGCCTTTAATTTTTTATTGCCAATTTTTCTCACCAAAATTTTACCAAGTAGTTCTTTAGCAACAATTTCAGCATTTCTATTAAAAAATTCTTTATCTATAAACATGATATTAGTTATTAATAACTTATATTTAGCTCTTTTGTTGTATTAAATATAATCTTTTGAAATAGAAAACTCTAAAAACCCAAACCCCCCTAAAATATAGCGCGTTAAAATGAGCTTCAAAGAATTTTTAAAAGAATTAAATGGAAATAGAGCAGAGGGAGAGTTAATAAAGTCAATGATTTATTCTTTAATAACTTCTTTTATTATCTTAGGAATATTATATTTTAAATTGGGAAATAATTTTTTTACAAAATATGGTTATTTTGTTTTTTTTGCAGTTTTAAGTTATGCAATTATTATACCAACAATAAGACAAGTGAGAACCTATAGAGAACTGCCTTGTATGGCTGGAATGATGGTTGGAATGACTACTGGAATGATTGCTGGTTTTCTTCCAGGATTTTATATAGCTAGTACTAATGGAATGTTTGTTGGAAGTTTATTTGGAATGACTCTAGGAATTATTTTAGGAATTTGGAATGGAAAATGTTGCGGAATTATGGGAATTATGGAAGGTATTATGGCTGGATTTATGGGAGGATTAATGGGAGCAATGACTGCATTTATGTTATTGAATGATAATCTTAAAATTATTGCAATAGTTGTTTTTTTTATATCTGCTATAATAATTTTTGGTTTAAATTATATGATTTATAAAGAGATGAGAGAAAGTGCAAGGCAAAGAAGAGAAGAGCAATTTTGGAATATAGTATTAACTTTTATTTTGACAGTTGTAACTGTATGGTTTATGGCGTTTGGACCTAAAACAGGAGTATTCGCTGGAGGTTAATTTAACACAATAAACTTTATATAATTAAATTTATTAATATTAGTAAGTAAATAAATGGCGGATAAAAATAAAAGAAAGTAGTTGGAGATAATTAATGAAATAAATCGAGAATTTCGTTGGTTCATTAACTTTAATAAAGAATTAAAATAATTAATAAAATAAGATATGAAAAACACAACCTTGCTTGTTATTGTCTTGATAGTCATGGTTTTAATTGGATTTTTCTTATATACTAGAACTAGTGTTATTGCTGGAAATGGCATAACTGGAAATGCTGTCAATGACAATTCAAATAATGATAATTTAGAAAACGCGCAAAAAGTTCTTTTAGGCATGAAAAATTATAATTATTTTCCTTCGGTTATTAATGTAAAAGCAGGATTACCAGTTGAACTAACTTTAGATGAAACTGTTAGAGGGTGTTTAAGATCTTTTTCAATAAGAGATTTAGGAATTTCAAAGTTTTCTCAAAATCCTAGCCAAAAAATAGTTTTTACACCAACTCAATTAGGTAGTTTTAAGTTTTCTTGTTCTATGGGTATGGGTTATGGGACTATGAATGTTGAATAGGTTTTTGGTGTTATATTAAATTCTAATAAAAGATTTAAGTTGGGCAATTTGATTTTTACTGAAAGTCATCTAATTAAAATGTGAGCCCTATCTTAAGAGGTTAGTAAGTCTTTAAAAGATTATAAATAAATTAAAGCGCGATGGCTACAAAAAATAGAAAATTAATTAAATTTATTAATGATTAAATTAGGCGATTGCTCCGTTTTAGCACCAATTAAAAATTTATAAATGGTTTAATCTTAACTTTCAGGGCTTAAAAAATTAAAAGCAATTACATGTAATCATCTAACAAATATTAAATATTAAATATTAATAATGTTATAAATAATGATTATAAGTCTTAAAAAATTAAGTCAACAAAAGAATTAACACTGATTTGCACTAATCACCTTAAATTATCATGAAAGCAATATTTAAAAAACCATATTTATATTGGTTTATAGCGATTTTTATTTTATATCTAATAGTAAATCTTTTAGTAAGTGGTTTTTATGATACAATACCTTTGATAATAGTAAATGCGAAAACTGTTAGCTGGTTTAAATTATCAATTTCTTTAGTTTTATCGTTGGCAATTGGTTTTTTTGTTGCCGTAAACTTAATTTATATTTATATGATTTATAAGCAAAGAAAAACTTGTAAAGCTGGCATGACAACTACAAGTCTTGGTACTCTTGGAGGACTTATTACTGGTTTTTGCCCTGTTTGTATTACAGGATTATTTCCTTTAATATTAGGTTTTTTAGGAATATCTTTTTCTTTAGCAAGCCTGCCTTTTCAAGGCATAGAAATACAATTTGGAGTTTTATTATTATTAGTTTTTAGTTATAAGATGATTGAGAAAGAAGTTGAATATAGTTGATGGTTTTTAGCAGGCAAGTTGTTTTATTATATGAATTAATCTATGAACTTTATTTTGATAACGAATTGTGCTAAAAGGGCAAAGACAAAGCGCTCTTTCAGATTAATAAATTTCAGTTATATTCCCAACCACAGAAATCTTTAAATACTTATATGTCTTTTATATTCATATGATAGATAAAAACATATTAAGTCTAGAGCATTTGCACGAACATAACCATAAAAAGATTTCAGAAAAAGAATTATATGAAGCATATAAAATATTTTTTGGGGCTTTGGTAAGCGAGCCAAGACTTAAAATTCTTAATTTTTTAAATAATGATAAGAAAACTGTTTCAGAAATTATTAAAGAGTTAAATATGGAACAGACAATAGTTTCTCACAATCTTGCAAGATTAAAGTTATGCGGATTTGTAAAAAGTGAAATAAGCGGTAGGTTTAGAAAATATTATTTAAACAAAGAAACAATTAAGCCCCTAATAGAGATAATTAATAAACATATGTCACAGCATTGTGTTCATATTTTGAGGAAGATGAAGGAAATGAAAGGAGGTGTTCATAATGAAAAATAAATTTATTATTTTAATAACGAGTATTTTATTATTAATCAGTTTTATTTTTGCTCAAACAGATCAAGGATTTTATGGATGTAGTATGGGAGCAATGATGTATGGAAATTATGGTTTCTGGCCAATGACACTTGGATGGATTTTTAGCATCATTATATTAGTAGTATTAATCTTATTAATTTTTTGGTTAATAAAACAGATACAGAGAAAATAAAAATTAAAGATTATGGTTAAAGAAATTTTAAAAAACAATAAAAAATATTATCAATGCAATGAATGTAAATTTATTTATAAAGATAAAAAAATTGCTGAAAAATGTGAAAAATGGTGCAAAAAAAAACCATTCTTGCAATTTAGAAATAATTAAATATGCTGTAAAATTTTAAATTAAATAAATGTTAATTATAAATGATATATTAAACAACCAGTTAGAGTAATCAAGATAAATGAGAGAATTCTCGCTATTAAAATTAAATGATTATAAAAATAAAATCAATAAAAAACCATGAAAAAATTAAAATTAAATATTTTAGGAATGCATTGTGCCTCATGCGCAGTTAATATAGAAAAAGCTTTAAAAAAAGTTAAAGGGGTAAATGAAATTAGTGTCAGCGCTCTAACCAATAAAGCCTTTATTACTACAGACAATTCTGTTAAAGAAGAAGAAATGAAAAAAGCTGTTGCAAATATTGGATATAAAGTTCTTTCTGTTGAAACCGCATAAGTAGATTAAAAAATAGACGATTTATCATGAAAATCAAATTAATAAAAGATGGAAGAGGGTTAAAATCTAAATAAAACAATAAAAATGGATGAGCATAATCACGAACACCATCACACAGAAATACAAGAAACATCAATTGAAGAATTAGAATTACAAAGCTGGAGAAGAAAATTAGTTGGGGCCTGGATTTTTGGAGTGCCAGTTATGTTATTAATGCTTATAACAAGGATTTTTGGCATTGAAATTATTTTAGAGCAAATAACTGTTTTTATATTCTTAGTTCTTGGGTTTCCAGTTATTTTTATTTTTGGTTGGGAAACTATTAAAGGGGGATTAAGAGGATTTTACACATTTTATTTTAATATGGATTCTTTAATTGCTTTAGGAACAGTTATTGCATATTTAACTGGAATTCTTAGTTATTTTAATCTTGTTGCAGATTATTCCGGTGTTGCATCTGCAATCATGGCTATTTTTATTACAGGAAAATTTATTGAGAGTAAAGCAAAGGGTAGGGCAACTCAGGAAATTAAGAAATTGCTAGAATTAGGAGCTAAAAAAGCTACTGTTTTAAAAGGAAAAAAAGAAATTATTGTAGAAATTTCAGAAGTAGCTGTTGGAGATATTCTAATAATAAAGCCCGGAGAAAAAATTCCTACAGACGGAATTATAGTTAAGGGAGAAAGCAGTGTCGATGAAAGTATGGTTACTGGAGAGAGTTTGCCTGTTGAAAAAATGAAAGGGAATAAGGTTATTGGAGCTACAATAAATCAAGATGGTATTTTATATGTTAAAGCAGAAAAAATAGGCAGAGATACTTTTCTTGCTCATATAATAAAGTTGGTTGAAGAAGCACAAGGAACTAAAGTTCCAATACAAAAATTAGCAGATAAAATAACAAATATTTTTGTTCCGGTTATTTTAATTTTGGCTGTCTTAAGTTTTTTTGGATGGTGGATTTTTAATGGAGAATTAAGTTTTGCTTTAGGTGTTGGAATTGCTGTTTTGGTTATTGCTTGTCCATGTTCTTTAGGATTAGCAGTTCCAATAGCTTTAATGGTTGGTTCTGGAATCGGAGCTAAAAACGGAATTTTAATAAGAAAGGGAGAAGCGATACAGACGATGAAAGAGGTTAAAATTATAATTTTTGATAAGACAGGAACAATAACAAAAGGAAAGCCAGAAGTTACTGATATTTATAGCAATATTAAAAAAAATTATTTGTTAGAAATAGCAGGAAGTTTAGAAAAATTAAGCGAACATCCTATTGCAAGAGCTGTTGTAGAAAAAGCTGATTTAAAAAAATACAAACAAGTAAAAAGTTTTAAGGTATTAAGGGGCAGAGGAGTTGAAGGAATGATTGGAAATAAGAAAATTTTAATAGGAAATAGAGTTTTGATGAAAGAAAGAAAAATAAATTTAGAAGATTTTGAGAAAATAATTGAAGGTTTTGAAAATAATGGCAAGACAGTTATGGTTGTTTCAGAGAATAAAGAGGTTTTAGGAGTTATAGCTGTTGCAGATGCCATTAAAGAAGATTCTGCTGAAGCTATAGGAGTTTTGAATAATGCTGGTTATAGAACAATTATGATAACAGGAGATAATGAAAGAACTGCTAGAGCCATTGCAAAACAAACTGGCATTAAAGAAGTTATAGCCAATGTTCTTCCAGAAGATAAAGCTAGGAAAGTTTCTGAATTACAAAAAGAATTAGGTAGAAGAGGATTTGTAGCTTTTGTTGGAGATGGGATAAATGATGCTCCTGCTTTAAAACAATCTAATGTCGGAATTGCTATGGGAAGCGGGACAGACATTGCTATTGAAGCTGGAGATTTAGTTTTAGCCAAAAGTTCCTTAATAGGAGTTGTTCAGGGAATAAGGTTAAGTAGAGCTACATTTAGAAAAATAAAGCAAAATTTATTTTGGGCTTTTGCTTATAATGTTATTGCTATTCCTTTAGCTGTTTTAGGATTATTACACCCTATTATAGCAGAGATTGCAATGGCTTTATCATCAATTACTGTTATTACAAATGCTAATTTGTTGAGGGGGGTGAGGATATAATAGATGGTTGATAATAAAGTTTAGTACATGAATTACATTTGATTAGTCGATTAATTTCTTTAATTTCTCAAATATCCAAATCATTCCTTCTGTATCTCTGCCACAATATTTTTCTAAATCTGCGCGCACTTTCTTTATTTCTTCAGGAGTTGCTTTTTCTCCTTCATAATTTCCATGAGTGATAAATATATAAGAAAGATAGGCGTTTGAACTATTAGCAATTTCTAAGTCCTCATAGGTTACACCAGTTAATACCGGTAAAACATATTTTAGTGACGTGCTGCCTTTTTGATTTGGATGATAATATGCAAAGTTTCTAAACGGAGAATATAAATCAGCCATTCTTTCGATTATAGACTTGACCCATTCTTGATATTTTGGGAAGTACAATGCTAGGTTTTTAAGAACTGTTTGTTCAAAACTTTGATTATAAACAATTACACTTCCATTCGTGCCTAAAACCTTGTTAAGTTCTTCTATGAATCTGAGTCTAGGATCTTCAGAACCCTCTGCAATAAATGAATGGTGTTTTGGTTTTTGCCCTTCCTTCTTAATTACATGTAAAGAAAACTGAAAAGGTATTTGTTGGTAAGGTTTTAATCCATCATATAATGGAATTGCAACATAATAACTTTCAAAATCTAAAAAGTATAAAGGATATTTTAAGGTTTTAATAAAGGATAATAACTCTTCTTTATCATGATGTTGTTGCTTTGTTTTTGCAACCTTATGTTGTATCATTTGTTGTTTTCTAGTAAGATGATTATCATTCAAATCTTTAATTGATAGTATTCCAGAGTTAAATAATTCTATTGCTTTTTTTCCACCATAGTATAGGTCTAAGATATCACATTCTGGATGTTCTTGCCAAAATTTATCGTCTTTGTGAATACCAAAAGAATCATTATGGTATTCTTCTCCTCTTTTGAATTCAGGGCATTTTTTTAGTTTTGTTATATCAAATAACTTTCTTATCTTGGTTGGAACTTCAGGCATTAAATCTTTGATATATTGCGTAATATCTGCAATCGTAAAAAATTCCTTAGGATCAACTTCTCCTTGCCTAACGTATTGATTATTAACATGTAATACAAAACAATTCCTTATTTTTAAACCAACAGACTTATAACAATATTTTTGAAATGAAAGGTCTTCAAAATAATCTTCCTTAACTGTCGTAGCGCTCTTAACCTCTAAAACGTCCCATTCATTTTTTCCAACAGGCAACAATATATCAGCTCTAGCATAACACTTTCCATTCTTATGTATAAATCCTGCTTCAAATAAAGGTTTTCTTTTTTTTAACAATTCTCTAGATTTTTTATCATTCTCTATTGGAATAACCTCTTCAATATTTATCCCATCTGGAAATAAACTTTTTGCTAATTCTTCAACTCTATGTCCTTCATCAAATCTATGTTGGGTAGTTTGATCTGTTTCTGGAAGTTCTTCTGGTTTATTAAATGCAAGCCATATCCATTTACTACATTGTAATCCGTTTATATAACGAGATTTTGTCAGGAATTTTTGTTGTTTCATTTTAACTATTATATTAATTTTTTGACGGGATAGGTACAAATCTCAGAATTTCATATCGATGTTCTAAACCATATCACTATCTTATTTTCTTGAATAAATCATATTTTATAAATGTTTATTTTAATTATTCTATGTAAAATTAAAATCTACCAATCAAGATTTAGGAAATCAAGAGAGAGTGGATATAATATTCCAAGAAGTTAGTTTTCAACTCACGCTTATGCAACAACAATTTAACAAAAATCTTTATTAACCATTTTTCTTTTGATAACAGTAAAAAAAGTCCGTTAATATTCTAGAGGGTCAATTCTTTTAATAAACTCAACTTTATCTAATTCAATATCAGCAGATATTATTTCCTTTATAGAATTTAATTCCATTGTTGCAAGATGAAAGTAATCTGTACTTGCAATATTATATAAATATTCAGCTGCTTTTTTGATAGTAAGAAATTCTAATTCAAACCAAGTAATTTGGTAGGATAATATAGCATCAATATTTTGTTTTATATCTAGCGTTTTTTTACTATCTTTTTTTAGTTCTTTATTTATTTTTGACAACGAATTAAATATTTCAACCAAAATAAGAACCGAAGCGCAAGCCTTTAATTTCTCATCTTCAATATCTAAAAGTATTTTTTTACAAAAGCCCCCGTATTTTTCATTATTTGTAATAGCATAAATAAAAATATTTGAATCTACATATCTCATATTATTTCTTCCCTAACTTTTCTTATAAGGTTTACAACATCAATATCCAGTTTTATTTGCGAAGTAAGAAACTTTGTCGGATTCTTTATTTTTCTATCCTTTTCAACAACAACCATCCCTTTTATAATATGCCAGTTTAGTTCTTTTCCAGCCCCCACCTCAAGAAATTTTCTTACTTTTTTAGGTATAGTTGTCTGGAATTTAGAGGTTATTTTAGTTTCCATAAAGAGTATTACTAGTAATACTTTATATATTTTTCTATTTTTTTGTCAATTTATATTACAAAAAAATAATACCCTCTCGGTAACTTAGATTATAAAAAACACGTAGAACTTACGAAAAAATTTAACAAATTTATCAAAGCCTTTATTAACTCTATGAGCTTTTCTTATTAAAATGGCAAAAGATTTTAATTTTTACAGGAAAAAATTAAATAACGGAGTTACGGTTATATTTGAAAAAAGAAAAACTCCTGCTATATCTATAGCCAGCAGTGTTAAGTTCGGAGCTCAATATGAAAACGCAAATATTAAAGGTATAAGTCATTTTATAGAGCATTTAGTTTTTAAGGGGACTAAAAAAAGAAAGGTAGAGGAAATCCCAAGAGAAATAGAAAATAAGGGGGGGATTCTTAATGCTTTTACTTCAGAAGATATTACCTGTTATTGGAATAAACTTCCTAATAGACACTTTAGTTTAGGAGCAGATATTTCCAGAGATCTAGTTTTAAATCCTTTATTCGATAAAAATGCCCTAGAAAGAGAAAGGAAGGTTATTTTAGAGGAAATAAAAATGTATAACGATAATCCTACTACTTATGTTCTTGAGAAAATAAAAGAGCTTTTATATAAAAAACCATTTAATATGTCTGTTGCCGGAACATTAAAAACTGTTTCTTCTTTGTCAAGAGAAAAAGTAATAAAATTATTTAATTCAATTTACACTTCTAACAATATTGTTTTTAGCGTTGTTGGTGATGTTGACTGGAACGATGTTGTAAAAGAAGCAAAAAGATTTCCAAAAACTAAAAAAGTAATAAGTTCTGTTAAAATATCTCTTAAGAATGGAAGTTTTATAAAAAAAAGAAAAGGAATAGACCAAGCTCATTTGGTTTTAGGATTTCACATGCCTAAATTAAATAACAGATATAGATATTCTGCGGAAGTATTTGACAGTATTTTGGGGGGTGGAATGAGCAGTAAATTATTTCAAGAAATTAGGGAGAAAAGAGGCTTATGCTATTCAGTTAGAAGCAGTTTAGACCAGTCTAGAGACTATTCTTATGAAACTATTTATGTTGGAACCACCAAAGAAAAAATCATAGAGGTTAAAAAACTTATTTTAAAAGAAGTTAAAAAACTAAAAGATTTAAAACAGACTGAATTGAATGAGACAAAAGAAAAATTAATTGGTTTAAGAGAAATTAATAAGGAAAAATCAGAATTAAGTATGTTTGAATTATTGCATGAGGAAATTGGAGGAAATGCAGGAAATTATTATAAATATGAGGAAAATGTTGATAAAGTTAGATTAGAAGATGTTAGAAAATTAAGCAAATTAAAAAACTATAGCTTTGTTGCTTTGGTGCCTGGTTGAAATGATAGAATGGCTGTCAGAATAAAATTGAGGTTATTTATCATAACCCTTTATTAATAAATAAACTTATTTTTGTAGAATTAATTTAAAGTTGTTCTAATCATTAGAGTTTAACAAAGTTTTGTAGTGAAGAAGTAAGAGTTATGAATTTGAAGCGATGGAAGATATTATTTTTTAGAACCTATTGATAGAAATTAATTTTGAAAGCCAACATTTCTGTTTATTGAGTATGATTACTTTTATGGCCATCTATAGTGAAAGACATAAGTCTTTCCCTAAATAGCCAACGACAAATTAAGGAAATATTAAAGTCGTTGACTATAATAGAAATATTTATGGTATGTGGTTTGAATTAAGAATTTTTTAATAATTTCTTTTTCCTATTTAAATATTCTATCATTATGATTCCTAAAACTGCAGGGGGGATTCCTATTAAAATATGAGCTAGGTGATCTTTCTCTAAATTATCTTTATTATCATTTAAATTACTTTCAATATCTTTATTTAAGTTTATTTTCTCATGATAAATATGAGGAAGAAAACTCCAGAATAATCCAAAAAACAATAAAAATATTCCAATTATATAAAAAAAGTTTAAGTTCATAGCAAATTTTAGTTTTGATAATAACAAAAGCCAACCCTATCCTTAAACAGAAGGTATTGCAAGTAACACTTTTTCTACCACTAAAATTTTAAATCAGGTTTACTTATAGGAAAAAATTATAATAAAAAATAAAAAAAATTTAGTCTTTATCCGTCATATAATAAACACCTAGCGTAACTATACCAATTACAACGTGTAATATAGTTATGTTTGTATCGATGTTTAAATATTGCAGTAAGAGTTCTTTTGCTCCTGGTATAAATCCGAGTATTCCAAGGACCAGGGCAATCCATCCGAGTGACATGTTAAATCCAGGTCCACTTCCCATTGTCCCTACCCATATACCAATTAGTCCTGCAATTATGTGTAAGATGTCTTGATTAGTATTTGTTGAAAAGTAACCAGTATCTCCTACTAAAGGATTACTGACAAATCCCAGTATACCAACTAAAAGTAAAACAATCCCTAACACAAGAGCAAATATTTTTTGAGTGCTTGTCATTTTATAGCCTCCTTTCAAACATTTTAAAATTTCAATTATGAGTTTTTATAATTACTTTTCTGTACTTATTCATATACAGACCAGATACCAAATACAATAGCTAAAATCGCTCCTAATGGAACTGACCAGCTTTCTATTTGTGATACGCCAACACTAGGTAAGCCCGCTAATACTCCTCCAAGAGCAGCGATCCAACCTGTCCATTTAGCCATTTTGTTTATTCCTCTTAACATAAATAACGAGGAAAAACCCATTTAAATAGGTTTTGGTTTTTTTGTTTTATTAGCAGATAGTTAAAAGACCCATATAACTATCAATAAATAAGAATTACTAATTTAAGCCAATTAATAATAAATATAGCGTAAAACCTAAATAACTGAATAAAGCAATCTGGTTTTACTAATATAGCATTGAAAAATTTACTTAATTTATTAAATCATGGTCTATAGATAAAAATATAAGATAGTTAGTAATAGATAAAACCGAAAAGAACAAACTCTTTTATTATGAATATTTTATAATATAAAAGAAAGAGGGCTCATAAAATGAATACAAAAAGATGTTTTATTGCCATTAACTTGACATTAGAAGCTATTAATGAAGTTAGAAAAATACAAAAAATAATTGAGAGTAAGGATTTATTTATAGGAAAATTTACAGAATTAAAAAATTTACATTTAACTTTAAAATTTTTAGGAGAAATAACAGAAAATAATATTAAAAAAATTAAAGAAAGATTAAAACAGATAAGTTTTGGTTTTTTTGAAGGAGAGCTGGAGAATATTGGAGTTTTTTCTGAACATTTTATAAAAATTATTTGGATAGAATTAACCGGAAATGTTTTCGAGTTACAAAAACAAATAGATGAAAAGCTTCAAGATTTTTTTGAGCCAGAAAAAAGATTTATGAGCCATATTACAATAGCAAGAGTAAAACACGTTAAAGATAAAAAAAAGCTTATTGATATTTTAAAAAAAATAAATCACAAAAAAATAAAATTTAAAATAGATAGCTTTTATTTAATGGAATCTGAATTAAAATCAGAAGGACCAGTTTATAAAGTGATCGAGAAGTATGATTTAGAAAGTTAAGAAACTTAAATTTTAAAAAAGAAATTTATAACACTTTAATATTAAAGTGAATTGCGTTCTTAACACCAAAACATTTTAGTTATTATTAATATAATAACTTTTTAGTGGTAAAATAGAAATGTTTATAAACCACTCTTTCTTAGAAAATTTATGGAAAATAGTTATATAGAATTAAAACCAAGAGAATTTA
>CAYIJD010000010.1:0-17531 GCA_964363655.1 Candidatus Woesearchaeota archaeon | reverse complement strand
AAGTGCTGGAATTGGAAATATAAATAAAAAAGATTTTATTTCTGCAGAAACTAATCTAAAAAACGACCCCTTAAACGCAATAATCCTTGGTTTTAATGTTGAAGAAGATGATGAAGTTAAACGGCTCATGAAAAATTCAAGAGTCAAAATAATAAAAGATTTGGTTATTTATAAGATAATTGAAAACCTTTCTAAATTCCAAGAAGAAAAAAATAATGAAATTAAGAAAGAAAAGCTTACTGGCTTAGCTCCTTTATGCAAGCTTGCTGTCTTGCATCAATATATTTTTAGAAATTCCAAACCGGCTGTTTTCGGAGTTAAAGTTGAAGCTGGAAAATTAAGACCAAACACTGTTTTAATAAATGATTTAGGAGAGCATATAGCAAAAGTCAAATCTCTTCAAGAACAAAATCGCTCAATAAATGAGGCAGAGCAAGGCAAAGAAATAGCGATCTCTCTTCCAGGAATAATGTTTGATAGGGTTTTAACTAATGTTAATTATTTATATTCTGATTTAACTGAAACTCAATTTAAGAACTTTAAAGAAAATAAAGATCTTCTAACTAAAGAAGAAATTCAGGCTCTACAAAGAATTGCTGAAATCAAAAGAAAAGAAAAAACTACGTGGGGGGTTTGATCCTCTACAATAATAATATTTATTAATAATCAAAATTTAAAATTTTATGGAAAAATATCAACCAGAAATACTTATTTTTGTAGAAATTTATTTGGGTCCTGGAAAAAGAAGAGGAGAATTAGATAACAGGAAAAATGAAATAGCTATTGGGAGATTAGCCAAAGAATGTTTAGTTTCTGTAGGCCATTCTATAGGAGAATATTGTGAAAAAAAGTACAAATCTGATATAAGGTATGGAACATTTTTTGATAAAAATCAAGCGTTTGAGTTTTCGGAAAAAATAAGTGGATTAGATGGAATATGCTCAAAAATAATTACAATCAAATCAGAAGAATATAAATAAATTTCATTTTATTCGGGCAATTTCTAATTTTTAAATTCCCAAACTAATCTTTATAAATATTTTTCCTATGTCCTACTTCAATAACACAAATAAAATTATTTTCTATTTTAATGTCTAATATAGCTCTATAATCTCCAATTCTCAATATAAAATAAGGCGTTCCTTCTTTTCTTTTAACAAAATAAAATGGCCTTACTTTTATCCTGTCTAACACTCTAATAATTCTAATTTGAATTTCTTTGGGCAATTTATTAAATTGCTTTTCTGCAGTTTTTGTAAATTCTATAGAAAACATTAAGCACCAGCTTTTCTTTTCAAATTTTCTAATGAAATTGTTTTTCCTTCTTTAATCTCTCTTTCTGATTTTTCTATATTTTTTTTCGTTTCTTCAGATAATTCTAATCTATCCTCAATTAAATCCCAAAGAATACTTTCGTAGCTTTCTTTAGAATAAATCTTCATGCTTTTTAGCCTATTAAGTAATTCGTTGCTTATCTGAATTGTCGTATCCATAGTTAATTATATACTCGGCTATATTTAAATTTTTCTATACTTTATTAAATTACCAATAACCTTTAAAAACCTCTATCTTCATCAATTATTATTAAATATTAAATAGTTAACAAGAAAACAAAGCCAGCTAATCTAAAGTTATAACTTCATACTTTCCACTTAATATAATGAATAAGATAAATAATAAAATACAAAAACTCTAAAATGTTCAAAATAAACATCTCCCACAAAGGAAAAACCTATAAAATAGAAACAGAAAATGAAATCCTAATTGGGAAAAAAATAGGCGGAACTATTGAGGGCAGTGAAATTAATGATTATCTTAAAAATTATGAATTAGAGATAACAGGAACTTCTGATATTGCTGGAATACCTGGAATTAGTGGTTTAGAAGGCCATCATTATCATAGAAAACTTTTAAAATATGGGAAAGGCATGAAAGACCGAAGAAAGGGAATAAGACTAAGAAAAACTTTACGAGGAGAAGAAATAAATAGCAAAACTATTCAAATTAATACAAAGGTTATCAAAGAAGGAGATAAAAAATTTGATGAATTGATTAAAAAAACTATTTCTGAAAAAGAAGAAAAACAGGTTGTTGAGCAATCAGCGATTTAAATAAAAAATCTGAACCATAATTATCATCCTAAACCATCAATTAAATCTTCAAGAGAATTGTAAAAATAAATTTTAGGCTCGCCACATGCGATATAGTCTACTCCAACTAACTTCATTAATCTACCTACAGAAATTTCTATTGGTTCTTTCTTAACCTTCTTATCATTCTTTATATAATAAATTAAACTAACCATTTGATTATAGTGCATTTTTCTTAATGATCTTGAGATTTCTTCAGAAGCTCCAAAGATAAATGAATTGCGTGGTTCATTTGTGTAAACCTTAGCATCCAACACATTTCCATCTTGAAGATAGATATTAAATCTGTCCATTTTTATAATTATCATTTAAGCTATTAATAGTTTTATATAAAGCAATAGACAGAAACCAACATTCTTAAAAACCCCCTAGATTTCTACTAATCATGGTCAAAAAACAAGAAATAAAACAAATAGCAATAAAAGAGACAAACCAAAAAAAACCTGAATTAAACATTGAATCTTTAGAAATGCTAAATATAGGAATGGTGGGACATATTGACCATGGAAAAACTACGTTATTAAGCAAACTTACTGGAAAGTTCGCAGATACTCATTCAGAAGAACTTAAGAGAGGGATTACTATAAAACTTGGTTATGCCGACATAATTATAGAAGGAAAGAAAAAAAGATATATTAGTTTTGTGGACTGTCCCGGACATGAAATGCTTATGGCGACAATGCTTTCTGGAGCAGCTTTAATAGATGCCGCGATTTTAGTGATAGCTGCAAATGAAGGCATTAAACCTCAAACTAAAGAACATTTGATGGCTCTGCAAGCCAAAAAAGTGGATAAGATAATTATCATTCAAAATAAAATAGATCTAATAAGTAAACAAGAATCTTTAAAAAATTATCAAGAAATTAAAAAGTTTGTTAAAGGAACAGTTGCTGAAAATTCTCCAATAATACCGGTCTCTGCTCAACAAGAAATTAATATTGATAAGATAAAAGAACTTCTTTTACAAATTGAAATACCTGAAAGAGATATTAACAGTAAACCAGAATTTTTAATTGCTAGAAGTTTTGACATTAACAGGCCTGGAACAAGAATTCAAAACCTGCGTGGCGGTGTTTTGGCAGGAGTTTTAAAAAAAGGTGTTTTGGGAATTGGGGATGAAATTGAGATTAAGCCAGGAATTATGGAAAAACGCGCAAACAAAATGTTTTATAAAACAATTAAAACAAAGATAACATCTATTTTTAGAGGCAGTTATCCTATTAAAACCGCAACCCCTGGAGGAAGTCTGGCTTTTGAAACAGAACTTGATAATATCTTAACAAGGGCAGATTTTCTATCAGGAAACATAGCTTCTAAACCAGGTTCTTTGCCAGAAATTAAAGAAAAAATAAAAATTAATTATAGATTGTTTCCAATAATTTTAGGTGAAGAAGAACAATCTAAAACAGAGAATCTTAAAACAGAAGAAATTATAATGTTATCGCTTAACACCACTACTACTGTTGGAAAAATTACAAAAATAACAAAAGAGGAAGTTGAGCTTTCTTTAAATATTCCAATTATTCCAATTAGGGGCGATTCTGTGGGAATAGCAAGAAATATCCACAATCACTGGAGGTTGATTGGTTATGGTGAAATTTTATAGCTTGGCAAGATAATAATTAATAACAAGCTATAAAATTGAGTAGAAATTGTTTGATTTTAGTATCTATAATTTAATAAGAAATCAAACAATTGAGCAGAGATAATTTGATTAGAGAAATATAAAAAATAAATGATCGGGTAATCAACAATGCACCGCTCACTTCGTTCGCTTCGCAGCAAGCTGCGGGGTAAATCCCAAATGGGAATTTAATAGTTATTTATGAATTATAATTAATAAAAAATTCACAAAAAAATTTAAAAATGAAATTTTCACTTGAAGAAATAGGTATAATAGCAGAAAAGTTTTATAATTATTTAGAAAAAGAAAATATTAATAGTGAAACTGATGTCAAAAATAGAATTAATAAAAAAAGTATTATAAATGATAGAGATTCTATTATTTTTGATAAAAAAGAACATTTTCCTCCAAAATATCTCCGTTCTACAAGTTATATTATAGATTATTCTCGAGATGAATCTGGAATTCCAATAGAAATTAGAGTTAATAAGACCGCGAATTATACACAAGTTATTATTAAAGCCAGTCGGCTTATTTGGAATTATCTTCCATTTTTCGGAGAAGATGTTTTTGGCAATATCCCTCAAACAAAAGTATTAAAACCTGCTGGGCTTGAAATTGCAAAACAAGAATTAGAAAAATTAAAACTCCTAAAATGGTAGCATAAAAATTCATTTGATCAAAAGATATTCGCAAAAACTGTTTATATAATAAAAATCTTATTTAATAAATTTTAACAATATTTGATTAAAAAAAGTTTCGATTAAAAAGGTAAATTATGTTATACGAAAATTGGCTTTATACCGGTTCATTAAATATAAAAACGCTATATTGTGCTCCGCTTAAAGAAAATCTTAAAACAGAGTGTCTTGTAATAGGGGGAGGTTTTGCTGGTTTACATGCAGCGTTAAAACTTATTGATTCAGGCAAAAAAGTAATTTTGCTTGAAAAAAGATTTTGCGGAGGAAGCTCATCAGGACAAAGTGCTGGATTTTTAGTTCCAGAAAGTGAAGAAGATCTGACTCAAATAATTACAAAACATGGAAAGGAAAAAGCAAAGCTTGTTTATTCTATTACACAAGATGGCGTAAATCTAATAGTGAATACGATAAAAAAATATAATTTTAATTGTGATTTAAGAAAACAAGATTCTCTATATTTTTCTACCAAAAACAAGCATAGTGATATTATAAAAGAAGAAGCTGCTTATAAAAAAATCCTGCGTTTGCCCTTCAAATTATATAATAAAAAAGCGCTTAAAAAAATTCATCCGGGAAAAAATTATCTTTTAGGATTAAGATATTCTGGAAGCTATGGCATAAATTCATTTGCTTACTGCCAGGAAATGAAAAATCTGCTCTTAAAAAAAGGCGTTAAAATATTTGAAGATAGCGAAGTTCAGATTATCAAAGGAAATAATGCAAAAACTCATCTAGGGTCAGTAAAGGCGCGACATATTATTCTTTGTGTTGATAAATTAAAAAAAGAAATTAATGAAGAGCTTTATCATCAGTATTACCATATTCAAAGTTATCTTGCTGTCAGCGAACCATTAACTGATAAAGAAATGAAATCACTGTTTCCTGATAAAGAATTAATGTGTTGGGATCCTGAATTAGTAGTATATATCCATTATCGTCCAGTATCTGGAAATAGAATTATTCTTGGAGGCTCTTCGTCTTGGACAGCTTATCTTCCTTACATTCAACACTCCAAAAAAATAATTGAGACATTTGTTAATAAACTAAAAGAGAATTTTCCTGCAATAAAAAATGCGAAATTTACGCATTACTGGGCCGGTATGATTGATGTAACAAAAGATTTAATTCCTATAGCAGACTATGATAGAAAAAATAAATCAATTCAATATTCAATAGGGTGTGCTGGGTTGAATTGGGCAGCATATTGCGGAGATTACTTAGCCAAAAGAATAGTTGATCCAAAAAAAACTAAAGACCTGACCGAATTTCTAGGAATAAATAGAAAATTTTTCGTTTCTAAAAGATTGCAAAGAATTTTAGGTAAGAGAGTTTCCTTTGCATTAAGTCATTTAAAAAAATTTCGTTTTTCTTAGGATCAAATTAAAAATATGCCGCTGATTATTATAATAAATTACTATTTTTCTTGACCATTTAAAAAATATAAGAATTTATAACTTAGTCCTTTTAACTTCACATGGTTAAATGATTAATCATATTTAACCATAATAAATTATTTAAATTGAACAAAATTAAAAATAATTATAAAAATGCTAAGATATAAAAAATATAAAATTGGTCCGTTTAATTCAAAAAGAAAACACAAAAATGAAAAAGGAGTAACTATGGGGAATTTTCATCTTGAATGGACTTTTGTGGATACAAATCTTAATTCAAGTTTAAACGTAATCTTAAGAGAACAGGTTTATTTTGATAAAGGAATAAGAAAGGCAACTGTTTTTGCAAGAGTTTTTTATGACTCTTCTAAAATTAAAGAATCGCAAGTTAAAAATTATGTTAGCAATAAACTAGAACAAATAGCCAAAGATGGAATGGCTTTTCCAGAATAATTTTTATAAAATGTCAAGAAAATCTTATTTTAAAGAAAGAACTGTAGAAGAAATAACAGATCTTAAAAATAAAAAAGCATATCATAATAAAGATTTGGTCCAAAGAATTGAAGAGTTAAATAAAGACGAAAGTATAGAGATAAGGACGTTTATAATTCCGGGAAGATTCAGAATTAATAATAATGGAATAGAAGCATCAAGAAAATGTTATAAACACGGGAATTTAATTGCCTTGCCACAATATCAAACTTTAGAAGAAACTCTTTCGTCATATTTTATTCCTTTAAATTTCAGAGAGCAGGCTTTTTCAAAATTGCAAAAAGAGAAACAACAAGATATTAATTATGTTGGATTTTCATGGAGGCCGGTTTTTGGAAGAAATAGAACAAAAAGAATCGTTCCTTTTGTAGATATTTCAGAAGGAGTAAAAATTTTTAGTTATGCAGAAAATCATTCAAAATATAAACAAAAAAACAAGATTAGCGGAGAAACTGAAGAAAAACTTGGGATTAAAGTAGAAGCATATCCTAATGCAAAAAGAGTTGCAAAAGAAGGAGCTAGTGTTGTTGTAGAAATTCCTTCGAGGACAGTTAAAAAATCAAAATATAAATTTGTTCTTTTACATGTTCCGTTTATTCCAAATGATCCGCAAGATAAAAGAAACTACAATTTGGCGACTATTTTAAGTCTACAACCAGCCCTATTAAGAGATGAACTAGGAGAGTTAGTTGTCGGGCGAACAGAACATCAAAACTACGACATTCAATATAAATTTGAACAATCTAGAGAGCAAAGTCCGGTCATCAGATTTTCTTCTCAAGATATTACAGGATATTTAGGAATTATTAAAAAACAGCTAACAGAAGAACATAATGCAACTGCCCTAAACTATAACCCATTCGCCCTTCCATCAAAACATCAAGCTAATTTTTATAGTAAATTATGTAATAATGTTTTTATCTATGATCCAACCCTCTCAAGTAAAAATAAATTAAGAAAACTTCATTTAGCTGAAAAATCAATATTATTGGCAAGGGCTATTTGTCATTTTGGACATCATGATTTTTCATATTGGGATCCGGTTAGGGATGGAATTTTCAAGAATTATAGTTGGTGAGTTACTTAACAAACTCATAAAGACTTTTATCTCCAAAAGGATGTAATTCAATCATTGCCCTGCACTCTCTACAATTTTTGCATCTCTCGCTTAAAATAAAATTCCCTTTTTCGTCAATCTTACATCCACACTTTAATGTTATCATGTTAGTTTTTTATTTTTAATAAAGATAGTTTAATTTATGAACTAGAACTTCTCTTACTTTCCTCGTTATTAACTAGTCCTTGCTCTTAATTTTATTAGTTATTAATTTAATCAATCTCAAATATAAAGATTTCTTTTTAACAAAACTGCTAAAATCAAATACAAGGCTTTTTTCATGATGTTTATTAGTGTGACTAATTTAAAAATTTAATCCTATAAATGCCCCCACCGGGATTCGAACCCGGGTCACCGCCTCGAAAGGGCGATATCCTTGGCCTCTAGACGATAGGGGCTTTTATTATAAAAGTTAAAGAATAATTTTATTTTTAAATGTTCTTATAGCTAAAAACATAGATCGTTGTTCTAATGATAAATTTACTCTAATTCACTTCCTATCTAAACTTTTTATTAACTAAATAAAATTAATAATTGAATAATAATGTTAATCATAGCATTTAATTGTGGTGTGCCTCTTTTTTTGAGATTAAAAAACTTTAAAAGTCATTAAACCCATCAAATATAAGGTTTATGAGCCCATAGCTCAGCCTGGTTAGAGCACCACTCTTATAAGGTGGGGGTCGTTGGTTCAAATCCGACTGGGCTCATTTATTAAACTAACAATAAGAGTGATTATTAAAAAATCTAGATTATCGTCTCGTAATTTAATCATAAAAAAGTTAACAATTATTAATAAATAACCAGCAATAAATTAGAAATAAGTTAACTGTCTGAATAAATAAGAATAAAAATATTAAAATTAATAAAATGTTTAAAAGATATAAACAACTAAAAAGACATCCAAAAAAAGTCTCTGGTCCTGAAATCTGGGTTTTTACTAAAAAAGAATTTTCCTTGATTATAGTTTCTATAATAATCTCCAGTTTTATAAGCTTTATTCCTAAAATTCCTACTAATATTATTAAAATTTTGCTAACTTTTTTAATTTTTGCAATAATAATTTTTACAAGTATAGCTGTAAAAAAACTGGTTGCTCCTTACTATGCCATAAAAATAGAGCATAAGATATGGGAACTTCAAAGATTTGGTTATTATGAAAAATCTTATTTTAAGAAACCTCTGCCCTTTGGTCTAATTTTACCATTTTTTCTATCAATTCTTTCCTTTGGATATGTAAAACCATTTACCTTTTTTCAGTTTGATGCAGAAAACATTCCAGAAAAAAGATTATTAAAAAATAGGGGTAGAAAATCTCAAAGAAAGGAAACTATAAATGAATCTGATCTTGCATATACTTCTGCATCTGGTTTTTATGCTATAATCTTACTTGCTTTAATCGGATTATTTATAAAATTCTTAGGATTTGGTTTTGGGGCAAATTTAGCAAAATATTCTATTTACTACAATATCTGGAATATGATTCCTTTTAGCCAGTTGGATGGAACAAAACTCTTTTTTGGTTCAGTTATTACTTGGATTTTTATTTTAATAATTCAGATCTTTTTATTGTTAATAATTCTATTTTTATAATTTTTTGGTGCCTTTTTGTGGACTACATGTTGTATAATAATAGACAATATAAAAATTTATAAATCATAAAGAGTTATTCAAAATTCTATGGACCAATTAACTAATATAAAAAAGAGAAAAATAGTTCAAACGGATTTTCAAACTGATTTAAACCTTAAATCTGTTTCCAAAAAATATCAAAAAATTTCTTTCCAAAAGATAGAAGAAGATTTAAAACAACCTAGTTTACTTAATCAAAAATTATATCTTCATTCATTGCAAAGACATCTTTCTCTTATTAAATTTGAAGAAATTATGCTCGTGATAACTTTTATAACAGCCGGTGTTTTAGGGAGAGTTTTATTGCAAGGTCTTCCAAGTATAGAGCCAATAACTTTTTTTGCAATATTAGCAGGATCTTTACTTGGTTGGAAAAAAGGAGCTGTTACAGGAGCAACTTCCTGGTATCTTTCAAACTTTTTCGTGTTTGGAGGTCAAGGTCCATGGACAATCGTTCATGTTGCAAATGGAGCTATAGCAGGCTTTCTAGGAGGAATGTTTTTGCAAAATCTTGAGCCAAAACCTATCCATTATTTAAAAATAATAATTGTTATGACAATAACGACCGTAATCTTTGAAATAACAATAAATCTTATGTCAGGATTGCTTTTTTATGGAATTCTAGTTTCTTTTATTACAGCAATACCGTTTACAATAACTCATATAGTTTCAAACATAGCATTCTCCTTTTTAGTCCCAAAAACTAGAAAGGAAATTTATGAAAAGGGGAAAATAAATGAAAAAGAGCTCTGTAAAAATTTTATTAATAAACTAAAATTCCTTCAGAGCAGAGATGAAACTAAAGACAAAAAACCAAAAAGACTTTAGAAAAAAATTAAGTCTTCTATTAATTTTAATGACATTTTTATTCATAATTGAAATTAATCTTGTTTCTGCAGATAGGGTCGGAGTAGTTGTAAATTTTCCAGATGGCTCTGTTCATGGCCAATGTCTTGAAGCTAATAAAGGAACAAATGGCTATGATATTCTGCAAAAATTGTTGGTGCCAGTTTTATGGGCTGGCCCCAGTACTTTTGGACATTCGCTTTGCAAAATAAATAATATTGGACAAGAAGTAAGCGGAGATTTCTGTTCTTTTTCTGGAAATAAATTCTGGAGATTTCTTATTCTGAAAGATAATAAATGGGAGTCTATGCCAGTCGGTTTTGATGGAGGAAATAAGTGTTGGGATGAAGATTCTAGCTCATTTAGTGGGCACTATTGTGTAAAAAATAAAGATGTTTTGGGTTTTGATTTTGTTGAATGGGATAATTCGTTTCCAGCAGTATATTCTTTTGATAAAATATGTAATCCTATCAAGCTTGACGTTAAAGTATACGTCGATGGGAAAAAACAAAAAAATGTAGATGAACTCGGAGGAGATATAGAAATAAAACAAGGATCGAGTGTTTTGTTTAATATAGAAATTGAAAATGACTATATTTTTGATGAAGTAAAAATTAAAGACATTAAAGCCGAAATTACTATAAAAAACATTAATAATGATAGAGATATCGAAAAAGAGGTTAAATTCAAAGATTTAGATATTAATGAAAATGATGAAGATAAAATTGAGTTTTCTATCCCAATGACATTGGAGGAAAATGAATACGAACTTAAGCTAAAAATAACAGGATCCTATAAAGGCATAAAACAGGAATTGGTTACTGAATATGCATTGGAGGTAAATAAAGAAAAACATAACGTAATGTTTTCTAAACTAGAGCTTGAAAATCCTGAAACCTGCTATGGACAGCTAAATAATCTCGCGCTGGAAATAACCAATGTTGGAGAGAGCAATGAAAATATCTTGCTCTCTATAAAAAATCCATATCTTAACTTGAATTTGTCTGATAAATTTGAACTTAAAAAAAATGCTTTATATAAAAAATTTGTTGACTTTAAAGTTCCTAAAATAAATGCTGGAGACTATGATATAACTGTTGCTCTTGACTATTATGGACAGACAAAAAACGAGGTAACTCTTACTGTAAAAGATTGTAATGAAAATCTAAAAGAAAACTCTGTTCAATCAAATCAAAAAGATAATATACAAAGACTAAACTTAAAAAAAGCTATCCCATCTTCTGAAGAAACTTATCAAAAACCGTTTTTAGAAATTCATCTTGTTACTATTTTATTGGGAGTTTTTTTATTTTTTTTAATTGCAAGTCTTATTTTAATAGCTACTATATTGAATAGATAACCGTATTTCTGTATAAATCGATATAAAATCTGATAGTTTACTTTCTATATAATCAAACAACCACAAATATAATAAACCTAATTTTCTTTTATTTAAAAATGCCAATTAAAATTCCAAAACCGCGAATCTAACTAAACTTCTCCTCAATTATTCTAGAAACTGGTTTACCACTTACCTTGCTCATTTCCTTTAATTTATTTATAGTTCTAACTGATAAAGTTATATCTATTCTTTTTCTTTGGAAAGGAAGCTTTCTAGTTTTGTCATATTCTTCCAATATTTTAAAAGAATCTTGATATTTTCTTATAATTCTTTTTATTGTCTGTTCATTGAATCGCATTTTTTAACCTCCATTCAATTTGTCTTATATCATTTATATTATCTTTTGCTATGGAAATGGCGTGATGAACCAGTAAATCTCTATTAGTTAATTTGTTGTTTTCTTCTGCAAATGAATGAGCAAGAAAAACCGCAGTCCTTTTATTTCCATCTGAAAAAGGATGATCAACAAGTATAGCTCTCCATAAGTAGGCTAATTTTTTATATTTGCCTAGTTTATTATTATCTTGCATCTGGATAGCAAAGTCTAGACTAGAATCGTTTCTTAAATTCCCTTCAAATCCATGATTTATTCTAACTAAATCTTCCTTACTAATTTTCATACACATAAATAATAGTAAGATAATATTTAAATCTTTCTATTAAAACCACAAATATAATAAACCTAATTTTCTTTTATTTAAAAATGCCGCACGAAATTCTTAAATCTATAACCCCTAGAAAATATCAGCAGGATATTTTTAATACTTGTAAAGAAAAAAATTGCCTTGTTATTCTTCCAACGGGCATAGGAAAAACCCTGATAGCTTTAATGCTTTCTATTTATACTCAAAAAAAATTTCCTGCGACAAAAACTCTTTTTTTGGCTCCAACAAAACCATTAGCAGAGCAGCATCTTAATTATTTTAAAAAACATCTTCCAGAATTATTTGCAGAATTAACTTTATTTACAGGGAAGATTGAATCAGAAAAAAGAAAAAAGCTTTGGGAAAATTCAGATATCGTTTTTTCAACGCCACAATGCATTTCAAATGATTTAAGAAATAATCTTTATAATCTAGAAGATGTTAGTTTATTAGTTGAAGACGAATGTCATAGATGTCTAAAAAACTATGCTTATACTTTTGTGGCTCTTAAATATAAAGAACAGGCAAAAAACCAAAAAATTCTTGGATTAACTGCGAGTCCTGGAGTTGATAAAGGAAAAATAAATCAAATTGCCTCTAATTTAAATACAGAAGCTATTGAAATAAGAACCAATGATAGTGAAGATGTTAAGGAGTATCTGCAAAAACTAGATACGCAAATCATAAAACTTGAGTTCCCAGAAGAATTTAAAACTATTGACAATTTAATAAAAAATATCTACAAGAAAAGAATTGAAGAATTGAAAAACAGAAAACTATTGTTTGAACCACCAACAAAAACAAATATTTTAAAATTGCAATCAAAAATTATGAGCTCTATCTCTTCTGGAAACCGGCATTTTAATATGTTAATAGGAGCAAGTGTTTGCGCCCAGGCTATTAAGCTTTCTCATCTAATTGAACTGCTAGAAACACAAACGGTTTATACTTCACTTAATTATGTAAGGTCTATGTATGAACAAGCTTCAAAAAACCAATCAAAAGCAGTTAAGCAAATAATAAAAAATAAAGAATTTAATCAAGCCTATCTTAAATTGAATGAACTGTCTTCAAAAAATATTGAACATCCAAAACTAGAAGAATTAAAAAATTTAATTAAGGAGGAATTTATAACTTCAAATAAAAAAGTAATTGTTTTTTCTCAGTATAGAGATACTATAACTAAAATCTGTAAAACTTTAAATGAAATTCCTAACGTTAACGCTAAAGTTTTTATTGGCCAGGCAAAAAAGAATAAATCTGGTCTAAACTCTGGTTTAAGTCAGAAAGAACAACAAGAAATAATTAACGAATTTAAAGAAGGAAAAATAAATTTAATCTGCGCGACTTCTATCGGAGAAGAAGGATTAGATATTCCAGAAGTTAACGCTGTTGTTTTTTATGAACCAATTCCATCAGCTATTAGAAAAATACAGAGAGCTGGAAGAACAGCAAGATTAATGAAAGGAAAGGTAATTATTTTAATAACTCTTAATACTTTAGATGAAATTTTTTACTATGCATCAAAAAGCCGTGAAAAAAAGATGTATAAATCTATAGAAAGCATTAAGAAAGATTTAGACAATAAAAATGTTGGTTTAAAAAAAAGCCAAGACCAAAAAACTTTGTTTTAAAATGTTAAATTAATTTATTTAACAAATTTTTTTACACAGAAACAAGTTCTTGTTAATTTTCAGAATATTCGTCATCAATACTATAGCCTACTTTTTCTTCAATTGACCTTTCTTTATTTTCATAAGCAACTTTATCTGAAATAACCTCTACATTATCTAAGAATTTATTAAAAGTAGCTAACATTCCTCTAGCCCTTTTTTTTCTTCCAAATAAATAAAAAAAGTCGTTTTTAAATATGAATCCACATAACATGACTTTTGGTATGCCATAATATTCAGAAATATTCTTTAATCTAAGCTCTGAATTATAAGGATAAGGTCTTTGCTCCATCATTTGCCCTAAGTAAACTAATGTACATCCTGGATCATCTCTAATATCTTTATCAAAAATCATACCATTAAGATTTTCTGGCCAGTTATCCCTTGCCCTTATAAGATGATTATATTGATCGTCCGTAACTTTATATTTCATAATCTAAATAATAAAAGAAGGTTTATTAATATTGTTGTTTTACTTTACATATTAAAATATGAAAGGATAAATTTAAAGATAATTAAGAACCTCCGAACTAAGCTCAGATGTTTCAGTTATTCGTCATAATTTCATAAGTTACATTTATTAAATAAAAATATAATAATTAATATTACAATAAAATGCTAATCTATGAACCAGAAAGAGAACTAGCGATTGAAGAAGTAAAAACAAATGCAGAAGAACTAAAAAAAATTTTGCCGAATGTCTATTTTCCAGACTACATTAACTTTTGTTTTACTCCCGGGAAAATTACTGGATATAAATCAAAATACCTTGTCGGTATTAATGTATATAAAACTATTGATGTTTATACTGAATATAAAATAGCAGTTACGTCCAATGAATTTCCAGAAGAATATATTAAGCCATTACAAGATAAAGGATATTATATTTCATCAAAAAAGATGGTTTATAATGCTTGGAATAATGAGTCGGTTAATTCAGAAGAAATTTTATGGGATGAATTAAGAAATGGAAAAGGATTCTCTATAATAAAAAAAAGACTGGAAGATTTATTAGTTCCAATTCTATCCAATTTAAAGGGCATTAAAGAGTATAAATTTTCTATATATAATCCATTTATAGTTAGATCAACAGATGATGTTATTCCTCCTTACATTGAATATGATGAAATATTTTCAATTCCAACTTATGATAATGGATTAGTAAATATAGAAAAACTTTTAGAAAAAGTAAAAACAATGCCCTCTAGAAGAGCTCTTGCTATTTCTTCAGAAGTTTTAACAAATCAAGGAAAAAAACACATCCCCATGATAGATTTCAAATCAACTGATTTAGAATTATGGGAAATAGAAAAAGTGATTAAAAAGTTGGAAATTCCAGAAAAATTTTTAGTTGATTCGGGAAATTCTTTTCACCATCATAACACAAAAAAATTAATGTCGTTAGATGAATTTTATAATTATGCTGATAGAATAGCAGAGCAACCAGAAATAGGAAAAAACTGGCCATGGCTTTCTGCTCATCAAGGTTTCTCTTTATTAAGAATATCTCCATCAGCTAAAAAACCATTTTTCCCAATAATTGATAAATTTTAAAACAAAGGTTAATTTTTAATGAACAAGAATAAATAAAAACTCTAATTAATAAATTAAATGTCAACTATTAGGAGAGGTTACTTATTAGTAAATTATCAAAATTAATTTAATAAAGCTATCATCAAGTTTAAACCTGGACTCTGCTAACCTAAAATGCTACACAATATTTTTAAAAAAATAAAAAAAATAGCTAAAAAAGATAAAAATAAATCGCTTATAATAATTGCAGATATTCATGAAAAAAATTCTTCGGTTATACCAGAACTTTATAAATCGGAAATAAAGCCAGAGATTAAAGCATTAAAAATTGCGGATTATTTAATAGGGGATGTTGCTATTGAAAGAAAAACTGTTTCTGATTTAATTTCCTCAATGATTAATAAAAGATTAATTCAACAATTAAACCAGCTTAAAAAATATAATCAACAAATACTGATTATAGAAGGAAACATTAATGAAGTTTTAAATGAAAACTCCAATCTTTCAAAGGCAATTAGAGGTTTAATAGTATCGATAACAACAAACTATAAAATTCCGATTATTTTTACTCGAGATTATGAAGATACTGCAAAGTATTTAATAACAATTGCTAAACAACAAACAAAGCCAAAAACAACTATAAGCCTGCATTCAAGAATTCCAAAAACAATTTTAGAGCAAAAATCTTACATTTTAGAATCTTTTCCAAATATAGGGCCAAAAAAATCCCAAAAACTCTTGAAAAAATTTAGAACAATTAAAAATACTATAAATGCCCAAGAAGAAGAACTTAAAGAAATTTTAAAATCAAAAACCGATGAGTTTAAGAGAATTTTGGAAAGTTAGAAGCTGGTATTGTTAAATCAACAGGTCATAACTGATTTACCGATAATAAACTGACGATAATTCTAAGAAGTTACTAGAAATATTAATAAATATCAATTATCATCGTAAAACAATCTAATTTTTGTAAGCCACCAAATTTTCAATTAATAGTCTCTAAAATCAACAAATTTATATCGTAATAAATTTATATAAATACTTAAAAAGTCCTGTATTTTTATTAAAAAATGATAAATGCGACAATATGTTTTCTTAGAAAGAACGATGAAACTCTTTTTCTTTATAGAAACAAAGGAGAAGAAGACTTACATGATGGTTTGTATGTTCCACCAGGAGGTAGAACTGAAAGAGGGGAAAGGGGGATAGATTGCATTACTAGAGAATTTAATGAAGAAACCGGGTTAATTTTAATAAACCCTCAATTAAAAATTATTGCAACTTTCTATAATCAAGGAAGGATTCTTGGTGGAAAAGAAAATCCAGAAGATTGGTGTGTGGAAGTTTATGGTGCAAGAGATTTTAAAGGAAAATTAAAAGAAGAGCATCATAAAGCTAAACCATTTTGGATTAAAGATCAAGATTTAACAAATATAAGGATGTATCCAGGAGACAAAAAAATACTTGAATTTGTTAATAAAGAAGGAATTTACGAGGTCCTAACACAATATAACAAAGAAGAGTTAATTAGATTTGAATCACATAGAGTTGCATAAAAAATTCTTAAAATAATCTTTAAATTAACCTTCTGGGATAATTATCTTGATTTAAATATTTACTAACATTAATAACATATCCACCTAAATATCCTTTTTCTTCAGAATCAACAACCTTAATGTCATAATTTTGTTTGATTAATTCTGCTTCTAAAACTTTTTTAAAATTATTATTAGTATTATTACAAAGAAATATTTTATTAGGGGCTGGTCTTTCAAAAAACTGATCAACAATACTTTTAACAGCAAGAACAATTTTTTCTTCTAAGCTTATTTTTTTAATGGTTTTTTCAGCTTCCATTAAAATACAATATAAATTTTTTTCTTTAAAAAGTAAACTATACTAAGAAATGCTTAATAAAAAAACAGAAATTATTTAAACCTTGATTAACTTTCTAAATTATATTTTTCCTGTTTTTAAATATTTTACAGCTTTATCAAATCTAGATTCAAATTCAGTTATTTGATTTTCTTTTTCCTGTTTTAATCTTGATAAATATCTATCAAAATTTTTTTCAGCCACTTAGGAACTTACAATAACCACCCTGCCGTGAGCGTTGAAGTCCTCGAGATGACCGTAGCCCGAGCTAAAGTCCAGATCACCGCCCAAACACAACCTGCACAAACCATCTTCTTTTGTATAAAGAGTTCTCTTGCCTTCTTCATCAAAAATAGGCATGGCTCTTTCATTTAGTCTTGAAAATTTTTTATAGTTATTTTTATTATCTAATTCAGGAGCTTCAAAATAACTAAAGCTTTCTCCTGGA
>CAYIJD010000009.1:0-18443 GCA_964363655.1 Candidatus Woesearchaeota archaeon | reverse complement strand
CAAAAATTTTTAATAAGTCTTTTATGTTCACCAACTTTAATTTGTCTATCTTGTAAACTTAGAGTTGCTATTGGTTTTTTTGACAGTTTTTCCATAATGTAAAATGCATTTTCTGCAGAAGCTCCAAAAGTTGCAAAAAAAGCAAGTTTATTGAATTTATTTTGAGAAAGATAGGCTTTTACAGGAGGCGAAACACCGCTCCATATTGGGGTTCCTATTATAACTAAATTATAATTTATAGGATTATTTTTTAAAGGAAAAATTTTTGTTTGAGTTCTTAATTCTTCATTAAAAGAACTTTCAAACCAACTAATTAATTTGCTTCTATCTTTTTTATCTATGATTTCTTCTATATCTGCTCCTAAAATTTTGGCTATTTTCTCTCCAACTTTTTTAGTATGTCCGTGTCTTGAATAAAAAGCAACTAATATTTTCATTTTATTAATATTTTTGTTATTTTTAAACTGTTTTATTTTTTAAGATGTTTCCATCCAATTTTCATTTTTTTGAGTTTTATAAGTTGAGGCCATTCCTCCTCTAGTGATTTTCTAGGATGTTGATAAAAAATTCCTATAGGAATTTTTTTATTTCCAAGATTGTAATCAAATTCTTGAGAAAGTTTTAAAGCTTTTTTTAAATTTCTTTTTTTATTTGAGAGTTTATACATTTGATTGTCTCTTTTATTGACATCTATATTAAAAACTAAACAGTCTTGAATTATTTCTACAAAAGAAAAGCCTTTATGAATTACGGCTTGTTCTATTATTTCTTTTGTGTGTTCAATATCTCTTGCATTGCATCTTGCAACAAAACTTGCTCCTGCAGAAAGTGCAATATGTATTGGATTAAGAGGCTGACTGGCTCCAAATGGCTGTGCTTTAGTTTTAAAACCTAATTGGCTTGTTGGTGTTGCCTGGCCAGTTGTTAAAGAAAATGCTTGATTATCAAAAACAATTAATGTTATGTCTGGATTAAACCTACAAGCATGAATAAAATGTTCAATTCCTTCAGAATAAGTATCTCCATCTCCTGAAAAAACAATAACATTAAGATTTGGATTTCCTATTTTTACTCCCATTGCAGTTGGTATAGCTCTTCCGTGTAAACCATATATACCAGAAATATTTAAATAATCAAAAATTTTTCCGTGACATCCAATTCCTGCAACCATTACAAAATTTTCTCTCTTAAATTTTCTATTTTCAGCTAATGAAATTAAAGCTCGTCTTGAAGATTCAAGAATCATGTGGTCTGGACATCCAGGACACCAAGTTATTTCTTTAGTAGTTCTAAAATCAGCCCCTTTCATTTCTATGGTCATTTTATAACTCCTTTTTCAATAAATTTTTTAATTCATCCGATATAAAAGGCCTTCCATCATATTTTAAAATTCTGTTTTTTATTAAAATCCCTGTTTTTTCTCTGATTAATCTGCCTAACTGACCTGTAAGATTATTTTCAATTAAAAAAACTTTTTTTGCTTTAAGAATTTCAGATTTAATTTCATTAGATAATGGTTTTATATATAAAACTTGTAGAAATTTAAAGTCTAGATCTTTAATAGCATCAATTATAGCTCCTTTTGTTGACCCCCATGCTATTATGAGGTTTTTACTATTTTTTCTGCCATAAATTTTTATCATCTCAAATTTTTTACATTCTTTTTTTATTTTTTCATATTTTTGCAATCTTAATTCTGCATTTTTTGCAGCAAGGTCTGTATTTTCTATTGTTAATCCATAAGAATCATGTTCATAACTGCTAGCTCTTACTATTTCAAGTTCACCAGGAGTTTTTCTTATAACTTTAATAGGAATAATTTTTTTTATTTTATTATTTGATGAGAATTCTGACTCTGCAAGGTGTTTATCTGAGAGAATGATCAATAATCAATTAAATTTTTGTGATAAGTAAAAAGCTTCATTAACTTTTTCAATTGTTTCTATAGGATCTCCTGGAGCTATAACAATTCTTGGGAATTCTCCATGGCCTGATCTTAATGCAATGTCTAGATCTGCTTGAGAAGTATAAGTTGGAAGTCCTGTTCCAGGACCAGGTCTTGAGCCTAAATAAACAACTAAAGGTATTTCACTTTGTCCTTGAAAACTCAAACCTTCCGTCATTAGATCAAAACCACCTCCGCTTGTTCCAATCATTACTTTTGCTCCAGCAAAACTAGCTCCCAAAGCCATATTAACAACAGCAATTTCACTTTCTGGCTGAAAAGCCATATAATTATATTGTAATTGCCTTTTAGCTAGTTCATGCAATGCATTTGTTGTTGGAGTCATTGGATAAGCAAAATATAAATCTATTTTAGAATTAATTGCTCCAATTGCAATCGCTTTATTCCCACTTAATAAAGATATATTATTATTTAATTTTTTAAGATTATGTAAATTGGATTGAGTGTTATAACCTTCTTCTAATGCTCTAATAGATTCTTTATAAGTTTCTTTATTTTGTAAGCTCTTTTTAATCTCGTTAATTAAAACTTTTTTTTCAATTCCTAGAATTTTCATTAAGGAACCATATAGGGCAATATTTGAATTTATCCCAAAATTAACGAATTTCTTGTAATCAATTATAAAGCCATTTTTTTTAAGTTCATTTTCGTGGATTTTTTTTGTATCTTCATCCATTGCAATAATGCCATCTAATTTAGATTCATGGCTTGCAATAGGTTTATCAGAAATAGAAATAACATTAAAATTATGCCCGCCTCTTATTATTGATGGATAATCTCTGTAATTGAAGATAAAATAACCATGATCTACAAGAGTTTTTGTTAATATACCAGAAACTTTATTAATGCCTTGTCCAGCTTTTCCGCCAATTAGAATATTTAGCCTCATTTTTCCTCTTTTTTAATTTCTTAATAAAAATCATTTGAATATATAAATTTGATTATGCGATTTTTTCCTTTATTTCCTCAATGCTTTCTGGATTAACTAAAGTTGTTAAACCTTTTAATTTTTTATTGTTTAAAATATCTTTTAAGATTCTTCTTATAATTTTGCCTGATCTTGTCTTAGGTAAATCACTAACAAAATAAATTTCTTTTGGGCGGGCAATTGGACCTATTTTATTATCAACATGTTTTTTAATTTGTTTTTTTAGTTTTTCTAAATTTTTTAAATCTTGGTTTTTTCTTTTTAAGACAATAAAAGCTGCTGGAACTTCTCCTTTAATTTTATCTGGAATTGCTACAACTGCAGATTCATTAACTAACTTGTAATCATTAATTGCATCTTCTAATTCTGCAGTTGATAATCTATGACCTGCAACTTTCATAATATCATCTAATCTTCCAGTTATTCTAAATCCATCTTTAGTTTGAAATGCTCCATCACTTGTGTCATAATATTTTTTCCTGTATTTTGTCCAGAATTTCCAGTATATTTTAAGATAATATTTATGATTTTTATATAGTCCATGTAACATTGCTGGTGCAAAAGGACTTTTTTGGATTAATATGCCAGGTTTTTTCGTTTTTATTTCTTTTCCTTTTTCATCCACAATTAAATATTTTGTTCCAGGAAAACTTTTTCCTGCAACTGTTGGAATAAAAGGACCTATTCCAGGCAAGGCATTAATCATAGTTGTTCCTGTTTCTGTTTGCCACCATGTATCAATAATAGGACATCTTGATTTTCCAATTTTCTTAAAAAGCCAGAGCCATGTGGTTTTATCAATTGGTTCTCCGACTACTCCTAAAATTTTTAGTGATTTTAGTTTATGCTTATTAATATAATCAAATTTCATAAACATTCTAACTGCAGTTGGAGCAGTATAAAAGACTGTAACATTATTTTTTTCAATAATTTTACACCATCTATTAGGTTTTGGAAAATCTAAACTTCCTTCATAAATTAAAGTAGTTGAGCCATTAAGTAAAGGACCATAAAATGCATAAGTATGGCCAGTAATCCAGCCAATATCTGCTGTACACCAAATTACATCATTAGTTAAATTAAAATTCCATTTTGTAGTCCAGTAAGCTTGAACTGCATAACCTCCTGTATCATGAATTATTCCACCTTTTGATTTTCCAGAAGTGCCAGAAGTATATAGAATAAATAAAATATCTTCTGAATTCATAATAGCTGGCTTACATTCTAATTTTGCATTTCTAAGTTCTTTATTAAAATCTTTAAATTTTTTATTTTCTTTAATTTTTTTAAATCTTGGAACAACTATAATTTTTTTTATTTTTGTTTGTTTAATAGCAAGTTTTACTTTTTCCAATAAATTTTCTTTTTTTCCTTTTCTATAATAACCATCTGCTGTAATTAGTAATTTTGCATCACTTTCTTTGATTCTTTTTTTTAGAGAATCAGAAGAAAATCCGCTAAATATAACATTATGAATTGCGCCAATTCTTGTACAAGCTAGCATTGCTATTAAAGTTTCTGGTATCATTGGCAGGTAAATTGCAACAACATCTCTTTTTTTAATTCCATATTTTTTTAGAACATTTGAGAATTTGCAAACTTTTTCATATAATTCTTTGTATGTTAGTTTAATTTGTTTTTCTTTAATAGGTTCTGGAACCCAGATTAATGCTGTTTTATTAGCATTTTTATCTAGATGCCTGTCTAAACAATTATAACAGAAATTTATTTTTCCATTGACAAACCATTTAAAATAAGGAATTTTTTCTTCATAAGTTTTTTTCCATGGTTTTTCCCAAGAAATTCCTAGTTTTGCAAGTTCGCTCCAAAATTTAATTGGATTATTAGCTTTTTTGTAAATATCACTATTAACCAAAGCAATTTTTTTCATTTCTGCGCTTGGCCAATATTTATCGCCCTTTTTTATAACATATTTCATTTTCTATGGTTTATTAATAGTTAAGGGTTAATCATCTAAAAACCTTCTATTTTTGGAAGTTACTAATTTGTTATTAAATTTCCTTAAAATATTTTGTGTCTCTAAATCCTTTTTTCCAAAGCATTTTTGTATAGCCAACATTATCTATTTCTTTAGGTTTTACTTTTAACTCATTTAACACAGAAAGAATTTTTCTTTTGGCATTTTCTATTTCATTTTTATTTGCTAGGTATTCAATTTCTATAAAATATCCTAGATGTTTAACATAATTTAATTCAATAAAAACCTTTGGATATTTTTTATGCTGATAAGTTTCTGTTATTTTAATTTTTCTTACCCAGTTAACAAAATCAAGGTCTCTCATTAAAGCCAGAAAACTATTCTTATCTTTTACTTCAAATTCAAATTCTTCTTTAACAACAATTCCAGATTTCCAATATTTTTTCAGCCATTTCTTAAAATTTACAACATAATTTTTCCCATTATATCTCATTCTAAAAGCTTTTCTTGGATAGTTTGGTTTCTCTATTGCAAAATAATAGTCTGATTTTTTCTCTTTTTTAACAAACCTTGCTATTTTTTTAATTTTATCTCTAAATTTATCAACTTCATAATTATTAATTTTAATTTTAGATTCAACTTCAAACCAGGACATTTTGACCTCTTTCTTAAAAATTTGCTTTATTGATTTAGAAGTAAAAGATTTCTGTATTTTTAATGTTTTTGTTTTAAAAATTAGAATAATTTAAACAAAAGTCGAGATGATTACTATTGAGCTTAAATTGAATCTATTTTTTCTTATATACTTAAAAAATATTTTTTAGATTAATAGTTAAAAAAAACCTATATCTATTATGAAAATGAATTTTTTCTTTCTTTTTTTGATAATTATTATTTTATTTTTAGCTTGTGAAGTTATATTTTGAATAATGGACGAGCTGTTCCATTATATGGAAAGCCTTCTAAGTCAAGAATGATACTCCTTATTTTATCTTCTTTATTTTATCTAAAATTAAATTTTTCTCTTTCCTAGAGGTATATTTCTTTCCAAATTTAACTAAAACTGGATTAATTTTATTCCAATAATTTTTGGGGAAAATTTTTTCTAAGTCCTTTTCAACCTGCTCTGGTTTTTTGCTTTTACTCCACTCTAAAAATCTAGAAATGTAATAAACATGAGTATCTACTGCTATTACTTTTTTTCCTTGTTCTGATAAAAATACATTAGCTGTTTTACCTCCAACACCAGGAAGCTCAATTAACTTTTCATATTCAACGGGAATTTTTCCATTATATTCCTTATTAACAACCTTTGCACAATTAATAATGTTTTTTGTTTTGTTTTTGTAAAAGTTAATCGGTTTGATAACTTTCTCAATTTCTCTTAGAGTTGCTTTAGAAAGAGAATTAGCATTAGGGTATTTTGAAAAAAGAACATTACAGACTTTAATTGTTGTCTCGTCTAATGTCCTAGCAGATAAAATAGTTGAGATTAAAGTTTGAAAATCTGTCGACCATTTTTCTCCAGCTAACCTCATATTTCCTTTTAATTTTTTAATTTCTTGAAATTGGTTTATTGCTGTTTTAGAGTCCATTTTTCATTTTTATCAAGCAGAAATTTATTGATCTTATTAATTAAATTATTTATATCTTCTTTTATTTATTGAAGTTATTAAGGAAATTCCCCACGCATCAAAATTTTTATTATCTTGTAAATTATTATTAATTATAATCTTTATTAAATAAAGTCCTTTAAGATCATTTTTGATTATTTAATCTTATTTTATTTGAAATTATCAAATTTAACTAATAACTTTTATCAATTACAACAATTTTACTTAAAGTAAATATCTCAATTATTTATATTGCAAATCGGCTCCAAATAAAATAGATTTCTTCTAAAAAATTAGATGATGTTATATTGACTAAATAAATTAACCAGACCAGTTATTATTAACCATAATGCTACAAAATAGTTCAAAAATTTAGGCCAAATCAAAATTAACATTCCGAATATTATTGATAAAACTGCGGTTATAGTTAGGATTATTGCAACCATTTTTGACCTCCTTACATTTATAAAAAATCTTGTTTTTATAAAACTTTCTAACAAAACGCCGCCGGAGGGAATCGAACCCCCGAACCCCGAAGGGCAGAGATTAGCAATCTCTTGCAATACCACTATGCGACGGCGGCATAACACATAATAACTATAAATTTTATAGTTTTAAATATTGTGATTATAAACTTTTTAATAATAAGATTATTTTATGATATAAATAATAATTCTATATTCTTTAATTATTAATAGGTTCTTATTTATTATAATTACTAATAAATCTAAATGGATTTATAATAAACAATAAAACATAACTTTATAAACCGACCTTTATTTTATAATTCATCAATAAATTGAAATTAGATGTTTATTTTATTAATAAACTATAGGAGGATAAAATGAATAGATTCGAAGATAGCGAAGACACAGGAACCGAGAATAGAGAAAATCGTAGATTTGGAGATAATAGAAGAAACGATGGGTTTTCTCGTGGATTTAGGGGTGACCGTTTTGGTCCAAGAAGAGACAATTTTGGTCCGGTGGAAAAGCGTAAAGCAATTTGTATTGATTGCAAGAAAGAATGCGAAGTTTATGCGTACCTGAAAGGTGACGTTCGTTGCACGACGTGTTATAGAAAGTTTAAAGGATTTTAATTCTGATATCTAATAACAACTAGAATTATTTTTTTATTAAAATTATTTTAATAATTTATCTACTTAGAAGATTAATAAGTAATGTTTTAAGTCTTAAATGATTATTTCTAAATGTGAACTACATATATCTACTTTCTTAGTAATCAAAATAAAGCAAAATAATTACTAAATTGATTTCAGAAAATAGATAGAGGTTATCGCTATTAAAAAACTTAACTACTTTTAAGTTATAAGACAGCTTTAAATATTTTTAATAACTGGTCATGCTGGCTGATAAATCAGTTGTCCTGGAAAGGATGTTTTTATAAAAGCCTCTGTTAGATGTTCGGCTATTAATACGGAGATCGGGCTATAACTCTCTGTACGAAATCTGCATCTTTTAAGCTTTTTATAAAGCGAAGGAGATAACCTTTAAAATAAACTAATAGGTTAAGATTGTTGTTAGTAATTGTTTGAGGAACTCTTTCACTGAGCCCGATTTTATCAGCTATTTTTAAGTTTTTAAAAATTAAAAAAGAGGTAAAAATAAAGAATTAGAAAGTTAGTTATATATATTAAGCAAGAGAAGTTCATCTATATTTATAGCATATTAGTTAATAAATTGAGCAAATTTGTCATATGCTATATTCGGAAAATCTAAATTACTTTGCTCAATTACTTAGACTATAATAATAAGTTACTATTAAAAAAATAGTTGATAATAAAAATAATTTTTAAGATGAAAAAATCAAGAAAAGCAAAACATAAATTAATGAGAAAGACTAGAAAAGCAAAAAAACATTCTAGAAGACCTTCTAACAAAAATAAAAAATCTAAAGTTAGAAAGATAATGGCTTTTTTGAGGAACAGAAAATTAGTGAGAAAGAAAATAAAAACAAAAAAAGTTTCTAAGAAAAAATCTAAAAAAAGATGATTATTTAGTAAGATACTTTAATAATATCTAAGATGATATTAATTGAGTACATCTGCTGGTAGATAATAGTAATTTTAATTTAACCAAATGGTCGTCGAGGATATAACATCTAAACTCCTTAAATTTGTTAGTATTAATAATTAAATAATAATTTGTATGTTAATTTTATATATAACAAAAGAGCTATTATTAATTAGCATATGTAATTAAGCTTATAATAAATTAAGTCTATCATTTTGTTTTGATTTCTCTTTGCTTTTTATATTAAATTTTTTTCCAACGCTTTAATTCAGGAATAATTTCATTGGCTAATTTTTCTGCTTTTTCTCGGGGAAACTCTAATTCATTAATCATATGATTTATTGAGTTAACAATCATCTCGCTCATAGTTAAATTTTGATTTATAAACTTTCCTTCTTCAAAACAAAATTTGCAATATTCTCTGTTTGTTGAATTATCCATATTTGTGCTGAAAAATTCCTCTGGTAGAGGAAATCCTAAAGGCATTCCACAACTTTGGCATCTTCTTTTGTCCATTATAAAATGAATTAATATATCTTTAAAAACACAGCGATTTATTTAAAAATATGAATAAGAAATATTATCTTAAAATAATAGAGCATTATGCTTCACGAAATTTTATGGTTGGAGCAAGAGTAAAAGCATTTTTTAAAGGAAAATGGTTCAAAGGAAAAGTTGTAAATAAATATTATAATAAAGATAATAATATTCCATTTATAATGGTTAGAACTGATGAGCAAGTTGATGATGAATCTGGTTACTTAAATGGTTTTGGTCTTGAGTGTATTGTTAATTCTCCAAGGATAATATTTGAAAGAGAGGAATTTCCCGGTGATATTTTATTCACTAAAACTTATTTAAGAGATATGACTCCTAAAGAAAAAGAAGATGAGGATAATGTTCCATTTTAATGATTTATAAAAAATAGCGGGAGGTGGATTTGAACCACCGACCTCCGGGTTATGGGCCCGGCGAGAACTCCAGGCTTCTCCACCCCGCTATAAAAAATCAAAACGAAAAAGGCTTATAAAGTTAACTATTAATAATTTTAAATGGAAAACGAAAAATTTAATTTTTACAGAGTAAACTCAAGAAAAGATCTTTTGCATTTTATTGAGGAAAATGCTGATGATCAGGTTTATAAAAATATTGGTGAAAACCCTAGAGCATGGATTGATGAATTAAATATTATTAATCTGATGCTGACTAAGAATAATTTAATGGGAGGAATAGGATTAGACCGCCCTCCAACTAATGAATCAGATTTTAGAGAATTGGGGAATGGAGCTTTTCTTTATAGAGGTAAATTTGATAAATTAAAAGGCTTATGGATAAGGAAAAATCATGAATCACTAGAGAACATTACTGGAAAAAAACTTGAGTGGACACATTACAAAATTGGTTCTAGAGCAATATTAGAAATAAATAAAGAATTTTCTGACATTTCTTTTGAAAAATTCTTGCCAGAAAATTTTGAGTCTAGAAGCAATGAAGCTAAAAGAGATAAAGCTCCAAAAAGACCTGTTTTAATTTTCCCAATTTCACATAAAGGAAAAGAAATTAATATTTATGCAAAAAGATCAGATTTATCTCTAAGTTATTACTATGATGGCTGTGGACCAAGTTTTAGGCTAACTAATATTGCTGGAATAAATAAATTAAGTTCAAAAAGAGAAATGGAGATAATGCAAGAAATAGAAACATTAGGAATAAAAATTCCAAAAATAATTGGATTCTATGAATCAGATATAGATGATTTTCTATTTTTAGAAGAAGTTAAAGGAGAATATCCGAATAACTATTTTGAAACTCATAGGCTAGAAATAATAAAACAAGATGCTGAAATGCTTGCTTTATTATGTTTAGCTGGATATAGAAAAACAGGATTTAACGACTTTGATGATAAAATTTTTGATGGAAAAGATTTATATTTAATAGATGTCGATGAGTTTAGTGACTTATATTCTTTATTAAATCCAGATTACAAAAAAATTTTACTTAATCCTCAAATTACATCAGAATTAAATAAGTTTAGAGAAAATCAAAAAAATATTTTTGAAAGCACCTTAAAAGATGTTATTTATAAATATAGAAATTCTTTAACACCAACTAAAGAAACTCAAAAAGAATATATTATTCATTTTTCTAATAAGATTGGATTGGAAGAACTCTCAAATGAAAAAATTGATAATCTGACTTATTTTTCTAAAGATTATATGACTCTTGATAGTTATTTATCAATGATGTCTGATACAGGTTAGATAATTTTTTAAAAGTAATATAATTAAATATAAAATGAAAATCCTAGGAATTGATGAGGCTGGAAGAGGGCCTGTGATAGGGCCATTAATACTCGCTGGAGTTATGATTGAAGAAGGCGAGGAAAAAAAGATAGATGGTGTTAAAGACTCAAAATTATTGCCTCATAAAAAAAGAATTGAATTAGACAAAAAAATAAAAGCAAATTCTAAATATAAGATAGTTGAAGTAAGTCCTCAAGAAATAGATCTAGCTTTAAATTCCCATAACTTAAATTTAAATTGGTTGGAGGCTCATAAACAAGCTGAAATTATTAATTCTTTGAAACCTGACAAAGCGGTTATAGATTGCCCAAGTCCTAATTGCAATAGATTTAAAGATTATCTGAAAAATTTACTGAAAGATAAAAATATAGAATTGGTAGTTGAACATAAGGCTGATTCAAAATATCCAACGTGTTCTGCTGCATCAATTCTAGCAAAAGTTAAAAGAGAACAGATTATGGATAAAATTAAAAAAAAATATGGAAATACTGGGCCTGGTTATTCAAGTAATCTAATAACTCAAAAATTTGTAAGAGAAAACTGGGAAAAACATCCAGAAATTTTTAGAAAAACCTGGGTTACTTTTAAAAATCATGAGAGGATGAAAGATCAAAAGACATTAGAGAACTTTAGCAAGAATAATATTTAATAAATTATTGCTAAGTGAGGAAGGTTTTAAGTTTTTGAGATTATAATTTATGATAACTTAAGTTGTTATATTTCTCAAATATTTTTCTAGATAATTTTTCATCATATCCCAATTCAACTAGTTGTGGTAATAATCTCATATAACCAGTAAATTCATTAATAAGAAATTTCTGGTATTCTCTTAAATAAAAACCGTTTGTTTTTATTTTTCCTAGTTCTTGAATATGTTTTCTATGAGCATCTGATTCTGAAGCAATTAGAAATAATTTTTTTCCTTCTTCAGTTTGTAATTTAAACTCTTCTAAGTTAAAACCTTCTAATCCTTTACCAAAATGTTCTGAATGAATTGTTTCATGATAACAAATTTCTAGTCTTTGGGCTATTTCAAAATCTTCTGAAGGAACTAATAAAAGCAATTTTCTACAATTATCTGAGAAATTATTTTCAGTAAAATAAATTTTAGAATTCGTTGGTATTTCTCCATTTGGAGTGCATGTTGCTGTTATTCTTTCTAACTCTTGTTCTCTTTCTTCACATTATTCACTAATACGACAAATTCTATCTTTTGTTTTTATTGCCTCTTCATGAGTTATATATTTAAATTCATCGACATAAGGAAAATTTAATTCAGAGGATTCTACAAGCCATTCAAGATACTTTTGTCTAATATTAGGATTTTCTAGTGCTTCAAGATAATTTATTTTTTTCATATAAAGGCTTAGAATGTGTGTTTATAAGAATTTCTTCTCAACCAAACCTTAAAAAACCCTTTTTCTTTTTAATTGTTATAAAACTTTTATAAGTAACTAATATTTACTAAAAAACGAGTGAAGTTTAAATGAGAGATTTAAACTTATTAATTATAGATTATCAATAATATAATTAATAAATAAAAATGTTTAAAACATAAATAAAAAAAACATGACATACATTAAAAATCAAAGATTTTTAAGCATGTCAATTTATGACATAGGAGTAAAAATTGACATACATTAAAAAACTGGTGATGAGAGGATTCAAGAGTTTTGCGCGTGAAACGTCAATGGATTTTGATAGGCATACTGTAGTTGTTGTTGGTCCAAATGGTTCTGGAAAATCTAATATTACAGATGCTCTATGTTTTGTATTAGGAAGATTAAGCATAAAATCCATAAGAGCTGCAAAAGCCGCCCATCTTATTTTTTCAGGAAATAAAAATTTTAAGCCGGCAAATCAAGCTTATGTTGAAATTGTTTTTGATAATGAAAAAGGGGAATTTGCAGTTAATGAAAAAGAAATTGCTATTAGAAGATTTGTAAATAAGAATGGACAGAGCATTTATAAAATAAACGGGCAAACAAAAACTAGACAGGAAGTTATAGAACTGTTAAGCCAAGCAGGGGTAGACCCTTATGGATTTAATATAGTTCTTCAAGGAGAAATAAGCAGATTTGTTAAAATGGCTGCAGAAGAAAGAAAGAAAATTATTGAGGAAGTTTCTGGAATCTCTGTTTATGAGATGAGAAAAGAAAAATCATTAAAAGAGCTGGAAAAGACAGAGGAAAAACTAAAACAGGTAAACGCAATTCTGAGAGAAAGAACGAACTATCTAAAAAATCTAGAACAAGAAAGAGAACAGGCATTAAAATTTAAAAAACTTGAAGAAACCATCAGAAAATGCAAGGCTTCTATAATAAACAAGAATCTACAGGAAAAAGAAAAGCAATTAAAAGAAATTTTAAACAAAATTGAATTAAAAAACAAAGAAATTGAAAAAATTATTTCTTTAATTAATAAAACACAGTTAGAAATTGATGATTTAAATCTAAAAATAGATGAAATTTCAAAAATTGTGCAAAAATCTGCGGGAATTGAGCAAGATGCCTTAATGCAAGAAATAAACTCTTTAAGACAAGAAATTGCTGGATTAAATGCAAGAAAAGAAAACTTTGAAAATCAGATATTAGAATTGGATAGAAGAAAACAAAATCTGGAAAATTCTACAAAAGCGACAGAGCAGGAAATTGGTGTTATGTCCAAAGAAAAAATAAAATATAGAAAAAAAGAATTGGAAAATAAAAAAGCAAAATTAGAAGAGATTGAGGAATCAAGAAGAGATTATTATTTATTAAAATCTAACTTATCCTCGATTAATGAAAGAATAAACGATAAAGAAAAACTGCCTCAAGACTTAAAACAAGAATCTAACACTATTCTCAATCAAATTGAAAGTATTGAAAATGAAATTGAAATAAAAGAAAATTTAGATCAAAATAAAATAAATATTAATATTTTAGAAAACTCTTTAAAAAATCTCAACGACAAAATTTTCGGCTTTGAAAATATTTTATTAGAAAAAGAGAAAATTTCAGCCGTTGAATTAAATAAAATTAATGAGGCTAAAAAGCTAAAAGAAAAAATTACCGAACTGGACGTATGTCCTCTGTGCAAAACTAAAATAACAAAGGAACATATTAACGAGATTATTAATTATACAAAAAAAACTATTGATACCTCTAATAAATTGATTGATGATAATTACAAAAATATTATTGATATTAAGGATAATATCAACAAATTAAACGAAGAGATTTCTAAACAGCAGTCAGAAATTAATCAAAGAAAAATTTTGATTATTAAAATACAAACAATTGAAGATAAAAAAATACAATTAAAAAAGATCAGTGGACAGATTACTACTATTAATAATGAAATTAAAATCTTAGAGAATAATAAAAAAAGTCTAGAGAAAAAAATTTCTGCTTCAAAATCTAGTGAAGAAGAATATGAGAAACTTAGATTAGAAATAAATGAACTTGAAAGAATTGAAGAAAGAGATCTAAACAGCGAGATAATTTTAAAACAAAGAGAATTAGAAAGAACAAAATTGGCTATTAAACAGAATATAAGAGATAAACAAGATATTTTAGAACTATTAGAAGAACTTAAAGAAAGTTTAACTGAAAAAGAAGAATTAATTGGACAAAAGGAAGATCATGCAGAAATTATTAAAAGGAAATATCAAAAAATGTTTGAGCAAAAAAATTTATTGCAGGACAGAGTTAGATTTTTTGAATCCAATCTATTAAAACATCAAAATGAAAAAAGAATTTTTGAAAATGATATAAACAATTTTAATATAGAAAAAGCCCAAATTAATGCTAAAAGAGATACATTAGCTGAAGAACTACAAGATTTTAATAATGTTGAGTTTATTAATCTGCCAGTAGAAAAACTAAAAGAAAAATTAGATAATTCTGAGGCTATTTTATTTAAGATTGGAAATGTTAATTTAAGGGCCTTGGAAATTTATGATGGTATTAAAGCAGAGTATGACAAGATAAAAGAAAAGATTGACCTTCTTGAAAGAGAAAAAGAAACCATCCTTAAAATAATTGCGCAGATAGATAGAAAAAAAATAAAAACTTTTTTAGAAACTTTAAAACAAATTAATGAAAAATTTTCCAGTAATTTTTCCCAGTTAAGCAGTAAAGGAGTTGTAACGCTTGAACCTCAAGATGAAAAAGAAATTTTTAATGCTGGTTTAGATATAATAGTTAAAGTTGGGCAGGGGAAATATTTTGATGTTACTTCTTTATCCGGAGGCGAACAGAGTTTAGTTGCTTTATCTCTTATTTTTGCGATTCAAGAGCTTAATCCATATCCATTTTATATTTTTGACGAAATCGATGCTGCTTTAGACAGAAGAAATTCTGAAAAATTAGCTTATTTATTAAAGAAACATATGAAACAAGGACAATATTTAATTATAACGCATAATGATTCTATAATCTCAGAAAGCTCTAATATTTTATATGGGGTAAGTATGCAGGAAGGAATTAGTAAGATTTTGAGTTTGGAGGTTTAAATAAAAATATCAGATGAATAGTTACATCTTTGTGGTTGTCGATAAAACTGGAAGAAAAATCAGACTAACAAAAAGGCAATGGAATCATATAACAACAAAACATTCTGATTTATCTGGAAAAGAAGAAGAAATAAAGAGAGTATTAGAAAAACCAGATTTAATACTCCAGCATAAATTTGATAAAAATTCTAGATATTATTATAAGTATAATAAAAACGATAAAGCATATTTGTTTATTGCAGTAAGATATTTAAACGGTGACGGATTCATTATCACAGCATTTTATACTCAAAAAATTAAGAAAAATGGATAATAAAAAAATAGAATTAAATTACGATCCGGAAACAGATCTTTTGGAAATTTTCATAGGAGAATCTACACCATCATATTATAATGAAATAGCTGATGATTTATTTGAGGGCCGTAATAAAGAAACAAATGAATTAACTGGTTACAAAATATTTAATTTGAGTAAAAGAAAGCAGGCGTGGATGAAGAGCGTTAAAATTTCTTTGCCAGCAGGAGTTAATATAAGTTCTTGATAGGGTCTATATACTAATTATGAAAGTAACATATGATGAAGAAGCTGATGCAATGTATATTAAACTTACTAATGAGATGTTTGATAAAGCAAAAGTTATAGATAAAAATACTATTCTAAATATTGATAAAAATGGAAATGTTATAGGTGTAGAATTATTATTCGTAAGTAAACATCTTCCTAAAAACTTTCTTTCACAAATTGTTGTTGAAACAATTAAATGAGTTTTATATTAATTTTATAGGAGTTACACTTCCGAAAGATTTATAAATAGTAATAATCTCTTTTCAATATGGGAATATTTAAAAATAAATATGGCCGCTTAACATTCGGGGGATTTTTAAGTTGTGTTGCGTTAGCATTTGCTACAACTATAGGTGGTTGTGTCGGTGGTTGTCATGGATTAAATAATTACGAATATTCTTCTGGTTCTAGGGCGGGCATGATTAATAAAATGTCAAAAAAAGTTTCTTTTGGAAAACATATGAAGGACAAATGGCTTTAGAAGGAATAGTTTCAGGTGGAGGAAATGTAGGTGCAAATGTTTGGGATTTTAGTATAGATAATCAAGCAAGACATGGTGAAAATAAAGAAGAACTTGCAACAAAATTGAACGAAGCTTTAGAATCTGGTCAAAAAGTGAAAGTTAAATATACTCAAGTTATTGGCGGATGGCCTTGGAGAGGTTCAACAGGACATTATATACAAAATGTCGAACCAATCGAACCAGTTGTGAAATCAGAATCAAAATAATTTCATAACTCCAACTCCAAAACCTTTTTTTAAAAAATAACTAAGTTGAAATTTGAAAATTTGGTTTTTTATTAGTTTATCTATACGAAAGTTTTAAATATTTAGATACCTATAAATTTTTATGGATAGACAAATAAGTCTTAAATTATCTGATGAGATGCTTGAAAAAGCTAAAAAAATAAGTAAACTTAAAGGATATTATAATATTCAGGAATTTATTCAAGAAATGTTAAGAGAGAAATTATCTGAAGATGAGGATTTGTTTAAGGCATCTATGCAATCTTTGGCAAAAGATTGGGAAAGTGTGGAGGATGAAAAAGCATGGAGTCATTTACAGTAGGAGATATAGTTCTATTTAAGTTCCCATTTTCTAATCAGAGAGGTTATAAAAAAAGACCCTGTGTTGTTATTTCTAAGATAATAGATTCTGATATTTTATTGTGTCAAATTACCTCAAGAAAACCATCTCATGAAAATTATGTTTTGATTGAATCAGAAGAAGATAAATTAAAAATTATTAGTTATGCTAAAATCAAAAAATCTCTGATTTTTACCACGCTTTAAAAGGCGTGGTTTGTTTTGGGATTTTTGGATGCTCAGAAATTCGAAACACATCCTAAAGGATGTGGTTTTAAACCGTTGAGAATTTCTGACATAAATAAATTATTCAGCGCTGAATCTTCTTATATTGATAGAAAAATAGATAGATTAACTGATAAAAGTAAAGATGAGCTATTCCATAAGCTGCGTAAATTTTTTTCTTTGTGATGTAGTCAATTTCTAATCACAACTCCACCCCCAAAACCTTATTCGTTTCCTCCAAAAGCCTTTTCTCGAATGCGAGATTTGTTTCATCTTCTTGTTTTTCAATATTCAAAGCATCAATTAACTGTAATAAAAGATCATTAAATTCTGATGGATTCTCTTTTTTATATTTATCAATAATAAACTCTTCTACTTTACCAACTTCTTTTGAATGAAAGTCTATTTCTAATTCTGTTTTTTCCTGTTCAAGTTTTGATGTGTTTTTTAAAAATGAATAAACTTGTTTATTATCTAAATAATCCTGAATTTTTTGATAATTGATATCAGAAAGTTTTCCTGTTTTTAAATTTCCATAAATTTTTAAAAGAACGATTTTATCTTTTAAAAGGCCTTTTTCAAATTCTGATATTATCTTATTAGTTCCAGTAAGCGCGTCATCCAGTTCAATTTCAAATAAAGCAACGTCTTTTATTTTAATTTCTTTTTTCGTTATTTTTGTATAACCGTTTACCTCAATTATATAAAATCTTCCAAATTTTAATTCTTCTAGTTCCTTGAAATTATTTGGAAATGTCGGCCCTCCATAAACTACTGGCTTATTATTGACTTGGTGTTCAAAATCTGTATGAATATGGCCTAAAGCATAATAATCTGCTTTTGGCAGTTCTGACAGGGAAATTGAATCAATAATTTCCTCTGGTAAATTTATTGCTTCTGTTACTGCTGTATGAAGCATTAATATTCTAAAATTGCTCTCATAAGGCTCATTAATCTTTATTTTTCTTAAACTTGGAATTTCCAGCCCAGATTTTTTTCCAGGATATCCATAAATATGAAAAGTTTTATAAATTATAGGGGTTAATATAACTTCTTGCTCTTTTTCATCATACTTGCAAATTTCACAAAGTCCTGCTTTTTCTAAAACATCTAAAAAAGTTTTTCCAGAAACAGAATAATCATGACTGCCTGCAATTAAATAGGATTTTATTCCTTCTTCTTTTAATTTCCTGAATTCTGTAAAAGTTTCTTTTAAGACTTCAATTGAAGGAAAAGCTGTATCAAAAAGATCTCCTGTAAAAAGAATAAACTCAACTTTTTCTTTAATAG
>CAYIJD010000008.1:0-19497 GCA_964363655.1 Candidatus Woesearchaeota archaeon | reverse complement strand
TTTTAATATAGCCATTTTAAAAATTTATTGCTCTTTTATTTTTGTATCAATAATTTCTTCAGGAACTTCATTGATTTCTTTTTTCTTCATTTTTTTTGTAGCTTTATTCTTGCCTTTCTCTTTTTTCTTTTCGCCGTCTTTGTTTTTAACTTTCTCTTCGGGCTTTTCTTTTTTTTGAATGCCTTCTTTAATTCTCTGTCTTACCAATTCATTAATTTCAATTTTATCATAAATTCTAGCCCATGGAGGCATAATAGCAACCTTCACTCCTATAACTCCGCTTTTTGTTAGTGCTGTTGACTGGGCTCTATCAACTTCTTTTGTTGAATCTCCTGCTTTTTTTAAATAGCCTTCAGAAAATCTCCACGATTTAGCTCTATCACTAGGCAATTTTCCACTTAACCTTATTTCGCATCCTAAAGCTCCAGCAGCAATTACTTCTTGCAGTTTTCTATAAGCAGTTACTTTAAACTTCAAATTACCTATTCTTTCTAGAGTAAGGGCAATCTCGTCAGCAACAGTTTGCGCGTCAAACAGAGGATTTTTAATTTCTTTTATTTCAATATGCGGGTTTTCAAGTTTAAATCTTTTCCTCAAAACTTCTGTTAAATCTTCAATTTTCCCTCCGCCTCTACCTATAACTAAACCAGGTTTGCTAGTTGAAATAATTATCTTCTCTCCAACTGGCGTATATTCAATATCCAACTTACTAATCTTACCTCTTCCTAAATCTCTTTTAATATATTCTTTAATTCCAAATTCTTCTTTCTTCAATTTTATGAATTTTTTTTCTTCCATTTTATTTAAATTATTTATTACTAAATTTTATTCGGTCAATTAAATCATAATATCTTTTTTTATTTTATCGGTATTATAAGAATACAAATCTAGACACTCTATATCATAATCTAATCTAATTTGAGTTAAAACTGCTTCTTTATTATTTACAAATCCCTCATTGATTATTTTAGGTTGATTTTCATTATCTAATGTAACCCTATTTTTAATTTCATTTATTCTTTTTCCATTTATATAAGCTTCTAAAATTTTTAAATCGTCGTTTATTTCTTCTAACCAAATATATAATATGTTTTCTATCATCTTACATCTCCATAGTTTTCCTTAAAGCGTCTATACAAGCCTTTGCCAAATTTATTGTTGTTCTTTTCTGTCCATCTGTATAGCTATAAACATCTCTTATCCCGCATATTTTTAAAATTTTCTTTAGCTCATCGCTAATTACTAATCCAGTACCCTGCGGAGCCGGAATTAACCTAACTCTACAACTCCCGCATTTTCCCTCAACAACAAACGGGACTGTATGTGGTTCTCCGCACGTACAATCAAAACTACCGCAAGCCCTTTTAATTTTTATAAGGCTAAGTTTAGCTTTTCTTAATGCTTTTGCATTTGCCGGCAAAGTTTCTTTTGCTTTCCCATATCCAAGACCAATATAATCACCACTTCCTACAACACAAGTACATGAAAATGTTGGAATATTCCCTTCAGCGGTTTTTCTTTGAGTTTGTCTCCAAGCTCTTCTCTTTCCACCGCCAAATTTCCCTTTTGCCTGCCCTATATTAAGAATTTCTGATTTTAAGTTCAATAAAGAATCTACTATCTCTGATTCCATGATTTTATATTTTAATGCCTCATCAATTTCTTTAATTTTTCCTTCCTTCACAAGTTTGCCAAGCTTTGTTTTTGGTTTCCATTCTTCTAAATTTCTAATTTTTTGTTCTATTGCTCGATCTTCTTTAATTTTTTTAAAATCTTTAGTTCTCTCTGTTCTTCTTTTTTTAATTCCAATTTGTTTTGCCATTTTTATTCTAATAGATTATATTCATTTCCATATTTATTTAAAAGTTTTTTTCCTAATCCTTCATCTAAAGCAATTATCCAAATGTCACAAGGATTATCGTTATTTGGAATATCAATAAAGTAATGCAATCCTCCAAGTTTATTCAATTCACTAATTTTATTTTTCCTGGCTATATCATTAAATAGCTCTATATCATAAATTTGAATTGTTTTTTTATGTGGCCAGCAAGTTAATTTATATTCATCAATAGTACTACCTAACATCTTAGTTAAATGTTTCTTACATCTTTCTCCTGCTTCAGTTTTATCCATCATTACCCTTATTTTACCTTCTCAATTTCATTTTTAACTTTATCAAAAAAATCATATCTTTGAATTTTTTCATTGTCAGGAAAAACTTTCTCATTACAAGGGATATTTAATCCAGAGTCTCTAGCTCCTTTAACTACAGCATAAACTCTTGAGCCCTTCGTATTAGGAGTTAATCCAGAATCTAAAATGGCCTTTTTGATTTTTATTTTTTTTCCTATTAATAATCCGGCTAAATAACCTGCTGTTAATGACTTTAAACTTCCGATTTTCTCTTTGGGCCATCCAAATTTCAGAAGTTCTTTAGTTGTTGTCGTTTTTAAAACTTTATCTTGCGCTTGTTCACTTTCAACAATCTGCAAAATTATATATTTATTGGTTTTTCTAACAACCAGTCTAGGAGAATTGGATTTAAGCAAAACTAATCTTTTTCTATAATTTGTCTTGCTTTCTCTTCTTCGTCTTTTATACAATTTTCTTGGATGTTTCATTTTAAAGTTTTGGTTTGCTTAAAGATTTTCAAAATCTTTAGTTTCATTTTATAAATTCTTGATAATCTGGTTTAAATGTGTAATATCCTATTTCATATTCATAATCATTATGACCGCCTAGATGTCCACCATAAACCCTGAAACCAAATTTATCCGCAGTTTGTTGAACAATATTAGATATATCTTCTAAATTATCTTTTAATTCTTTTTCTTGATCAGAGGTTAAATCAATTCCCGTAGTCGACTTAGGTTTAAGAATTCCTTTTGGCAAAAATCTCAAATATATTCTTGAAGGATAAATTTGAACTTCGCAAGAAGGTTCTATTAAATCTAGACAGTTTGTTTCTTCTTTTAGATAAACGTCTAAATCATTTATTTTTTTATCAACAAATTTATCTACTTTCCCCCAATCTATTTCTTGTTTATATTTTGTAAATTTCTTAATTTCCATTTTTTATGTTTTTTTTAATTTTTTATTAACCATTTTAGTCTTTTTTTCAGCTCCTTTTTCAGTTTTACCTTGAATAAAATTATCTGCTCTGATTCCAAGGCTGATTAAATAGTCTCTAAGATTAGACTTGCTTTTAAACTCTCTCGTTTTTATTTTTTTTCTTAACTCATAATATAATTCTCTATTAATTGCCCCAATATTTCTTAATCCAATTATATATTCTCTTAATTTTCTAGTTATTTTCACATATTCTTGCTTTCTATTTTTAATCTTCATCTTAATTTTTCCATAACCTCTTTTCGTTTTTCTTCGTCTCACCTTTCTTCTCCCTTTAACTAATTTAATCTTTATTATATTTTCCTGATATAATGTTTTTATATCCTGTCTTGTAATAGCTTCCTTTATCTCAGCCAAATTTGACTGATTGAAAACTATTCTGTTTTTTCCAACTCCTAAAACCTTTGCTGCAAGGATTTTCTTATTATTGAGGTTCATTTTTTGTTTTTTGTAAATTTAATTCTTTCTTTAATTGTTTCTCCATTTGTTGCCATAACTTCTAAAGTACTAACCACCAAATTAATAAAATCGTTGAGCATTAATTTTTCTTCATCATCTAAACCTTTTTTTCTTTTATCTAATAGCTCTTGATATCTAGTATATACTGATTCGTAAATTAGCTGATTAAATTTCAAAGCTTCTTTATAGTCTTCTCTTAAAATAGCCAGACTATACTTAATACCAGTCGCTCTTAATTCCCCAAAATTCATAATATCATTCATCTTTAATCTCCATTTCATTTACATTTAATTCAGTTTTTTCTTTATTTTCATTCTCTAATTTCTCCTCTAATTTTTCAGTGTTTTTTTCTATTTTTCCTTCTTTCTTTTCCTCAGTTTTTTGTTCTTTTGCTTTTATCTCATTTTCTCTAAACTCTTTCTTTTTCTCTCTCGTATCTTTCCCTTCCTTCGTCTTTCTCATTTTATTTTCCATATTCTTTAAAAATTTCTTAGGATTAAGATTTAATAAATAAATTTTATTTTCTTTATTTTTCAAAACATATTCAGAAATCTCTTTTTTTTTCTTGTTTCCTATATTCGTGATTATTCCAATATTATTCTCTTTAATTTTTTTTAAATCTCCAACATTATAAATTAAAACAGGAATTTTTTTAAAGCCATTTTTTTTAATTAATCCTCTTTCCTTTCTATTGTTTTTAAATCCAACCTTGACTTTCCTAAGTTTCCCCTTCATATTTAATCTAATCTTGTTCTCACCACCCCTAGGTCTCCTATAAACTACTTTTTTCTTTCTCCTTAATCCTAATTTTGAGTATTTATGAGAATCAACTACTCTAAATATTGGTTTTTTGGGCATTTTTAATTCATAAGTCCAGCATTTATTAATTTACAATAATAAAAAAGGTACGAATCATTATTATTTTCAGAAATCTTTATTTTTGGTTGTTGATCATTAATATATACGGCTCCATTTTTAATTTTATAACTTATTTCATAAATATTTCCATCTAATTCTTTTGCTGTACAAATCCTATTTCTAAATATATAAGTAATTAGTTCCATCTTCTCATTTTCTATATCTAAAATATCGCCTTCTTTCAAAAAATCTAGATCTAAAAATTCATTTCTTCTAACTTCAAATTTATTTTCTATAGTCATAAATAAACCCTCCCTGGTTTCTCGATTATGAAAATTCCATCCTGATATATCCTTCTATCTTTATTTCTTACCCTAGTTCCTTTTTCAATATTAGTTGCTACATGGCCAGTTTTTTCAATATCAAATCCCTTTAATTCTATAATATCCTTATCTATCTTAACCTCAACTTCAGGAACTAGTTTTATTATTCTGTCTTTTTTTTCCCCTAAAAAGTTTTTAACAATAATCTCATTTTTTTCTTTATTATAAATAACATTCATTGGAAAATGAACATTTGCTATCTGCAGTTTGTAAATAAATCCTTTTGTTAATCCATTAATCATATTCTTAATATGAGCTGAAAAAGTTCCAAAAAGTCTTTTTTCAATTCTTCTATTTTTTTCAGAACTTATAATTATCTTATTTTCTATTATTTTAAAATTAATTAAATCGTTTAACTTTCTTTTCACTTCTTTATCATTTTTTTTAAGAATCAGAAATCCTTCTCTAATTTCAGCAGAAATTTCATTTGGTATTTGTATTTCTTCATATAATTCCTTGGCATCTTTTTTTTCAATTTTATTAACCTTAATAGATTTTATTTGAGAGTTAGAACTATCCTCGTTTTTCTCTGATTTAACTTCGTTGCCCTCAAAAAAACTTCTAGCTTTGTTCATTAATACATATATGCTATTAAGCACCCCCCTAAATTTTGTTCCTCTGCTTCATTGTGTTTAACCAATCCTTTATTAGTAGAAACTAGAATAAACCCAAAATTCTTGGCTGGCAAAAATCTTCTTGCATAAAAATTTATTTTTTTTACAGAAACTGTATATCTAGGTTTAATTACCCTAATAACATTTAAATTTTTTATTTTAACTTTTAATTCATTATCTTGAATTTTATAATCTAAATATCCAGATTCTTTTGCTATATCCAATATATTCCTAAGTAATTTTGAATGCTTTTTTATATTTAACTCTGTTTTTTTTGCTCTCTTAGCATTCATTATCTCATTCAATCCATTAGCTACAATATCTTGATCCATTTTTACTCCGATTCTGTTTTTGATTCTAATTTATTAATAATTTCTCCACGTCTTGCTATTGGAGTCTCCAATTTTTTATTTTCTCTGGCCAAACTTTTTAATTCCAAATATTTTTGTTTCATATTTTCTAAATCTTCTTTGATATGCCAACTTTTGCTAATTGTGTTTCTATACATTTCTAAATCTTCTAAAATTTCTATTTCTTTGTTATATAATTTAGATTCCATTTTCCTTAACTATATTTTTTAAATCCTAATTCCCCGGCAATTTCTCTAAAGCAATGCCTGCATAAATTTAATCCATAAGAATTTATCATTGCGCCGAATCTTCCGCATCTTTCACATTTTTTCTTGGCTATTCCCACACCCCTTTCTTTTGGTTTATTATGTTTTATATACCTAGCTCTAATTGCGGGCTTTCTTGCAAGCTGTTTCAACATCTTTCTCCAATCACTTGCCGTCATTTTATTTCCTCCAATAATTTATGGTAATCTTTAGAACCCTTTTCGTGAGCGTCTACATCAAAACAGTAACCATCTAATCCCATATATCTAAATTCTCCAACTAGTTTACTGCAAACATTTTTACCACTAAGAAAATAAACTAACGTGTCAATACAACGTCCAGGTGTAACATCAAATACGATTTCCTCAGTAATACAAGGGACAGAACCCCTTTTATCAACTCTAAATCTATCTCCAACCTTTACATCATTATCAATTATCAATTTATACAGTTCGCCAAGTCTTACATCTCTAACTATTTGATTTAATATCATTATACAATTTCAACTCCAAAATTTTTAATTAAAAAATCAGCAATTTCTTCCTTGCTGACAAACTGCCTTTTAGGCAATTTTCCACGCTTAATTTTTTTAAATTTAACGCTTTTTCCTTTTCTTTTAAAAACAATTCTTATCTCAAAACCTATAATACCAATGTCTCTTTCATATTCCATTCCAGGAATTTCAATATATTCTTTGATGCCAAAACAAAACTGATTTTCTGTTATTTGCTGTCTTTTTATTGTGTTGTCTAAAGCAGAAAAAAATCTTTTTAACAGTTCAGATATTTTATCTTTATCACGAATTGTGACCTTGCATCCGCTTTGTTTTCCCGGGCTAATTCCAAATTCAGGAAATCTTTTAGTAGATTTTTTAATATAAATTTTTTTATTGGTTATTTTTTTTAATAACTTCACAGATTTTTCCAGTTTATCATCTATACCGCCGCAATGCAAAACTAATTTTTCTATTTCTACGTCTCTCATTTTATTCTGCATTTTATTTTCATTTTTTTTCTTTGGTAATTTTTTGTTGTCAATATTTTGAGCTTCTGTCTCAAGTTTAACTAGTTTTATTTTTCTATGCTTTTTATTATCCACAATTTTATGGCCTTGAATTAGTTCCATTTTAAATCTCCTCCATTGCAATTACATTTTTAACCCAAACGTTTATCTTTTCGCCGATGTTAATTTTTGCAAGTTTTTTGCCTCCTCTTTCAATAATATCATCAATTTTTCCTTTTCTGCCTATATGTTTGCCTTTAATAATAAATCCGATTTTCCCAACTTCCATTTTAATTATCTTCTCAATTTTCCTATCATTAAAATTAAAAACTACAGAATCGCCAACTTTAACTTTCTCATTATAAATAATATTTCTTCCGTCGCTTAGATTTAGCTGAACTATATTTCCTTTAATTATCTTTTTTCCAATAATTTTTATAGTCTTTTTATTAAAATTGCTAGAAATCTCGTCTAGAATTATCTTTTTATGATTAGATAAATTAATCCTGTAATGTTTATCATCTAATAAAAGAACATCAAATAATCTAAGCGGATAATTTGTTTCTGTAATAACAATTCCATTAATTTTAATCTTTTTTTCTTTTAATATATGTTTTAATTCTTTTTTAGTTCTAACTAATTTTAAAAGATCTCTTACTACTATTATCAATGGAATAGAATTTTTTTGGTCGTGCGTACTTACAGCTAAATACTTTGTTCCTTTTCTTGTAACCGGCCAAAATTTCCCAATATTTTGTCTTTTAAGATACATTTTCTTATTATTTAATTTTATTTTTATTGCTTGATTGATCTTTTGAAGTTTGTTGCTTACTGGTCTTCGGGCTTGATATATTTTGATTAATACCAATATTCTTTCTTTCTAATGCCTCATTTCTTTTTTTATCATCAAAATTTAGTTCTTTAATCTGTAATTTTGATGGGTCAAATTTAACACTAATTTTTGTTCCGTCTTTTTTGGTTCTGTGGATTCCTTCTATCATTGCTTTTAATTTTTTTAGATTAACATCCATGACTTTGCCTGTCTTGCCTTTAAATTCTCCACTCATAATCCTTACATCATCTCCTTTCACAACAGGAAAATTTCTCTTTCCATATTTTTTTCTCAATTCTTTGCTTAAATTAACGCTCATCATTTTTCTCCTAATATGCAAACTAGCATTATATCTATACTTCCTTTGTTTTCTAGGTTGTTTGCTTGCTTTCCATCTAACACTAAAAAATTTTTTCATTTTTCTAACTTTCCTAAATAATTATTAGCGATTGCACCAACTTCTTTGTTTTTTGATGCCTGTTTAATTAATTCTAAAACTTCTTGCGTATATTCTCTAGGTTCATGATTAGCCAATGCAAAGGCAGCGCGATATTTAGCATAAATATTATTATCGTTCCTCATAACCATTACCAAAGGAACTCTCATTCTTGAAAATCTAGCTGAATCAATTCTTGCTTTCTCTAAAATGCTTGCTCCTAAATCTCTAACATTTCCATCTTTATCTGCTAATAATTTTAAAGCTATATTTTGAACTTTAATATCATTGCATAACTTAGGAATTTTTTCATCTACAGATTTCCAGTTTTCTGTTCTCGCGTCATTAATTAAATCTTCCATGTTCATCTTAAAGACTCCAATATTTTTTCATATTTATCAAGATTTTCTTTATATCTTTCTTTAGCTAAATCAAATAAAGATTGATAGTAATCAGGAATTCCTTTTGTTAAAAAATCAGGATTAAAATAAAGAGAAGCTATTCTATTCAAGCTTAATATACCATCAGCAAGGCTTTTTCCAGTATGTTCAATATCCTTTTGTTGAGCAAAAACAGCTGATTCTATTGATATAAAATTTATAATACATAATTCTTCTAAATATTTTCCTAATCTTTCACTTATAAATACTTTTTTAGCTAGATTATTTATCTTATTAGAATAATCCATAAGATTATTTAATTCTCTTATCATTAAATGATTAATTTCATTATTATTTTTCATCTTTTTCTTTCCTCAAAAATTTCATCACATTTATTTCTTAAATCTGAATATCTTTCTGCATAAAGCCTTGGATTAAAAGACAACCCCATTAAACCAGAACAATAATTAGTAAATGCCTTGTCTGTTTCTTCTAATTCCCAATAAGAAACTTTTCCTGTTCTTTTACTAAGATTTTGATCATGTCCATCATCAACAATTATTGACGGAGTAATTATAATTACTCCTTCATCATTGATATACGACTCTAATGTTTTAATACAGGATTCTAGTTCTCCTATCAACATTTTTTTTACGTCTTTCATCTTATAAAACAAATTTAGCAATTTTAGTTACGAATGGATATCTGTCTGCAGATTCTTTAGCAATTGGTCCTTTAATCTGAGTGCCTTTTGTATTTCCCTTTTCATCTTTTAATAAAACAACAGCATTATCTGTAAATGCGACTCTTTCTCCAGTTTTTCTTCTGTAGGGTTTTCTCTGTCTTACTACAACTGCATCAAAAACCTCCCCAATCATTTCATGATTTCCTTTTCTTACAGATACTTTAACCCAATCCCCGACTTTAGCATATTGTTGCCTGCCTCTTCTTGTCTTTCCACCTTTAACACTAACTATTCTTACAATATTTGCTCCGCTATTATCACTGGCTAAAACCATACTTCCTAAATTCAACCCTCTAGTTATTTTTGCTGCGACGCCTTTCATTTTTCCTCTCCTCTTATACCTTTAAAAAAAAGTTTTTTTAGTTCTGAATCGTATTTATCTACATCAACGCTATATGCCAGATCAAATGCTTTTATTTTTTTATATTTACTTAGATTTTTACCTAAGAGAACAATATCTCTATTATCAATATAATCTACCTGTCCACAAAAAATATCATTTAAACTAACTTTTAATAATTCTTCAAGTCCTTCTCTTATTTTTGTTTCATCTATTTCATATACCATTTTTATTCTCCTTTACGTTTTTCATTTTTTATTTTCTTCTCCTGATTTTTCCTTATTTATTTTCCCAACAACAATAAAATGAATTATTTTACTTATTGGCCTGCATTCTTTAATCTCAATATAATCTCCAATATTGATTTCTTTTGACATGCAATCAGGAAGTCTCGCATGGAGTTTTGTTTTTCTTTTGGCATATCTTTCATATTTTCTGACAAAAATCGTTCTTTCAAATTCAATTACAACTCTTTTTGGGAATTTCTTTCTTACGTTCCCATAAAAACTTCTGCCTCTAAGACTAATACTTCCATGTTTTGGACATGCGAAATCATTACATTCTATTTTTGTTTCAGTTTTTTGTTCTGGCATTTTTATTATATTCTATTATTTTTAATTATTGCTTCTAAACATTCTATAAGTGGTTCAGAGTTCTTTGAAATGCCTCTTAAAACATCTATTTCATTATGACCACTTGAAATAGTGTATTTATCGTAGATATTTCCTTGATATAAAACAAAATCACTCTCAATTTTATTTCCAATTATTAATGTTTTAGCATATTCTTCACTTATTGGCCAATCCTCTACTATCATCGGATCGCTTTCATCAAAAGGATTTTGATATATAAATTTAATTTTGTAAAATTTTTCATCATAACCCTCTCTATATTTTTTATGCCAATCTTCACTTAGTGGTTCAACTAATTCAACAATGCCTTCTAATTTAATTTTTTCAACTTCTATCGTCTTAAGATTTTCTACCATCTTAATTATCCTCCCATTTTTCAGCTTTTTTCAATAGTTCGACAAAGTCTTTGCAGTCTTTATACTGATTACTTATTAATAAAAAATTACTAAAGAAACTATTAAATATCGCTCCGTGATTTTCATCAAATTGAAGAAATTTCCTTTGAGAGTACCAACAATTTATTTTACCTTTTTCGATTTTATTCTGTGAAATAAATATATCATAATCATTAATTTTTAGATAAACATGAAACTCTGGTAATGAATCAATTATTTTAACTTTAACTAAATCTCCAGATACGCAAGATTCAAGTTCAGATTCGCTTTTTGGTATTATTGTTTTAATTTTTTGTTCTTTCATTTTAATTATTTTTTCCATATAATTTCATTAAAGAAATTCTTATTTCTCCTCTTAAATCAAGTTCTATTTCAGGAGATAATTTTTCAACTTGAATGTTTTGTCCTGTTTTTTTATCAATACAAAATCCATTTTTAATTTCATAATCTTTGAAAATGTTCTTATAAATTAATAATGCAAAGCCCTGACCTATGTGTTCTATTAAAGCTTTTTCGTTTTCATTCGATGTATTTAATCCATTTTTAATTAGTTTTGAATCCAAATATTGTAGTTCACTAATATGATTATCATATACCATTTGAATAAAATATCTTTTATTTATTGTTCCGATATAAATTTTAGTAATAGATTCATTTGAATCATTTCCAGTTAATTGTTCTAATTTTTCTGCCATTTTATTTCCCCCCAACAGAAGGTATTAATTTAATCTGTACATGACTTCTCTTAAATCTACCTTTTCCAAATCTTTTAGTTGGTTTAGAGGCAATATTAGCCATGCAAAAAATTTTAAATTTTTCTAATTCCATTTCATTATAAACTGCATTCGCTCTTAAACTTTTTAATAATCTTAAGAATTCATTTACTGCATTTATAGGATATCTTCCTCTTCCCGAAGCTATACTAACTCCTTTTTTATGTGGTATTTCTCCTTTCATCGGAACTGGTTTTTTAAAACTTTTAACTTGTTCAAGATTTTTAATAGCATTATCAACTTCTTTATTTCTGATAAAATTACATACAGCGACGGCCTGTTTTGTAGAAATTCTCAAATCCTCGCCTTTGACAATAGCTTCAGTCTTTTTTCCTCTAGAGATTTTTTTATCTGATTTTGATTCTTTTTTTAATTCTTGCTTATTAATAGAAGCACGGTTTTTATTTTTATCCGCTATTATTTTTTTACTCTCACTAACGGCAGATTTTTTATTAATATCTAACTTACCGCCTTTATCATATTGAACTTCAGTTACTTGCCTAGCATTGTTATAATTATTATTACTAATTTTTTCTTCTTTAAAACTTTTCCTTATACTTTCTTTAGTTTTACTATCTAATTTTTCTTCCATTTTATTTTACAGCTTTAGATGCGCTAGACCTTGTGGCTCCAATTCCAGCTGCACCGTGTTTAACTTTAGATCTAGTAACCGAAAATTCTCCTAATCTATGGCCCAACATTTCTTTTTCGATAATAATAGGAACAAAAGTCTTACCATTATGAATATTTATTTTCATTCCTATTAATTGAGGGACAATAATAATACTTCTTAAATGAGTTCTTATAAGTTTTTTATTCTCTATTTTCTTATCACATCTCATAACAAATTTTTGTATCTTGTCGTACTGTCTTAAGACAGTCCTTCTTTCATTGCTTTTCAATAATTTTGCGAACTCTCTAATGTCCATTTTTTTTAACTCTTCAAGAGAATTACCTCTATATGTAAATTCTTTTTTCTTTATCTCAAATTTTTGTTCTGGCATTTTAATTATTTTTATGATTTAATTAATCCGTGATGTATAATATTTATTAATTCCACCTCAATTTCTGAGTCTACTTTTTCAACAGTTATAAGTGTTTTATTTTTTTTATCAAAATAACTTCCATTTTTAATATCATATCGTTTTATCTTGCCTGCTTTTATTAATCTATATACTGCTAGACCAGGAAACAGTAAAGCTTCTCTTAGTTCACGGATTTCATCTAAAGTTATACCTAAAAAGTCTTGCGTTTTTTTTGATATATCATTAAAATATACTAAATCTCCTACTATATTATTAATTGCAAGCTGATAAAATTCATTATTACTTTCTGTTCCAATATAAATTTGTGCGACTCCTTCTTTCATATTATTATCTTCATTTCCAGTTAATTGTTCTAATTTTTTTGCCATTTTATTATTCTGATTTTAGTAATTCTCTTCCTTCTTTAATAACCTTAGAAGTAAGATCTGCTAATATAATGAGTCTACATTTTCTAAAATAATCTTTTTCTAGATTAGATATTGTAGCATCATATTCCATTCTACAAAATTCAAGTTGTAATTGTTCTGGTATGTCATACGGTCCAGTTTTATCTATAAGTTCTTTCATCTTAATATCTTCTTGAGATCTATATCCTAATCCATTTGTAACAATATTCTCAATTTTTTTTTGAATTTTTGTTTTTTCCATTTTTATTATTTAATTTTATGTTTATAATTTATTAAATTAAAATTTCTTTCCCCTGCCAGTCTTTCTAGGCCTTATATGGCCAACTTTTGCTCCTGGAGGAGCATTTCTTTTTGCTATTTTGCTTTTAATTCTTTTTCCTCTACCGCTTCCAAAAGGGTGGTCTACAATATTCATTTTTACTGCAGAAGTTCTATGCCATTTTCTTCCTACAGACTTCATTTTATAATATTTCTTACCAGCTTTAACAAAAGGCTTCATTATCCTGCCATCTCCTCCAGCAACACCTATAATTGCTCTGCAATTTTCATTCAATTTTATCTTTCTTCTTTTAACCTGTATCTCAACTTTATCGTCTTTTGTTGCTATAATTCCAAAACTTCCAGAACTTCTAAAATACTTTCCACCATTACCAGGAACAGCCTCAATATTAAAGACTTTAGTGCCTTGCTTAATATCTTTTATTTTTAAAATATCTCCATTTTCAGAAATCCTGTTTTCAGGCCTTTTTCCGATATAAATTTCTTTGCCCTCATAAATCCCATCAACAGCAGGCACGAAAAATCTTATTTTTTTGTTTTTTGTTAGTAATAATTTATCAGTTTTATTAGTTTGAAATTCAGAAGCTTCTGAAAGCTCACTATCTTGCTGCTTATTTTTATTATCAGGCTCTTTTTTATCTAGTTCTCCAACTTTTTCTTCTTTAAAATTAATATTATTAACATCAACAACTTCAATTTCAGCAAGAGGAGCTGTATGTCCAAGAGAATTAATTAATCTAATAACTTTTCCAGTGCCTTCTACATTTAAACTAGGATAGCTAATCTTATATCTATAAGCTATTGGCCTAACTCTATATGTTAAACTTCCTTTTCCTCTTGCTTGCGAGAATAAATTTTTTCCCATTTTATAATTTTACTTCCTCTAATAATTTATTAAAATAAGTATAATATTCGTCAGATTTATTCAAATTAATATATCCTTTAAATTCAACTGGATCGTAATTTTTATCAAAAACTTCAATATGGATCTTCTTTCTATTAAATCTAGATACTTTTAATTTAAGATTAGGTAACCTAGGGATTTTACTTAATTCTAATATTTTAAAATCTTTATTTAGATAAGGTTTAACTATCTTTTTTTCTAGATCTTTTATTCCTCTTAAATCTCTTAATATAATATTACTTTCCATCTTATATCATCCCCACACTAGTCGCAACATCAATTGCAGGATTTTTTGCATTTAATTTAGCATAAACATACTTCTCATTTTTTCTTATTAAGCTGTTGATTTTGTCTATCTTAACATTAAAAGTATTTTCAATTTCCTTTTTAATTTCATTTTTATCTTTTCTCATATCTGTCTTAAAAATCAAAGTATTATTAAGTTCAATTAACCTGACTGCTTTTTCAGAGGTAACTAGTTTAAGCATTTTCTTTTATATCCTCCAATTTTATTTTAATTTTTGATAAATTTTCTAAACTTTTTTTGATGATGTTTATTCCTCTATTAATTTCCTTTAGTTTTATGCAATAAACTTCTCCAAATTTTAATTCTAATTCAGATTTGCGCTCTATTAACTGTTTTTTGGCCTGAATTAATATACTATATTTTATAAATTCTCTAGAATATATGGCATCATTAATTATTACCGCCTCGATATAGTCTCCTCTATTTATAGCATAGCTAATTTCACTGCATTTTGATCTAAATTCTTTCCAGCTCATTATACTATCCATTTTTCTTCATATTTACAGATTTTATATTTGTTTTAATATCATAAAGATTAAGTAGACAGCTCTTGCCGTACTTTTCTTTGATATTATTTAATCTGTTACTAAATTTAATTTCCATATTATCTGAATTTATTAATCTTTTAATTATCATTTTTGATTCTTTATTTCTTATTGTCTTTTTTAAAAAAATCTTCAAGCTCTTTAATTGCTTTTTCGCTAAACAAAGTTAATCTTGCTCCATTTTCAGCTAAATCTTTTATTTTTAATTTTTTGACTTTAACAGTTTCAATTCCTTTAATTTTCTTGTCTTCATCATTACCTACAATAAACAACAATCCAGCATTTTTTTTATATTTCCTGCCTCTCATTTTTCCAATTCCAGCTCTAACTGTATTTTTTTGTATAGATATTCCATATAACTCGCCCAAAATTCTTTTTAAACTTTCAAAAAATTCTTTTGTTTTTAGATGGAAAATTTTATTTTCAACAACTAATGGCAATTTATTAATTTTGTCAAGATTATTTAAAGAGGTATATTTTTTCTTTAGCTCTTCGATTTTAGAAATATAACTTAATGATGATAATAATGCTTTTCTTAACTCTTTTTTATTTATTTTTCTTATTTTATAAAGTCCTTTAGGAGGATGAGCTCTTCTACCTCCTCTAGCAAAAGGCACTATTGCTCCTTCCCAAGAAAACTGAGTTCCTCTTCTCCAAAACGCTTTTTTTGGTATTCTGCTTAAACCACGACCTCTGTCAGATTTCCACGAATGCCTTTTATGCCTGACATTTCCAGACGCACTTCTATTCATTCCAGCATAATCTTTTGTTGAGTAAGGGTGTTCTGCTCTATTATTCATTCTTTCAGCTTCAACTACCTTAAAAATAATATCTTCTCTTATTGGTTCTTCAAATAATTCTGTTTCTATTTCTTTTATTTTCTCTCCGTTAATGTTTAAAATTGTAAGTTTCATTTTTTTATTGCAAATTCTTGATAGTTTGGGCTAAGCTGATATTCAATAAAACCTTGAGGATAATTACCGATTCTGTCACATATTTCATAAACTGTAAGATTATTTTCTTCTGCAACCTGATTAACTAATTTAGCAATCTCTTGAAGTTTTTCTTTTAGTTCATCGTTTTCATTTTCAGAAATAATTTTATTATCATATTTAGAAACATAATTAAAACATAGTATAGGAGATCTTTCTTTTATACCAATTGAAGGTTTTATTAATTTTAATTTAGGGAGTCTACTTTCTAAATCAGATTTTGCTTTAGTGAGAATTTTTGAGCCATATTCCCTTGCTGTTACCCAATCTATTTCATTTTTATTTTCCATTTTCATCTCAACTCCAAAAACTCATAATTTTTTTTAATTTGATTTTTTGAGGGCCTTGATGAAACAGTTATTATTAATTGCCTTTTTGCAGGGCCTTGAACACTCCCATAAATTAAAGCATAATCATTTTTTATTTTTCCAAAATTTTTAAAACCCTCTTTAAAGTTAATATCTTCTTCTTTAATGCTTCCAATAAAAATAATCTTATTGTTATAAATAACTCTAGTAAAATAACCCATTTGGCCAGCCATTGGTTGTGTAAACTCAACTCGTGCGGGATGCCATGGACCTCCAGAGCCAGGCCCTCTTATCCCTTTTTCAGTTTTATGCGCCTGCAAATTTAATCCAAATCTCTTGGTTGATCCTTGAAATCCCTTTCCTTTTGTTACACCTCTAACATCAACCAAACCCTGTTTTAAAAATTCCTTATTTAAAAAATTATTAATTGTAATTTCTTTACTTATATTATCTTTAACAAAATTTAATTTTTCTTCAATTGTTCCAGAAAGACCTATTTCAACGATATCAGGAGTTTTTTTAATCCCTGTTTTTTTAACTTGAGAATAAATAACAACTCTAAGGTCATTGTATTTTTCTTTATCCTCATAAAAATTAACTGGTTTTATTTTTTTATAAAGTTTAATTTTCCTTTTTAATTCTTTATCCAAATTTTGATTTAAAATCTCTCCTATCAATTTATTGTCCTTATAAAATCTAACTGACAAAATTTTTATTGTTGGAAACTCCATTATTGTAACAGGTATTGTAATTTTTTTTCCTTTTGTTAAAGAATTAGGAGTATTATCTTTAACATAAGCAGAAGCCATCCCTACTTTATATCCTATAAATCCTAGTAATCCTATATACTTTACAGAAATAGAATTCCAATTAACTCTAGGTAAAATTTTGCTGGCTTTCTTCCTAGGCCAAAACTGCAAACTTCCATGTCTAATGTGCCCGTGCCTCATCTTATCTTAATTATATTTTTATTTTGATAATCTTTATTTTATTAACTTTTTAATCTTGGGTTATACATATCTTATTTTGGATTAATCAGATTATAATAATTTTTTATTTTTATTGACGGTGTTGAGCGATTTTAATACATTCCGTTAATCTTATTATTAATATCTTTAATAAAGTTATTTGAGTGAGCTAAATTTTCTGAATAGCTGTAATCTTATTACATTAATATCCTTGCTAATTTATTAATGCTTAATAATAAGCTAGTAAATAAACTCGCTTTTAAAGTTAAAGTTTAATCACTAGTTGCTTATACTATTTTAATTTCTTATTAATAATATAATTCTTATTATCATCTGACAGCAAAAAAGCTAAGAACTAGGTTCTTGAGCCTGATAGTAAATACTAACTGCTATCAAAAACTTATTATAAGTTTCTGTATCTAATAACTTAGCAAGAAATACTGCCTTTATAAAGCTTTTTGGTTTTGTGTGTCATAAAAAAAATAAAAATATAATCTTTTTTAATTATTAATACTCGATATAATATGTAATGCAATTCACTTGATAGCTAGTCGGTTTAATTATCTCTTGTTAACAAGAATTATCAAAATAGATTGATAAAATCCTAGTAAGATATATTATTTGTAAATCTCTATTAATATTAAAATTTTTAATATTTACTAAACAAGATATAACCTTTTAAACCTCTTTATAATCTTAAAATAAAATGAGCAAATACACTGTATATGGAGAAAAAATTGATGATTTTATTGAAAAATACTACTTACAAAAAATTGTCTCTAGTTTTCTTAAAGATGTTGAAGCAATGAACAATAAGTTAATTTCCGTAATTTTATTTGGAGGATTTGGTAAAGGGGAGGGAAGCATACAATTTATTAACAAAAAGCCAATACCTTACAATGATTTTGATTTTTATATTATAACAGAAAAAAAACTTGATGATAAAGAATTAAATAAAATTTCTATGAATGCGTCAAAAGAAATTGGAGTAGAAGGATTAGAAATAGCTTATTTTCCAGAGCAAGAATACGACTCTAAGAAATTTTTTCATATAGATGTTAGATGTATTCCATATAATAAATTAAGCAAATTAATGAAAACTCAAAGGTATTATGAATTAAAATATAGAAGTAAAATAATTTATGGAGACAAAACGGTCTTAGATAGAATCCCTCAAATAAAACCAGAAGAAATTCCTTTGTCAGAAGGCTTAAGAAATTTACTTAATAAACTACATACCATGCTTTTAGGTTTAAATAAAGAATACAATAAAGAACAAGAAAAAATTAAGATATTTTGGGGTTACAAATGCTATCTATCAATTTGTGAGGCTTTATTAATCCTTGATAAAAAGTTTGCGCCAAATTATGTGGAAAGAGCTAATCTTTTTATTAATAACTATAAGAAAAGTTTTCCAAATCTGCATGAAAAAATTCCGAACCTGCCAGAAAAAATTAGAAGAGCAACTAGGTTTAAATTAAAACTTGATTTTAACGTTAACCATGAAAAACTGTTTGATCTTGCTTTAAAAGATATTTTAATTGTTTTTGAATATTATTTAAAAAAATTTAGTGACAATGACAAAAATGATGATAATGCTGAAAATGGCTGGGACAAAATTCAGGTAGAAAATAATGAAATTGAAAATATAATTAATAACAAACTACCATATATTTATTTCAAACCTTATTTAAACGAAAGACTTGGATTTAACTTTTTTGTCTCGCAATATTTATTAAATATTAGCTATTTTAATGTTTTAAGAAAAAAAGAAGAAATTTATTTTAAACCATTATTTAACTGGAAAGATGTTGGATTAAGACTGATTCTTCCTATTTACTATTTATTAAAAGCTTATCAAGAAGGTAAACAAGAAATAAAGCAAGATATGGTACTAGATAGCAACCAAGTAATACAAAAACCTCAAACAAATCAAACAACTAGATCAAATAAAGAAATAATAACTGATTTAAAAAACTTTAATTTAACTACAAATAATCTAACATCAATTAATCCTAATTACAATAACTATAAGGATTCTATAATTAATTCAGAGTATTTAGATAAAACATATAATGAATTAAAAAACATTATTAAAATAGATGAAAAAAACAAAAATAATTTTTGGTATTTAAGAGAAAAAGCTT
>CAYIJD010000007.1:14904-20629 GCA_964363655.1 Candidatus Woesearchaeota archaeon | reverse complement strand
TTCTTATAACCATAAAATAAGTATTGAAATTTTGTTTATTAATGTTTCTATAATCTAATATTAATAATATTTAGATATTTTATTTTAATATTCTTATTTAAATTGGTTATTATGAGGATTAATTAGTAAATATGTTTAATGAAGAAGTGTAACATGAGTTGTCGTGTTTTTATTTTGATATGTAAATATTAACTATTAAATAGTATAGAAAGCTTTATATATAGATTTGTGATTTACACGGCAGTTTATTAGTTATACAGAAAAATAAAAAACATTTTACTATCTAATAAATAATTTGAAAATGCTTTTTGTTTGAGTAAACCACTGTCTTTAACTTCATACTCGTAAGAGTTGAAGTTACAGAAATTAAAAATTTCTGTAGGCAATGGATGTTATTTCGCAACGTCTTTTTTTTCTGGCTCAAAAACCGCAGAAAACATAGTTTTCTGGGGCCCCAGAAAATTTAAACTAAGAAATTTTTTGAGATTTCAAACAAACCAAAACCTTTAGGTTTTGGTAAACTAAAAAAATTTTTGATTTTAGAGTTCTTTTAACTAAAACTAAAAACCTCTTGAATAAGATGCTTTTGTTATTTGGTTTTGTCTTTTTTCAATTTCTTTTTTAATTTGATATTTTTCAAAAGAAATAAAAATTGGTATCTCCCACATTCCTGTTCTTTTTCCATGAAGCTTTTTCCATGCATAAACTAACTGTTCATTACTCCATCTTAGAGGTCTAAGCTTCTCAAATATCTGGTCTCTTGAAAGTTTCTGATTGAGTGAGTTATGCATAAAAGTAATTAGATTAAATAGCTGATTTTTATCTTTAAACAAATAATTTTCATAATATCTTTTATACCACTCTTGTAATATAATATAAACAACCAAAGTAATAAAAAATAAAATTATTAAAAAGATAACAGTTAGTTTCCAAGGCTTGCAGTCTATTCTGCAGTTTTTATAATTTTCACCTAAATCTTTTTCGCAAATACCATTATTATTACAAACTCCAGCAACTGGCTCTAAGTCTAAATTCTTAAATTCTGGAGAAACATAGACTGGAATATTTAAAGGTTCTACTAATTCTGGATAGCTAAACTCAATTTCTTTTATTTGGCCTGCAGATAATATTGAAAATCTTATTCCATATCCATTTAAAAGTTCTTTTTCAGAATAATCTTCTTTAAATTTTATTTTGCTTTTATCTCCATCAATAATAACATAAAATTCTTCAATATCTTTTTTTGGTGTTAAAATAAGTTTGACATGAGACAATAAAACTTTTTCTTCTTCGTTATAATAATAAGAAGAGTAAGTTTTAGACTCAAAGCTAATATTTAAATTTTCGTCCAACCAGTTATTAATTGCATTATAATATTCTTCTTTTTCTGCTTCAACTTTCCCTGCATCAAATTCCTGCTCTAAAATTGAAACATCTAGTTTATCTTCATTCTGAACAAAATTAGTTGGTTTAACTATCAAGCTTGTATCTATTTTATATGGAATTTTCAAATTTGTCAAATCCGTCATAAGTTTAGAGAAATCTTCTTGGAAAGATTCTTTGAAATCTCTTTCTAACCTGTTGATTTCACTCTCTAAATTTTCCTTATCAATTATCTGCTCAATTCTATTTTTAATCCAGTCAGGATTATTAAATAAATCATTATTAATATTTTCTAATCTTTTCTTATATTCTTTAACGGTATTATTTATTGCTTTATAAGTTGCAATAACATTAATAGAAACCGTTTTGCTCGTCTCTCCATTTTCATTTGAAATATTTAAATTAAGGGGATAAACTCCAGTTTTAGTATAAATATGCTCTACTTTATCTTTTGCTGTTGTAACTATTGGTGTATTATCACCAAAATTCCAGTTATAGGTGAGATTAAGACGTGTTTTATTTCCAGAAAAATCTAAAATAGATATGAAGGTTGTTGGAACTAATAAAGCGACTTCTGTAGGAATTATACTTATTATTTTAGGAAGATTTATGATAGAAATATTTTTAACTATTGTCGCGTTTCCTATGTTTAGAATTAAACTTACACTGCCTGTTTTATTTGGAGTCAAGAAATTAGCTTTTTCAAGATTTAGTTTCAAGAAATCAGAGCTAATTAAAGCAGGACTTTCTTTAATATCATAAAAACCAGTTTCTTTAACCTGCAAACCTCTTACACCATGATCTAAGGACAAATCTGAAATTTTTAAACTTTGAGAAACTCCTGAATAAATTCTTATCGGAATTATGCATTCTGGAGCGCATTCTTTATGGTATTTTCTATCAATATAATCAAATAATAATCTAGTTAGGTTATTTTCATCATCAAATAATTTGTTGCTAAATGTAAAGCTTGATTGAGATGAATATTTTAATGGAAATGCAAAAATATTAAAGTCATGCAGAAATTTTTCTCCATTTGCCTGCAGAACATAACCGCAAGCTTCATTATCTTCAAATTTTATTTTATAGTTTGTCAGTCTGTCAGAAAAAACACAAACATCTGCATCAGATTCTCCTTGTAATCCTTTTAAAATTATATTACAGCTTATTTCAGTACTACCTTCATAACTAGAGCTAGTAAAAACAGTACATGTTTTTCCTACTCCTCCAGTCTCTATAGCTAAAGTAAATGTTGAAGCTCCTGTTCCATTAATTTTCGCTCCAATTTTAAAACCGCCTGCTGGAGGAACAGTTATTTTTTGGCATATATGATCTGTTCCAATCTGAACTTCTCCTCCTTGAAGAGTTTGATAAGAAGAATTATAACAACCAGAAGGATTTTTAATAAAGCAGGTTTCATTACTGATTCCTTGCGCCTGAAAGTCAATTCCATTATCAAGCAAATCAAACATAAGAGGATTTAAACAAGAATTTTGAGCATTAGTCGAAACATTAAATTTAAAGTTTGTAATCTGGCTTATATTGTCAGTTATTCTAATTCCAAATAATTTTGTAGAAAGCTGATTTAATGTATAGGTTTTTTCATTAACTTTATTATTAATAGTAGAATAACTTGTCTGGCAGTCAGTTGGCAAACAAGAGCATTCATCAGCAAGCTCGCAATCTAATCTATTATTATCTAAAAATTCTTTTATAGTAATATTTTTATTAAATGCCGAGATTAGAGTTGTAGTCTGTTCTTTGTTAAAACTTATATTTATCCACCCTCTAATAGACTGCGATGATGAATAAGTAGATTCAATTTCATTCGATAAATTGCCAAAAGTTATAGTTGCTGAGATTAAATTTGTTTGTAATATAATTAGTATTATTACAAATGTAAAAAAAAATATTTTTAATTTCATTTTTCCTCTTTTTTGATATTAACTTTAATTATGATGACAGGCCTACCTAGCTTGTTTATTTATTTTTAATTAATTTTTATTATGATTTGGCTGTTTTAGTAATTATAATTTTATTGTTCTATAGCTTGGGCAAGTCTTAATTAATCCTATCTATAATCTTTCTCGATTGATTATTTATCAGTTTGCATTTGATTTATTAATCATTCTTTTTTCTTAATTTATATTTTATTAACATTTTACCTCTTATTTATTCTATTAATTTAATTTTTAATACTAATAAGGTTAGTTGGTTTTTTAAAGCTTGACTAGTTTAACTATTAATTATCTGTTTTTCATTAACTTATAAATAATCTAATTCTAATAAGCACAACTTCTCTTATGTTTCTCACTCTTAATTAACCATTCTTTGCATTCTACTTATTTTATTTTCTGATAATCAATTTTATTTTTATCTTTGATTTTAAAATAATAAAATATCATTAAAATTAGAATAACAGCTATTAAATTAAAAAAACTGAAAAAAGGAAGTCTGACTGTTTTTTCGCAGGATACTGTATCACTTCCCTCCTTACAATAATCTGGAACATTTGCAGAAGCAGGAGGATTCTCGCCATATACCCAATCAGCAGTCCAGCTTCTTCCAATAAACTCGTCTCCTTCAAGACAGTTTCCAGTATAAGTAAAATCAAACACGCATTTTCCTATTTTAGGTAAATCAGAAGACAAACAAATATTATTTATTTCAGAACTAGTGTCATCAAAATCCCAAGTTTTTGGAGGAGTAACATATTCTAGAGTTCTAATTTTATGCCTTGCAACCGCATTACATGTACCAGCAGTAGAGTTCCATTCACATCTGCATGAAACAACTTGATCACAATTTTCTCCATATAAATTAATATAATCACATCCTCCTGGAAAACTAGGATCTTTATCAATTAAATCTATTAGTTCATTAGAGGCTGTTTGCATATGATTGTCTTCAGCAAGACATTCTAATTCTGTTCCAAAATTTTCACATGATTGTACTATCTGTTCAAAAACGCATTTTTTAGAGTCTAAATCGCATCTATAATTTTCTGGGCAACATTGAGTTCTAGGTTCTTTATTTCTATCAACTCCAATTGGATCATAACAACTTTCTTCACTATTAACTACAGAACTCTCACTAACCCAATAACTATCTCCTATATTACTTCCAGAAATAAACTTCTTATCATTTTCGTTTTCAATTATAAAACAAGTTGGTTCTGTAAAACTAACTTTAAATTCTGAATTAGTTTTTGATAATACTAATGAATCTGAAAGAAGAGTAACTGTAAGTTCTGCTATATAAAAACCAATTGCTGGAAAGGAATGTGTAAATGCGACCCCTTGATCTCCGTTAGCATTTTTTTGTCCAACATTGTTACCATCTTTTTTAAAAACCCATAAAAAATTGAGATTATTATAACCTTGAGGAGAATTTAAAACTGGAACAGGACAATTAAGAGAATTTTCAGCATAACAAGGAGGACATCCTGCTGTTTGTTGCGGACATTTTCCTGCTATACAAGTTATTCTTCTTTCACAACCATTAATAGTTTCTGTCTCAACAGCATAACTACTAGAAGTATCAAAATCAAGAGTTCTTCCATAAGTTTTTCCGAATTCTGGCTTGTCTATATAAGTTAAAATATGTGGAGAGTTTACAACTAAAATAGAAATTCTGTCTACACTTATTGCTCCTCTATCATCAGTAACTTTTAGGATAATATTTTTTTGCCCTGTTTCAGAGTAAGAATAATTAAAACTGCTTAAATTTGAGTTGTTGCCCGTTAAGTTTTTTCCATCACCAAAATTCCAAACAAAACTAAATTTGTCATCTGTATCATAACTTTTTTGAGTAAAATTAAGTTTTTCTTCTAAAAAATATATTTGTTTATTTTTCGGGTTAGTAATGTTTGCAACTGGAGGAGAATTTGATTCAATGCTTAAAACTAGCAAATTTCCAGAACTAACTTCTCTTCCTTCAACACTTGCTTTAAAATAATAAGTTCCTGAGCTTGAACTTCCATCATTTTTTTTACCAGCTTTCCATTCCAAAACTCTTTTGGTAGAAGATTGCGCGGTTTTTATACTATTAAACCAAAGTTCTGTACCTTTGAATATTTTATAAGTAATTTCTTTATTTTCTAGTCCTGTTCCTGTTGCTATTAATTTAACTGAATCATCTAAATCAGAAGTTGTAATTAGTTCATCACGCATATTTGCCCACTCAGCTTTTTCTAATCTGAATGTTTCTGGGCTTTCTATAGCATCATTATCATTAATACAATCAAGATCGCATGTTGCAGAATTAGAGCCATCTGCAAGACAAAAATCAATTAAAGTATCGCCGTCATTATCAATATTATCATTACATTGTGTTTTACCTT
>CAYIJD010000007.1:0-14804 GCA_964363655.1 Candidatus Woesearchaeota archaeon | reverse complement strand
CTAATTGATCATTGGCATCTGTACAATCAGGATCATTAGTATCAAATAAACCATCACCATCATTATCTTTTCCATCTTTACACTGGTCTGTACCTTCAGACGGATCATTACTATTTTCACAGTTTGGGTCATTAAGATCTTTTAAACCATCGCCGTCATTATCAATATTATCATTACATTGTGTTTTACCTTCTAATTGATCATTGGCATCTGTACAATCAGGATCATTAGTATCAAATAAACCATCGCCATCATTATCAATATTATCGTTACATTGTGGAAGATCTGGTGCAGAAGGAGAATCACAACAAATTTTTATATTGTAATTAGGAGCATTTTCAATTGAAATATGAGAATTAGTTTCTTGATATAAACTAACTAAAACTTTTTCGTTATTATTACATCTTTCACCCTGATTTAAATTTATAGAGTGGCAAATTAAATCTCCAAAACATACATTAGTAGTATAAGTAGATAGTTCTGGGATTTCAGCATTGGCATTACTTGAACTTGCTAATAAAAGAATTTTATTATTTCCTATACAATCATGAGGATTAGCTCCTGTAAAACTTTTTCCATAAATAAAATCATAACAAATTTTAGAAGTATAATCGTTATCGCTCCATAAAGCTCCGTGTGCATTAGTTTCTTTAGATAATTTCATTATTATCTGATCATCTGCACATTGTTGATGGGTCGCTGTAATTGAATTTGTAATAGCCAACAAAAAAATAAATAAAATAAATAATTTAAAGATCTTTTTCTTTATCTTAAGCATTTTGACACCTTTTTTAAATTTTATAATTAATTTTACAAATAAACTAAATAACTAGAGTTTATTAATCTAATTATTTTATGTTTAAATAGCTTTAGAATGGAGATAACCTCTAATTGTTATTAAAAACAGAAATATAAAAAATACAAGAAAATTATTTAAGTTTAACCATGCTTTTTGTTTAATTGATATCTTATTAATGATAATTATAAAAAAGATAAATTTCAGATTAGTAGATGCCAGATAAACTTATAAAAAGATATTAAATACCTATAAAAATTAATTATGGTCTTCTTAATAAGGTCTAAAGCTTTAAGCATCTTTTACTTTTATAGCTCTCATGATTCTCTAAATCACATTATAACTTACTCTTAATTTTATAGATAATAATTATCTACCAAAAAGTTTAATTAAATTATTAATATTTCTTCTTTTTCTTACCTTCTTCATAAAAATCTATAAAAATCTCGCTAGAAGTTAGATCTCCAGGAAAAATTGTTTGAATAAAATTATATGCTGCTTTGTCTTCTCCATTTCTTTCATTTTCATTGATACAGGTTTTATAACTATCAGCAAATCTTCTTAAAGCGTTTTCCATAACTCTTCTAGATGGCGATCCTTTCTTTTGTGCATTATCCAAAATTCTTTTAATAAGTTTTTCAAGATCCATAAAATTTTTTGATTAAATGATTTTTTAAAGATTTATATACATGAAAATTATTAATAGTTTTAATTAATAATAGATAATGGATAAAGGTATAATAAAAATAGAGATAATGATATTATACTAAATTATATTAAGCTAACTAGGGATTAAACAGATTATTAATAATTAGATATATTATAGATTAATAAAATAATAATTTTATATTCACAGAGGTAAAGGTTTTAACAGAGGTAAAGGTTTAAACCTATCTCTTAATAAATCATGGAAAAAGAAGAACTTGCTAAATACATAGAAGCTGGGAAAATAGCTGTAAAAATTAAAAAATTTGTTAAAGAATATATAAAGCCAGGAATGAAATTAATAGATATATCTAGGACTATTCACAAAGAAATAGAGAATCTGGGGGCAATACCTGCTTTTCCTGTTAATCTTTCAATAAATGATATTGCAGCTCATTATCATCCTGTCTTAGATGATAATATAAAAGCAGATGGTTTATTAAAAGTTGATTTTGGAATTTCTATAGATGGATGTATAGCAGACACAGCAATTAGTTTAGATTTAACTCCGGATAATAAATACAAAAAATTGATTGAATCTTCTGAACTCGCCTTAAATAAAGCTATTGAAATTTTAAAAAAAAATCCTTCTATTCATGAAATAGGATTAATTATTCAAAAAACAATAGAATCAAAGGGATTTTCTCCTATTACAAATTTATCTGGTCATTCAATAGATAAATATGAAATTCATGCTGGCTTAACTATTCCTAATTATGGAAATAATAATTCTAATAAATTAAAGGCAGGAGTTTATGCAATAGAGCCTTTTTCAACTAGTGGAGAGGGAAGAATTTACGAAGGAATTTCTGGAAATATTTATTCAATAACAACTCAGAAAAAACCAAGGAGTGAAAAAGCAAGAGAAATTTTTGATTATGTTTTCAAAAAGTATAAAACTCTTCCATTTTCTTTAAGAGAAATTCAAGAAAAATTTGGTTTAATGTCAAGATTAGCTTTAAAAGAACTTGAAAATCAAGGCATTATTAAGAATTATAATCAGCTAATTGAAAAATCTCATAAGCCGGTTGCACAATCAGAGCATACTATAATAATAATTGAGAAAGAAAATAAAAGAGAGGTTATTGTGACGACGATGGAATGAAAAACCATAAAGTATATATATAAATTAAATTTGTCTATAACATGGAAAATGAAGAAATAAGAAATACATTAGAGAAATTAATTATAGATAGACGCCCTATCAGGAATCCTGGAAATTTACCTGTATATATGTGTTATTTATTAGCGACTAGTTTCTTGGTTTATGAATCAATTTCAGATTTTGTTACACAAACAAATCCAACATTAGAGGATTATATACCAACAGCTATCTTTTTAACGAGCGGAACTATAATGCATGGATTTAAAGAATTTTTATCATATAAGATAAAAAGATATAAACAAAACCACAAAATTCTATAAATTTTAGCAAAATTGAAGGTGTGGTAATAAGAGAGAAGTGAATTTAAGTATGGAGGAATGAAATTTAATTATTTTTGTGAAACATAGCTATCATCTCTTTTTGTTATATAAACTCTCAGAATGTCTTTTCCAAATTTATCACCAATTACCCTTATTATTTATCTTGTTTCCGAATTCCATTTATGATAATACATATTATCTTTAGGTACCATTATGGTATCTCCCAATTGAAGATAATTCTAAAAAAATATTTTTTGTAATTTTTTTGATTATATAATTAACAAAAATAAAGATTAATTTTCCTCAATTAAACTCATAAGCTCATCATAAATATCGGAGGAAATATAATATCCGTTTTCTATTAACTTTTTTATTAAAACCTTTGCTCTTTCATTTGTTATTTTTTTCTTCTGCAAATTATCCAAGATAATTCCCAAAATTCCTTTTGCTTTTATTCCAAGAGATTCTGCTGTGATTCTTGCCTTTTTGTCATCAGATAAAAAAGTTTTTATGTTTTTTTCCAAACAATAAGAAATAGCTGATATTTCCCCCTTATCAATTAGAAGATTTTTTAGGTTCTTCATACTAACTTTCTTAAGAAAAGTATTTAATTCTTTCTCAATTTTCAGATTTTCTATACAGCCTTTCTTAAAAATTTCTTCAAATACCTCATCTGTTATGAAAATCTCAGAGAAAATATTTTTTGCCAGATCAAAAATATCTATTTTTGCTATAAAAATAAGCGTGTTGGCATTTGTCACTGCTTTTTCTTTTTCCATCCTATATTTCTTAAATCCCTTTCCAATTCTTCTTTGTCATAATTTATATAGACCTTATATTTTTTAAATAGCAAAGGAACATCCCAAGCACTAACCTCTGCAAACCGTGCTACTTGTCCAAATGAAAAATTGCCCTCTTTATATTGTTCTAAGGCATATTTTATCTTCCACTCTTTCATAGCCTCTGCTAATAATTTTCTTATAATTGTAGATGTATCTACATGCTCTTTTTCAGCAGCATCTTTTAATGCCGAAACAAATTCTTTTGGGAGTCTTGTTGTTATAGGTTGGTCCATTGTATTATAATGTATACAATGTATTATTTAAAGATTTTGGTATTTTTGCGAAAATTTAATGTAAACAAATTTTTAAGAAAAAGCTATTATCTTGCTATTAATTTTTTTAATGTTTTTATTTCTTTTCTTATTTTGTCAACCTTTCTCGCTTGTTTTTGTTGAAAAACAAGAGCTTCATGCCATGCAGGATGAATTATATCTTTAAGATAATCTACTTTATCATCAAATAAAACTATTATATCTTTTTTATCAATTTCTCCACTTATAACCTCTTCGCGGAATTCAAGACCAGGTTTTAATAAATATTCTGAAGTATCAATAGCCATTACTAATGGAAATCCTTGATAAGGATAAATTTCGCCGGTTTTTTCATCATATCTTCTTAGTTCTGTTCTTAGATTTGCATAGGTTATGGCCTGTCCTAATATTTTTGATACAGGAGTTTCGTTTATTAAACAATCTCCCGCATACGTCTGATAATTATTATATTTAAATCGAAATCTTCCTTGTTCCTCTCCTCGAAATCTAATGCCATTTATTTCTGTATTAACAGGATCTGATAAATTCTTTAAATTAGATAAAATTTTTTCTAATAGCATGTTAATCAAAAGTTAAAATATCAGATTTATTTGACAACCCTAATTGAAACCTATGAATATCTTTTCCCTCTCCTTGAAGCTCATATAATTTTTTAGTTTCTGGACATTTAGAAGGATAACATCCAACATCGGCAGGGCTTCCAGTTTGAAAAATTAATAATGTTTTTCCTTTATTTTCAATTTGCCATAATATTGGAGATAAAACAATTGGAGAATCTCCATTATTATATTTATACTCACAAAAACCATTAGCTCCCCAATAAACTAAAGTATCTGCATCGTCTAATTTTTCAACAAGAGTTCCACCAAGAGCTTTTAAAATTCTTTCAAATATTCTATAATTTCTCGATAAATGAGTTTTGCATGTTTTTCTTAATGCAATTTTTCTTTTATTAGGATCATATTTATCTTTAATCAGCTCATAAAAGAAATCTGCTATATTTAATTCATCTTTTTGATATTTTCTTATATTTTGTTTATGAATTGGATGAATTTCTTCATTCCTAACTATATATTCATAAAAAAATCTTCTATGATATTCTCTTTCAAATTCTTGTTTTGATGATTGTTCCATTTTCTATTTAAGATTAATTAAAATCTCCATTAAACTAGGGAGATCATTTTTATTTAAAACATAATTTGCTCCAGCCTCTAAAGCACTAGCTCTTACTTCTGGTGTTAAACTTGTAGTTTGTAATAAAATATGAGTTTCCTTATCAATTTCTCTAATCATTTTTATAGCTTCAATTCCTCCAACTTTATCTTCATAATCATTATCTGTTATAATTAAATTATAACTGCCATTTCTTGCTTTCTCAATTAAATTATGTGTGTTACTAACTTCATCTATCTCAAATTTTTTTAAAGTTAGCAATCTTTTATAAGATTTTCTAAAATCTTCATCATCATCTCCAAATAATATACTTTTCATTTTTCCTCCTTATCAAGATCAATTATATAGGATAATTTTTTCTCACATTCACTATTAGCCCAACTTGTCCTTATTTTATTATCTTCTATTTTTTCAAGAGAGGCATTATTATAACCCCATAAATCTGTTCTATCTTTTTTAGGATCATATTGATCTCTTGTTACTATTTTTTCTGTATCTACCTTTTTAATTTTTTCTTGACTATCTTTCCTTTTATAATAAACAGAAATCCAATCTGTCCATTTAACTCCTCCTCCACCCTCGCCCCAGCTATGTTTATTCCATCTTGCAGCCGCAACTTGATAATCTAAAGTCTCTATATAATTTATATCCTGTATTCCTCCATTCCAATGCATTCCCCAATTAGCTCCATTAAAAGGTTCTACTTCTTTAACTATTCTTGGAAATTTTCCTTCAATTTTTTGTACTTTTTGTTCTAATTCTTCTCGTTTCATTTTCTCTCCTTAAATCTCATTTTAGTTAATAAAGATTTATATTCCGGATTTGTAAGTATTCTTGACTTTATTTTAGCTACATATTCATCTCTTTCTTTTCTAACTAAATCAATTTCATTTTCTAATTGATTTCTTTCCATTCTGTATTGTCTATTTAAACCATCTATTTTATTCTCAGTTTCTATTCCTAAAGAATCTAGTTGATGTTCATAGTCTACTCTTTTATTTAATATCTCTAGACCATTCTGAAAATTTTCTAAATACTTTATTTTTTCTGATAAAGATTTTCTTTGATTTTCCGATTCATTACGAACTTTTTCAACATCTTTGTTTAAATTTGAATTAATATTTCTATATCTTATTTCTGATGGAGATATTTTATTATAAGAATAATAATGTGAAACTCTTTCTGTTAATCTCTCTTCTGAATTTTTATTTCTCGAAGTTAAGCTAGATAGATTATTAGATGTTCTTATAAATTTAAGTCCTGTTTTATCACATGAAAAAACAAAATTTCCAATACAATAAAGTTTTTTGGCTTTATCATTCAAATCTTTTAAATTACTTATTTCTTTTATAGTTTTTTTTAAATAAGATTTTTTTAAATCTGTTGTAACTTCATTAGCAGATTTATCTCCAATTATTTTTGCTAATTCTTCAGCATTTCTTAATATTAAAAGAGCTTCGTAACTTCTATTATCGTTAGCAAAATTTATAGCTTCTTTAATTAGATTAGTTGCGCAATCAGAACCAATTCTATTTATAACAATATTTGAATGTCCTAAATTTTCGTTTAAATCTCTAATTATTCTATAATTTAATCTTATAGTATCTTCTAAATTCCCCTTTCTATAAGAAATAACTTCCATAGATGCAAAAAAAGCATCTCTTAATACACAATCATTATTGCTACTATATGAACTTCTTGTTGAATTGCAATAAGAGTGAAGACTAGGAGAGACTATCTCATACAAAGCAAGAGTTCTTTCTGGATTATCATTCTTTTCCTGATAAAATAAATTTCTTGCTCCATGTCTGTAACAACCGCAACTAGATTTAGGAATATTTCTAGTTTTTTCTCTAACGTCTTCTAATGAATAAGATTTTTTATTTTCTTTCTTTACTTCTATAGCTCTTTCTGAGTTATCACTAGCTTTATCTTCTAAACTTCTTCCAAATATTTTTTTTAATATTTTTATCATTTTATTTATTTTTTCCCCTATATGTTCTTTCTAATTTCTCTGTTTCTGGGAGAATTTCTATTCGTGGTGACAAAACAATATATCTTGAACCGCAAAATTTAGCTTTGAAATCTCTCATCCAACCATGATGACTTAAAATTCCATGCGAATCAAACCCTACAATAGAAATTCCACTTCTATCATAACTTCCAGATATTAAGAATGCCCAATAACTTTTATCTGGAAATTCATTAAATTTATCTTTAAATGTTCCAGCAAAAGCTAAATATCTTCTGAAATCCATTCCATATAACTCTTTATTTTCGTAAATAAATTGAGCTTCTTTTGCATTTTTATATAATAGCTCTGGAGTTTTATTTTCGCTTGTAATAAACCATTGGTCTTCGTTAACCATAACATTTTTTATCATTCTCTCATTTTCGAAATTAACATTTGTTTTAATTCCAAATAAATCGCAAAGTTCTTTCATTGAATGATTTGCAGGTAAATAAACTAATAACTCCTTAGTTTCTTCTAATTCTACAATTTCATTTTCTGTAAAGGGACAGCTAGCAAAATCTTTCTTTCCATACAATCTTTCAACATATTCTTCTAATTTCGTCAACGTTTTCATTTTTTTATTTTATCAATTTAATAGAATTATTTAGAAAAAATCTTATTTATAATTTATACCTGATATATAAGGTATTTATATATAAAAAATTAGGCTACTTACTCTAGTTATAAAAACTAAAATATAAAATTAGAATAAATTTTTATAATCTTAGTTATTATCTATCAAATGTATAGATTATTTACAACAGAAGAGTTTGATCGAGATTTTAACAAACTTGACAATTCTGAGCAAAAGAGAATAAAGAAAATTATGGAGCAGATTAAAGAAAGAGGGAATGAAGTTGGAAAACCTCTTGCCGGATTAACTATTTTTAGAGAGAAAAAATTTAATGGAAAGAGATTATATTTTTTAGTTTATAATGATATTTTTGTAGTTCTTGCTCTTGCAATAAGTGATAAAAAGGCTCAACAAGCAACAATTAACAGGATATTATTAGATCTATCAAATTACCAAGAATATGTCTATAAAACTTTAAAAGAAAAAGGACTAATTTAATACTGCCATTCTTTTATTCGGCCTTCTTTTATATCTTCTAAACTTTTTTTTATTTTTTCAACCAATTCATAGTCTATTTCTGCTTGTTCCTTTAACTTTTCAAATTCTTCTTTTGGTATAGTAATCATTTCCATGATTAAACTATATTTTTTTAGTATTTATAACTTTCTATTTATTTTAATTAATAATAAGAGATAATTATTTATAGCTGATTTTTTTATTATCTATATGAAAAAAAGAATGGTATATATCAAGAAAGGAATTGGAATTTTTTTAATTTTATTAGGCATTTTCATCATTATATCAAATATAAAAATAACTGGCTTAGTTATTGGAGTCTCTATGCCCTATTACATAAGTTTAATCGGTATACTTTTCTTATTTGTAGGAGCTTTTATTTCTCTTGAAGATATATTCTCTGGTTTTAAAGAGAGGAGTGAAGAAAAAAGAAAAAATATTTTTAGACATAGATTAAATATGGGAAGAGTTTTAGAGCCCATAGTTTATACATTCAATGAAAACAATTATGATAGAAGATTTTTAAGAGAGGAATTAAAAAAAGTTAGAACGTATTCTCACAAGTCTAAAGAAAAACAATTTAAAAGAGGAAACATTACTAAGGGCGCATTTAGTTCTCGTTTAGCTTTTTTACCATCTCGATATAAATTTATGCCAGGAATGAAACCAGAAACTTACGCACATGAATTAATTCACAATTTGCATGATATAGGAATTGTTGATAATGATTATGTAATGGCTAATGCAATTGGAAAATATATAGAAATGACTAAAAGATATGAAAAAAAAGAAACAGAATATACTAAATCTCAACGAGATCAAGTGCTAAATGGCGAGCTTGATATTACAAATCGTGAAAATTTAAGGACTTTGACAAAAAGAGAAAAACGGAAAGGAGGAAAATTAGAATATACAGAAAAGCCTGGATTTAGACGTACTGGTAATTCTTTGGGATATGAGGCCGCACATATAGAGGCATTATCTAAAAAAACAGGTTCTGGATTATATTTTATTAAATTAGTTTCAGATGGCTATTCTCCTGAAAAAGCAAGAGATACAGTGTTAGGTGATTACAAACCTTTAAGACAATTTCAAGAAAAATACGGAAAAATGTGGAAAAGACTATTAGAAATATAAAATTTGTAAAAATTTTTATCCAATATGAAATCCAATTTTATCAAACAGAACTTTTCTGGATTTCTTCAAAGTTAATAAAAAAAGGCAAATTTAAATTGATGTCTTTTAAAGATTCTGTTTTTTCTGAAAATTCCTGAATTCCTATACCTATAACTTCATCAGTTTCTTGGTTCTTGAAAATAGTTATGCCTTCTGATATATCTTCTCCATAATTTGCTATAGGTTCTCCTGCAAAAATCGTGAGATAATCTCCTTCTCTATCATAATAAATTCTCATTTTTCCTTTCATTTTAATTTTCCAGCAAAAAAAGGCAATAATCTTGCTTCTACTTTTCTTAAATAGTAATTATCATAAAAATTCAGAAAACTCATTTTCACTGATTTTGCCTAATTTTAAGATATTTTTTAATGTACCTATTTTTAATTCAGTATGCATTGGAACAACAGTGCCAACTCTTCCTTCAGGAGTTTCTTTTTTTAAAATAACATGACTGCCTTTTTGTCTTGCAATACTAAAACCAAGTTTATTGCAGAGTATCTTCAAGCATTCTTTTCCAGAAATTTTTTTAAGCCTTGACATTAGAAACTTCAAAAGTAGTTAATAATGATTTTGATTTAATCTCTAAAGGAAATTCCTCTAGATAAAGTTCAGTGGCCTCTTTTAAATTTTCTATAGCTTCTTCTATTGTTTTCCCCTGACTAACTGTTCCAACTTCAGGACATGTAGCAATATACATATCTTCTTCTTTATTTATTATTGCGTTTAATAATGGCATTGTATTATTAAAAGATTTATTATATTTAAGTCTTTCTACAATTTCTAAAAGATGTATACCTCTTAAATGAAAATGAAAAATTAAATGACACCAGCAAAAAAAGGCAATAACTTGGATTCTGCTTTTCTTAAATGTTCATGAAATGTTTGAGTAGAAACCTTCATTACCTTTGCAAGTTTTATTAGATTAATTTTTCTTGGAAATTTATAATATCCGTTATTAATAGCAATTTCAAAAGCCCTTTTTTGTTTTTCTGGCAAAACTGGCAATATTTTTGGAAAATAAATTTCTTTTAAATTTCCTTTACTTAATTGCAGTAATTGAAAATCATGTAATTTCATACTCCATTTTTCTATTTCAGTAATAAGCTGTTCTAAAATTTCCCTGTTCCATGAGGCAATGCTCCAATATTCATAACCTTCTTTAATTAAAACTGGAGAAGGCATGTAAAGTTCAGGGTTATATAACAATTCGTAAAATTTTTCTTCTTCTGCTATTAAGGTAAGAATTCTATCTTCCTCTTTTTCAAATTCTATTACTTTTTCATGTTTTTTTAAATCTATGGAAAATTTTTTAATTTCTTTTTCATCTCCTTCTAAAACATGAACACTTAAAATAAATATTTTATTCCCTTTTTTATATCTATCAACAGGATACATATAATCAATAACTTCATACTTTTCAGTAAGTGGGGTATAAACAATATCAGTATTCTTAACCTTAAATTTCAGGTTCCACATATCTTCTAAAAGAAACAATAATTTAAAAATATTTGTTTCTTATTTTATGTGAGATATAACTATAGTGAAAGACCTTAATTTTTCCACATTTAATTTCATAACAATATAATTAAAAAAAATACTGATAGTTTTACCGTCGATTAATTAATCCTATTAATAAGAATATAATAATTATCTTTGATGGTCTATGGGGTTATTTATGTCCAGTACTATAATATATAAATTACATAAATTTTATATTGATAATAATTAATAGACTTGATAATTATCTTGATAATAGATTAAATTAAAGTTGGTGGTTTATTTAAAATGTATAGAAATCCATATCTCTTAAGATGTGGTTTTGATAACTAACAAAACGATAAGCTCTGAATTGGGTAGAGTATTGAGAGATACTGAAGGAAACCAACGACTTTAGTAGTGATAAGATGTCATTTACCTAAGAATATATTATGCAATTGAAAAACTTCCTTAAAAAACTTGAAAAAGAAAAAGTCATTACAAGAAAGCCAAAACCAGCTTATGCATTTTTATTGGCTTTTATATATATAATAATTTTAATTTTAGTAATTAAAACAGGCCCAATCTATTTAATAAATTTCACTAAACTAATGACTCTCTTTGTTTTTATATTTGCTATTCTTCATTGGATGGTTGTTAGGATTTTAGAAAGCTAATTTTTAAAATATGGGTTAACTATATCAATTCATAATTATTTACTCCTAATACGCTAGGGGCTACATTTTTCTAATTGTAGTTAATATAATCTTAATAATAATTTACGAAACAAGCATCGAGGATAAAAAGATTTGTAGATGATATTGTTAACTTAAAAGGTGGTAGCTCCCAAAAATTAGGTTATTTTAGGAAGATAATTGATATTTCTAGTAACCTCTTAGGATTGTCTTTAGTTTATTATCAGTAAATCTGGCTTTTATCACCAGTTGACTTAACAGCATCTTGTAGATTGCAACTAATTAAAGGGCATTATTAGGATTTAGTGTAGTTAAGTTAATAAATTATCCGACAAGAGACCCTAAAAAATTTAATCTCCTATTTTTATCTTCTGGCAGAGTAGCTTTAATATAATCAGTAAGAGCTTCTCTTGTTTTTAATTTTTCTTCAAAATTTTCTAGTTTGTCTTTATTTATTGCTTCATATTTTACCATCAAATATTCCCCATTTTTAACAGGTTTTCCATCTTCTCCAACATACAAACTTAAAAAAAATCTTTTTAATAGTTCTTTTTGTGTTTTCACTTCATTACTATCTCCTTTTTCTTCTTTATACTGGTTCTCATAATATTCTACAACATCTCTCCCCATTTCATTAAGTATTTTATTAACTTCTCTAGGATCTATCCCAAATGCTGCAAATAATTCTCTATTATCTTTGTTTTGATATAAAAAAACATTTCTATATATACTGTGATATTCTGCTAGTTCTTTATAATTTCCAGAGACCTTTTCTTTGGGCTCATATCTTAATAATAATTCACCTAATTTTTCTTTTTTAATATTCTTGTCATTAAGAATATCATCAAATTTATTTTCAACAAGTTCTTCTAGTTTTTGCTGTCTTCTTACTAAACTAAATTTTAATCCCTCTGCAACTTTTTCTATAGGAGTTTCTGGATTTCTAAGAATTTGGGCTTCAGCTTCTCCCTTTTCTCCAAGCTCTTCAAGAGCAAATTGAGCTGCTTCTTCTCTAGCAGCAGGAAAATGCGCTATTTGTTTATAGATCTCACCAGATCTTTGATAACTTCCTAAAACATTTCTTAAGTCTTCGTAGGCGGTCATTTTTTTATTATCCTTTATTTAAATTAATTTATTTACTTACATGATCATAAGCTTTTTCCAATTCATTAATGTCTATAAATCTCTCTAGTTTATGTCCTTTAGGAACATTCTCTAACTCCAATTTATCGAATCTACCATCCCCTTCTATATCTTCAGAATATATAAAAGATTTTGATTCTTCTTTAGATGGAAAAACTAATAATTTTTTACGATCACCTTCTTTTATAGCCTTAACATAAAATCCATTATATTCTCCTTCTTTTATAAAATCGTTAGAATGAATAGCACACCCAGGCAAAGCTATTGATAAACCAATTATTGTTATTAATTTTTTTAGTTTTTTCATTTTTTATTTTTCTTCTCCTTATATCCAATTATTAAACTTTTTAATTTATCTTCTAGATCATATCTATATGGTTTTAAAGATTCTCTTAATTCAGGAACTAATCCATAAAAGACAACATAGCTAACTGGTTGGCTTATTGGATCATATATTTCTCTTCTTTGATTTACTTTGTTTTTCATTTTTTATTTTCTCCTAAGGAAAATCCATTCCTAATGAATAATCTTTATACATTTTAATATAATTAGGTTTACCAAGCGATTTTGGTAATCTAAGTCTCTCTAATAAGCTTATTGACATTACCAACTCTCCTAAGGGATTTATAAATGTGATTTTTTTAGGGGATCTTCCATAACCATCTCTAATGTAATTAGGTTTTTCATCTGTTAAAAGATCTTCCACTTTTATAATTCTTCCAGATTCTCCATTGAAAAATCTTTTTAATCTATATAATAAGTTTTGTGGTTTCATTTTTCTCCTAGGGAAATTTATCTCCTGATTTGTATTGTTTATAAACTCTATAATCAATATAACCACTTCCCTTAAAACTATCTCTTGATTCTAATATCATTGGATTGTTCATTTCAACTAATTCTCCTAAAGTATTTCTAACAAATATCCTTTTAGGTAAATTCATATCATCATCCTTCCAATAATTATTTTTATCTGAAGGATCTTGAGATTCTACTCTTTCAACTATTCCTGATTCTCCTTGAAAAAATCTTTTTATTCTATATCCTAAATTTTTTAAGTTTTTCATTTTCTTAATTTTTATTTTACCCCCTCACAATAATTATTTTATTATAAGTTGTTAATTTTCCTAAGAAAAACTTCTTTATAAACCTTTCGGTTTATCCAAACTTGATAGTGGTAACATAAATGGAGGTTAGACAAAAAAATTTATATAAAATAAATATAGTTAATACATGTAACTAAATAAAATATCTATATAATTGATAAAAATCACAAATTTTCTTAATTCACTTCCTCAATCCTTCTTCCACTCGTTTTAATATCAGCCTCAATTTCTTTCTTTCTTTTAATCTCTTCATTAATATCTTCTTTAACTTCATCAGAAATTTCTTCAGATTTTTGTTCAAGTCTTTCAAGATTGTCTAAGGGTTCTATAGGACCGATGTTTGCTTCATATTCGCTTTCATCAACACCCTCCCTTTGAGCCGAAAGCTCTATTTTTTCTTGGCTCAATAAATTATTGCCAGTTATTTTATTATTTATGTTATGAGATGTAACACTACCACTTAATTTAATCTCTCTATCTTTATTTTGTATTGAAAGATTCTTTTTATTACCGATATTTATATCATTATTTTCTAAATTTTCCGGCACAGCTTGTATAAACTTATTAGATATTAAGTTATTATTCGTTTTATTCTCGATATTTGTTGAATGAATTGGCTTGAGGTCGCTCTCGATTAACTTAACTTTTTCTTTCTCATCTTGCAACTTCTCTGATTGAAAACCGATTTGAGCTTTCTTTCCCCAGATCCCTTTATCATTATTTTTATTATAGAATTTATTGAATCTGTTCCTTTTACCATCCCATTTTTTATTTTTATTAATATTGTAATCCTCATTTATATTATTAGAGCTTGAACTGTTCTCTCTTGACTGGTTCGTTATATTTTTATTATTAATAGTAGAATTAATTTTTCCATTTTTTCTATTTTTCTC
>CAYIJD010000006.1:0-21126 GCA_964363655.1 Candidatus Woesearchaeota archaeon | reverse complement strand
AGTTCTTGCTTACAATATTCATAGATTGGTTAAGTTGAGGATTTGACTGGGACTGGTTACACAAAAACTTTAAATACTACAAACTATTATTAAAAATATAATGAAAATGAACTTAAGAAAGGTATTAACATCACTAGTAGCCTCAACTACTATAGCTGTTGCCTCTGGTTCAATTATACATTCAGTTACTAATCATAATAAATCTGTTCTTTACGATGTGCGGGAAGAAGAAAAAGATAATTTTAGTAGAGTTACAGAAAATTACCTTCATGAAATTGAACCTAAACCTGAAATTGAGAGAGGATTGACAAAATTAGTAATTCCTCATGAAGGTAATTATGTAACTTTTGTTTATTCTGGAGAGGGCCCAGATAGTTATAGAAATGCATTAAGAAGAATTTTTGAAAAAAATTTAAGACCAGCTACTGGTGAGGAAACGGCTTCCTTGTTTTATTCTATTTTTTGTGATGAAAAATTTATAAATAAATCAGAATCTAAAAAAATTAGGGGATTATTAAGGAATTCTCCTACTGGAAACTGGTTATGGGTACCGAATATAAATTTATGGACTCCAGAAGGAGTTTATGTTGTTTATGATGAGAAAGGGATGGGACAAGATTATAAATTAGATGTAGAAGAGTTAGAAAGCTCCCTAAAAAATGCAAAAGAAATTGGGGGGGTTAAATTTAGTGAAAATGGAAAAATAAGATTTGCTCCAAAAAATACTTATATAGTCGGACAACATTCTTACTATGGTAATGATAAGAATCATGGATTATATTCTTATGAAAGATTTGCTGAAAATGGGTTTATAATCGCGAGTTATGGTTTAGAAGGAGCTAAGAAGCTTGAAGAAGTTACTAGAAAATTTCAATCTGATCCTTGCATCTGGACAATAGATGTAGATAGATCTGAACAAAAAAATTCTGCCTTATTTTGTGGCCCCTATATTGATCTAAGGCTTTTTGCCTGTGCCGCCTTCAACGATAATCATACTGCCTACTTTGTTGGAGTATTACCTGAAAGTGAACGCTAATTAATAAATAATAATAGAAAGTGATCATTTTCTTTAAAAAGTCTTGCAAATACTGGTTCAAGGATTTTAATCTCTTCAGAAGATGCGAGAATAACCTCTAGAATAATCTAGTAAATATCTTAAAATAAAAAATTTCGCTACTCATCTATAACTCAATCTTTTATTCCGTGAATATTTCCTGTTTCTTGTAAATTTTTAATCACCTCTCTTAAAACTTTTGGCTCTTTTATCTCTAAATCAACATTTTTATCAAAACTTTCTATAGATTCCTCTCCAATATTTGAAACTACATATCCTGTTATTTTGTTAGTTCCTATAAAAAATAATAAGGAAAAAATAGAAATTAGAGATAATATTATTATAGTTATTAAAAAAAGTTTAGAATTTTTTAATTTTGGTAATTGATTATCAGTCGAATTTAGATGATCGTAGCTGGTAAGAAAAGGTTTTAGTTGTTCTTGTCTTGTATTGATAATCGAATTATTATTTAATTTAGACTTATCTAAATTGTTAGTTGATTCTATGTCACCTCTTTCTTCTATTCTATCTTCTTTAGTTTTATTAGATTTATTATAAATAATTTTATTATCTTCTTCCTTAGGCCCAGAAATAAACCTTGTTTTTACTTTTCCCTTTTCCCTATAACTTTTATAATAATAAGGCCCAAAAATCTTACTACCTCTTTTTATATACTTTTTATACACCATCTTTTTGTAAGGTAACTAATAAATAAAGGAAAAATAGTTTAAATAACTTCTGATTATTCACTGTTACCCTACATTTAGGGCTGTTTTATGATTTTAATTAATGCGAAAGGACTCATGATTTCCATCAAGTTCATCTAGCCATAAAAGAATTACACAAAATTAATACATTTTACTCTTCTTTTGAACATATTCTAAAGAGATTACTAAAGAAGGTTTTTAGCATTTAAGTCTTCTTTGCTCTTCCCAAGGCAAGACATTAAGGATAAACTAATTAATAAATAACTCCAAAGATAGTTCATTTCAAATTCATTATGTATTCTTTCAATCTTTTATCAAAAGAAGTAGTGAAATATTTTTGTAAATCTTTTGGTTTAACCCATTTTAATTCAACAAAATCTTCGCCAGCTTTTTCTTTTCCTCCAATAACCTCGCATAAATAATAAATTAATAATATTTTTTTATTTTCTTCCAAAACTCTTGAAAAAACAGCTCCTAAATTCTTTACACTTAATCCAGTTCTTTTTTTTATTACTATTTCTAAATCTTTTTCTAAATCCTTTCCGTATTTAGGTCTTCCTCCTGGAAAACCCCATCTAAGCTTTTTTATATTATGATCACCATCTCTTCTAACAATTAAAATTTTTCTTGTTTTAGTGTCAAAAATAATTCCTAAACTAACAACTAAAAAAACTCCTTTTTTTAGTTTATCTAATCTAATTTTTGGTTTTTTTGTTGCCATTTATCTTATAAAAAATCTTGGGATATTGCTTATTCTAAAAGAAACTGATTTAAAAATCTTTCTATATTTTCAAATTTAAGAATATTTTATTTTCATGATTTTAATGATTTTCTTGGTTTTTTAAGCAACTCGCTGACTTAAGATTGATATTAATCTTTTATTAATAAAATAATAATGACATTGACGAAGAAAGGCTAGGAAAGTTAAGAATAATAATTTATTTAAGTTTCCATTAACAGATTTGTTTATATTAATAATTTAATCTAATATACAAAACTTAATAAAGCATATTTTGTATAATAAAAAATGGGGTTGGTAATAAAAAGAAAGATTAATGAGGAATATTTTCTTTTTGTGACCGGAGAGTTAAAACCAGGTGATTGTATCACAATAAGAAAAAAGGACATTAAAAAAGGTTACGCGGGATATTTCGCATTAGATTGTATTGAAGCCCAAAAAGGTATATCTATTTTAAGATATGAGCATATTATAGAGGAAGGAGGATTGGAAAGTGTTATTCAGCGAATAAAAAATAGAACTTTTGAATTTAAAACTAAACCTTATATTTAAAACAGATAAGATATAAATAAACCTAAAATTAATAAAAAATAATTAATGTAAAAAATATAATTATCTTAACAAGTTAATAATAACTGAAATAAAATAAAAACAAAAGGAAATGAACCAACAATGATTTATTAAATAAAATTAATTTACCGGGCTCTATCTCAACTAAAAATTTATTATCAATTAAATAATCTTAAATAAAATAATAAAAATGGAAAAAGACATTGGAAAAATTAAAAAAAACGAGATTACAGATATAGTTATTAGAATAGATGATTTTGGGGGGAGGGCGGGGGTTACTATAAGAGAATTTGCAAACTCTGATAGATATACTGGATTTACAAAATCAGGAACAAGAATTCCCGCAGAATCTTTTTCTGAATTTAAGGAATTAATAAATTCTATCGATGAAGATGAACTTTTAAAAATGCGGGAAGCTGTTCAACAATCTTCTAAAAACCAATTTAAAGAAAAAGAGTTTCAGAAAAAAATAATAAATCAAGAATCAAAAGATTTGGAAAAATCTGGATTATCAGAAGAAAAAGAAGAAATTGAAGAAGAGGTGTTTTGATTATGAAAAGTAGTCCTATTGAAGAAAGAATTTATTCCTTTGCGTGTAAAGAAAGATTTGAGGAAGCAATAAATTTACTGAAAAAAATAACAGATTCTGAATTAAGAATTCAGGTATGCTATAACGTTTTGATAGGTTTTGCTATTTCTATAGCAATAAAAGAATATGGAGGGGTTGTTGTATTGGAAGACAAAGATAAATATGAAAGAGCAAAAATAGGCTTGGAAGATCTCCCTCCATACGCTATTCTTTATAAAGATACTGATGATAATATACAAGGTTTAGAAGATATGTTAGACTTTGTCCCTGAATATCATCCAATTAAACAATATTATTTTAAGATATCCAATTAAAGCCATAAAAATTGTTAAATAAAAGACTTAAATAATATACAACATAAACATGCCGAAAAAATATAATCTATTCTTAGAACAAAATTTAGAAAAATATCTTATCAAAGATATTTTTGAAGAGATTCTTGAAAATATTGTTAATAATGATAAAAATGAATTGGAAGAGTTTATAGAGAGTACATTAATAAGATCTAGTAAAATTTATTCTCATAAAAATATAAATCAAAAAAGCAAAGCAAGAGTTATTTATGTTTCTCCTCAAGAATTGCCTTCTGGAGTCGAATGGAAAGTTCTTGGACAGTATGATCCATCAACTCATACAATATATCTTGCTAATAATTTATCTCCAAATGCTGAGAGATTTGTTTATTATCATGAAGAAGCTCATTCTCTAGGGATTATGAGTGAGAGTGAAGCGGACGACTATGCAGCATCAAAAACAGGCTATAACTTAAGAAACAGCTATGATATGGCTGCTTGATTTTCTTATTAATTTATTATTATTTGTTTTTCTATAGCCAATTATTGATAACGCTAAATATTTAAATGTTCTCTATTAATATTATATAAAATATTAATTAATAAATCAGACAAAAGATTTTTTTAATAAAGTATTAATATTAAATTTAATTGATAAGATTTAAATATTGGGATTGAAAAACAATGACAGAACAAAAAAATTACAACCCACAAAAAACAGAATCTAAAATATTAAAACACCAAAAATCAAAGATTTTTGGAGGTCATCAGAATTTCAGAGATAAGGAGCTAGAAATTCTGAGATTTTGGGAAAAAAATAAAACTTATAAATTTAATCCAGAAAGAGGCAGGATTTATAGTATAGATACTCCTCCACCAACAATAAGTGGAAACATGCATATAGGACATGCTTTTTCCTACTCTCAACAAGATTTCATAGCGCGTTATAGGAGAATGAAAGAAAATGTATTTTATCCTTTTGGAACAGACGATAATGGCCTTCCTACAGAAAGACTAATTGAAAGACTTAAAAATGTTAAAAGCAAAGAAATGTCAAGAAATGATTTTATAAAATTATGCCTCAAAACTTTAAAAGAAATAACTCCGAATTTTATACAAGACTGGAAGAATTTGGGGGTAAGTTGCGACTATAACATTTGTTATTCTACTATTGATGAAAATTCAAGAAGACTTTCTCAAAAATCTTTTATTGAATTATATAAAAAAAATCTTATTTATAAAAAGGATTTTCCAACATTATGGTGTCCTGAATGCCAGACCGCAATTGCACAAGCAGAACTAGAAGATTTAGAGAAAGAATCAGAGTTCATTTATATAAAAGCAGAGTTAGAAAATAACGAGAATATAGTTTATGCTACAACAAGACCAGAATTATTGCATGCCTGTGTTTGTATAAGTGTTCATGAAAATGATGGCAGATACAAAAAATTAACCGGGAAAAAAGCCAAAATCCCGATTAGTAACAAGTGGGTTAAAATAATAACTGATAAATCTGCAAAAATTGATTTTGGGACAGGAGCAGTTTATTGGTGCCCTTATGGCGATAAAAACGATTTGGATTTTTTAAACAGACATAAAGAATTTATACCAAAACCTGTCTTAAATAAAGATGGAAGGCTAAATGAAAATGCAAAAGAATACAAAGGATTAAAAGTAAAAGAAGCCAGAAAAAAAATAATTGAAGATTTAAAAAAGATCAATGCAGTTGAAAAAATAGAGCCAATAAAACACGTTGTAAATGTTCATGATAAATGTGGAACTGAAATTGAGTTTATTCCAACAGAACAGTGGTTTATTAAAATTTTAGATAAAAAAAATAAATTAATTAATCAAGGTAAAAAAATTAACTGGTTTCCTGGATATATGTTTAAAAGATATGAAAACTGGATTAAAGGAATAGAATGGGATTGGAGTATTTCAAGAGACAGACATTTTGGAGTTCCTATTCCAGTTTGGGAATGCAAATCGTGTAATAAAATTATCTTGGCTGATGAAAAAGAACTTCCTATTGATCCTCTAGAAACAAAAAAAATATGTTCAGAATGTAAAATAATCGCTAAGGGCGAAGAAAAAGTTTTAGATACCTGGGCGACTTCTTCATTAACACCTCAAATTGCAGCTAGAATAGCAAATTCATTATTAAAAAATAATGAAAAAGCAAAAATAGAAATTCCTTATTCATTAAGACCTCAAGCTCATGACTTAATTAGAACCTGGGCGTTTTACACAATAGTTAAATCATTATATCATGAAAATAATATTCCCTGGAATAATATAATGATCTCTGGATTTTGCACTCTTGAAGGCAAAAAAATGAGCAAAAGTAAAGGCAATGTTATTGAACCTCAAGAAATAGTCGGAAAATATGGAGCAGATGCATTAAGATTCTGGGCAGCAAGCTCTAAATTAGGAGAGGATCTAGATTATAACGAAAAAGAACTCATAGCTGGAAAAAGATTTATCACAAAAATATGGAATGCGAATAGATTTGTTTTCATGAATTTAAAAAATTATAAATATGAAAATAAAAAACAAAAGAAACTAGAATTAATTGATGAATTATTTTTGATAAAACTAAACGATTTAATTAAAACTTGCACAGAAAGTTTTGAAAAATATGATTATTCTACTGCCAAATCGAATATAGAAAAATTTTTTTGGAATATTTTTTGCGATAATTATCTAGAAGTGGTTAAAAAAAGAGTTTACAATGAAACAGGAGATAAAAAATTATCTGCTCAATATACTCTTTACAAAAGTTTATTGACAATTCTTAAGCTTATTGCTCCAATAATGCCATTTATATCCGAAGAGATTTATCAAGACTATTTTAATAAAACAGAAAAAGAAAAAAGCATACATTTAACAAAATGGCCTGAATTTGAAAAAACAAAAAAAGGGTTAATAAAAAAAACAGAGACCTTAGATTTATTTTTAGATATTTTAAGTAAAATTAGACAAGAAAAATCCAATAATAAAAAACCGATGAATGCAGAGATTGTTCTAACTATGCCAAAAAAAGAAAAAGATAAATTAAAGCTTTTATTAAATGATTTAAAAGATGTTGCTAATGCTAAAGAGATAAAAGATGGGGAGTTTAAGATAGAATTTATTTAAGGCTTAACAAAACCAAAATTTAAAATTGCTGCTGTTTTTAACGATCCTCTTTTTTAGTTCTCTCACTTAAATAAGAATCAATATATTCTCTTGATAATGCTTTTAAATCCGGCAGGCTTAAATTTCTATTCTTTTCTTCTTCATAAATATGATATAATTTATTATAAAATTCTTTTTTTTCATCATCTTTTATAGAAGCAGAAAACTCTCTCGCATTTAAATAACCCTCTATATATCCAACCAAATTCTGTTCTTTTAATAATTTTTCTATTTGACTTAAAGCACAGTCTGAAGTTAACCTTCTATAATAATTATCCAAATTAAATGAATGTTTTCTTTCCATCACTAATACTAATTAAAAGTATTTAAAAATATTTATGTATTATAATATAATATTAAAAATCTATTTATGGAAGAATTGTATTACTAATAATTAATAATTAAATTTAATAATTAAAGAAAAAAATTAGAAACTTTTCTATGCTCTAGATAAATGAATTAAAATTTAGTAACTAGAACATATATTTCTAAAATTTGGAGTTCCTTTTTCTATTTTACCCTATCTATCAATATCAATAACTATATAAATCTTTTTTTGTTTTTATTATATGGCACTAGATGAAAAACAAAAACTAGAACTTGAAGAGTTTATTGAAAGAATAAATTCATATAAAGCAAGACATACAGAGCTTATAACAGTTTTAGTTCCAAAAGGATTTGACATTAATCTAATAACTCGCCAATTAGAATCAGAAAAATCAACTGCCGCTAATATAAAATCAACCGGGACAAGAAAAAATGTTCAAGAGGCTTTAGAATCATTGATTAGAATAACAAAGAATATGAAACAAACTCCAAAAAACGGAGTTTTTTTATTTGCTGGAAATGTTTCAAAGATTGAAGGCCAGAATGAATTTATTGCAGAATCATTTGAGCCTCCAGAAGAGCTTAATGCAAGACTCTATAGATGTGATCAGACTTTTGTTACAGGGCCTTTAGAAGAGATGCTTGAAGCCAAAGAAGTTTATGGATTAATTGTTATAGAAAGAAATGAAGCGACAATTGGTTTGTTAATAGGAAAAAAAATTAAAGTACTTCGTAAATTTGAGAGTTACATTCCTGGAAAGACTAATAAGGGAGGACAAAGCGCTGCTCGCTATGCAAGAATTAGAGAGGGGCTTGCTAAAGAATTTTTTAGAAAAATTGCGGATACAACTAAAAAAGAATTTTTTGATTTAAAAGGATTAAAGGGAATTTTGGTTGGTGGTCCAGGACCAACAAAAGAAGATTTTTTAAAAGAAGGGGAATTGGTAACTGTTCTAAAAGAAAAAGTTTTAGCTGTTAAAGATATAGGTTATGCGGATGAGCATGGCTTAGAATTATTAGTAGAACACTCACAAGATGTCTTAGCAGATCAAGAAATTACCCGCGAAAAAAAAATCATGGAAAAATTTTTCAATATGTTAGGAAAAGAACCTGATAAAGCAAAGTATGGCAGAAAAAACGTTGAAAAAGCTCTTGATGTGGGAGCAGTAGACACTTTATTTTTATCTAAAAAACTAAAAAAACCTGAAATTAAAGAGCTTGAAAAAAAGGCTAATGACACCTCTGCTAAAATAGAGCTAATTTCAACAGATACTGAAGAAGGGATACAGTTTTTTAATTTAAGTGGTATTGGGGCTATATTAAGGTTTAAGATATATTGATTTGGGGTTATCAGCGAATCATTGACAGACTATCTTATTGTTAATTTTAATCTTATTAATAGTGCTTCAGAAGATGTTAAGTCTAATATCTAAAATATTTAAACACATGATATCAAAAAAATGATATAGATTTAGGGTATTAAAGTAACAATTTATTCTTTAAAATTGAGAAAATTGCTATATTTTAAGTTAACACAAAAAATAGCAAAATTTTTAAATAGTAGTAATTCTTGTTTTAATATGGCAAGCGTAATAGAAAATAAAAGAGAAGAAATTAATTTATGGGATATTCTAAATAATTTTCTAGATAAAACTAGAAGTAGTAGAACAAAGTTAAGAAAATATAAGGAATCGGTTTATTTTGAGGCTACTCAGCCATTATCAGGAGAAAGGGAAACTATAGGTCTTGATACTTTTATCAATTGGTGGGAAAATAATAAACAAGATAACTATTGGGTTGGAATTAGCGGCTCATGGAGAACAATAAATCAGAATCTTATAGATAATGTTACAAAAACTATAAGATATATTACCAGCGAGGGTATTGGAATTTTAACAGGAGGCGCTTTAGGAGTTGATTATATTGCAACAGAAGTTATTTTGAGGGAGGGGAATGCAAAAGAACAGCTGAGAATAGCATTGCCTATTAATAGATATGCTTATATGGAGCATTTTACTAATAGTGCGATTCAAACTCATACAATTAATAGGACTCAACAAGATTCTTTAACTGATCAAATGAAACAAATAGATGAATGTTATCCAGAAATTATATTTGATGAATCTTATTATAATGAGGTCGAATTTTTAAAACCAGAAAATTATATGTATAGGGAAAAGAGTTATCATTCTAGAAATGGACTTATAGCATATGGATGTGACGGGTTAATAGCTTTTCGCATTAATAATTCACAGGGTGTTAAAGATGCAATTAATAAAGTAAAATTTATGCAAAAACCTATTTTTATTTTAAATGATCTAATAAATAAAAATGATAAAAGTATTATAAATGATTATGAATTGATAGATATTCCAAATCTCTCTGAAAAAAAATAATGATAATTAACAATCTGAATTAATATTTTATATCTTTGACTCTAAGCAAAATATATTTTTAGTATGAGATAAATTAAGATTTTATCATTATAATTAGTTTATTTTTATTATTAATACAAGATATCTTAAAAATAACTTTATTTATTTAAAAAGCTATATAAGCAGATTATCATTAAAATTTTTTAAATCTAAATTAGGAAACTTTAAAATCTCTATATAGTTTATTCTTATATGGTTAGCTCAAAAACTATAAAAGAGTTGGAACAGGAAAGTGAGATTGATAATTTAAAAAAAATAGAAGCGGCTTTATTTTTATCTGCAAGATTTCTAAATTTACAAGAACTGGTTTTGCTTACAGACATCAATCCTTTAATGACAAAAGAATTAATTGAAAAACTAATTGAAAAATACAACAATGAATATTCTGCTATACAAATAATAAGCAAAGAAAATATGTGGAAAATGGACGTTAAACCAGAATACGTTCATATGATTAATAAACTTGCGACAGGAACTTCAGAGTTTACAAAAGCAGAGCAAGAGACATTAGCGGTTATAGCTTATAAACAGCCGGTTAAACAGTCGGTTATAGTAAAAATAAGAGGCAATAAATCATACGACCATATAAAAAATTTTATTGAAATTGGCTTGATTAAAGCAAAAAAACTTGGACATACAAAAGAACTTGCCTTAAGCGAGGATTTTTTTGATTATTTTCACTTACAAGGAAAAGAAAATAATCAAGGCCTTGAATTACAGCCAAGTTTTGAAGAGAATTCTGATGAAACACAACAATCTTAAAAAACATATCAATCCTTCTGATTACGCTTAAAAAAGTGCCATCATAAAGATATCATAATAATAATTCATGAGCCTTATAAACCAAATCGTCTATATGACAATTTCAAGTTACCATAGTGATAAACTACTACACTAAATTAAATATAACAATTAACGAAAAATGACAGAAATCCTGCCTTATGTTTATCTTGCATATATGTTTATAAGTTTATACATGCTAAGTTTTTTTCTAATACTTTATTTTAAAAATAAAAACCAGTTTTTTTATTATCCAAAACCTAAGAAAAATTATGAAGTAAGTTTCATTGTTCCCGCGTATAACGAAGAATCTACGATTGGAGATACTATACAACATATTTTTAATATTGATTATAAGATTAAAGAAGTTATAGTAATCAATGACTGTTCTACAGACAATACAAGAAAAATAATTGAAAATTTATTAAAAAAATATTCAAATTTGAAATTGATTAATAATGAAAAAAACCTTGGAAAAGCTGGATCTTTAAATAAAGGATGGAAAACAGCAACTGGCGAATTAATAGCTGTTGTTGATGCTGATTCTTTTCCTCAAAAAGATTCTTTAAAAAAAATGGTTGGCTTTTTTGATGATGAAGATGTAGGAGCTGTAACATGTCCTGTCCTTGTAAGAAACAAAAATAAATTTTGGGAAAAATTACAGGCTATTGAATATATTGCAATTTCATTTGGAAGGAAATTGTTAGAATATGTTGATTCTATTTATGTTACACCAGGTCCATTAGCTTTATACAGAAAAAAAGCTTTGGAAGATATTGATGGATTTGATGAAGATAATATGACAGAGGATATTGAAGCTACTTGGCACTTAGCTCATAATGGCTGGAAGAGAAAAATGAGCTTAAGCGCCGGCGTTACAAGCGAAGTTCCAACTAAAATAAATGTTTGGTGGAAGCAGAGAAGAAGATGGAATGTTGGTGGATTACAATGTATTCAAAAATATAAAAAAGTTATAGGAAAAAAAGGTATGTTAGGAATTTTTATTATACCATTTTTCATAATAAACTTATTTTTAGGTCTTGTTGGCTTGTCTATATTTTTCTATCTTTTATCAACAAGAATCATCTCAAACTATTTATTGACTAAATATTCTATAATAGCTGATACTCCTTTAATAACCTTAAATGAGTTTTATATAACTCCAAGCATTTTAAATTATCTAGGAATTTTTTTGTTTCTTTTTGGCTTATTATTTGTGTTATTCACTTTATCAATTTTAAATGAAAAAATAAAGAAAAAAGAAAACCTTTTGAATATTCCATTTTATTTAATCTTTTATTTAGTTTTATACCCATTTATAATGATAAACTCGTTGTGGCATTTTGCAAAAAGAAAAAGGGTTTGGAGGTGAAAGTTTTTGGTGTAATGGATATTATACTTCATATGAAAATATCGAGAGAGGTTGTTGTCCTTATGAGTTAATTATTCCTAATTTATAATTAGGAAAGAATAAATGGTTGGACTTGATTAAGATGAGAAGGCTTAATCAGTTTTATATATGGGAATACTTCTTATAAGATATGAGAAAAGATTTAGAAGTATATGATATTATCCAAAAAAAAGAGTATGCTCGTGATCAACCCAATCTTAAGAAAAAGGTTATTAATAGAATCCAAGGATTTATTCGTAATAAAAAACCTATAGAATTGGTTGGGTTTTGGGGAGTCGGACCTAAAGATAAGTACAATTGGGCAGATATTGCTTCATGCGAATTTTTGGAGAAATTAAATATCGAGGTTAAGAAGATCTACAATCTAGGAATTGAATTTCTCTTTATTTTTGCTACCCAACACGGAATTCATAATGGAATTGAAAAAAAGACAATCAACTCCTATACAAAAAATATGGAGAAGTTATTCAAGAAATTTAAATTTAGATATATAAATCTAGAATCGCTCTGGAAAAAATACGACATAAGTTTTGAAAAAATTGATAAAATATTCAAAAATAAATCTGTAGGATGGTGGAAGAATATTGATAACCACCTCGCTATTGAAAAAAATGCTGAAAATAGAAATCTAATATTCTCTCCTAGAGAAAGTGCACAGAAATATTATATAATGAGAGATCTTGAAAAAAATATGTTAGAAAAAGAATTTCATAAATCTATATTTCATGCCTTTGTTGATTCTAGATTAAAGTGTGTATTGCCAAACATGCCAATTTTGTATTTTTATTCTAGAAAAGGGTGGTCTGATGCTCCTTGGTTCGTTACTAAGGAAAAATAGAAAAAATTTTATTTCTCAATCTCAAATCTTTTTTGAAGGCCAAAACAACAAACAATTAAGATAAAGAGAAAACCTTATAAAATACTCAAACATCTATTTAATATGGAAAAAGAATATAGAGTTTATTATGACCAAGAATATGATAGATTGATGATTGCAAGCAAAAAAGATTCTGATATTATGTTTGGAAGCGTAAGAATGTTAAATATTATCCTAGATTTTAATACAGAAAATAAAGTTGTAAATGCAGAATTGTTACGCGCCTCAGAATATATAGAATCCTTGGGCTTGAACTCCAATTTTTTAAATAACATAACTGGAGGAAGTTTATCATTTAGACCTTTAAGAAACGGATATGAAATTGTATTTATTTTAAAGGCAGGCAAAAAATTAATATCAATACCATATAATATCCAACTTCCAACTCAAAAACAGATTACTGTTGCTTATTAAGTCTCTTCCCCAAACTTCTTTTATATTCAATAGCATGAATTATCTTTACTTTTTCTTCTTTTGGAACAGTTGCTATTGAAAAAGTCTCATTGTCTTTTATTTGATAAAATAATTCATAGCCAATATCTCCAAATTTCAATTTTTCTTTTTCTATTGCAAATACTTTATCAAATTGTGGCAAAACTTCCTTAACTTTTTCGTGTTTCATTCCTCTTTCATCTAATCTAATGTAATAATAATTTGTGTAAACAAAATTCTTACCTTTAATCTTTTCATTTATTATGTCAGAAATTCTCAACAGTTTAAAACCACATCCTTTAGGATGTGTTTCGAATTTCTGAGCATCCAAAAATCCCAAAACAAACCACACCTTTTAAGGTGTGGTAAAAATCAGGGATTTTTTGATTTTCTCGATCTCTTTTTTATCTTTAATAAGCTCGGCCATAATGTTTTGTTAAAAATCTAAAAATAATAGTATTTGATATTTTAAAGCTTTATTAACTAATAACTTTAAAGAACCTGTTATAAAAAAGTATAAATAAGGCTGTTTATATAACTTAATTATTTATTTTTAAAATAAAAAGAAAATGTCCACCCCACAAAAACACGTATTTTGGCAGGCATTAATAGTTACTATCTTAATTTTTGGAATAGGAGTTTTTATTGGAGTTATTTTAGAGAATTGGAGAACTAATAAAATTAGCAACTTGTATGAAAAATCAGAATTAGATTTATTGGATGTTAAATTGCAAACTGAAATTTATTCTTTAGGAAAATTCAACTGCAATGAGGCTGTAAAAGAAAACATAGATTTTGCAGATAAAATTTTTGAAGAAGCAAAAATACTTGACAGATATGAAAAAGCCAACCGGCTTACTGATAAAAATTTAGCCATTCAACATAAGAAATATGATTTATTAAGAACAATGCTTCTTCTTAATTCCATAAAAATAAAGGAAAAATGCTCTAATTCTTATTATGAAGTAATCTATTTTTATGAAATTAATGATCCTAGCTATGATACAAAAGCAAAACAGAACGTTTTCTCAAAACTCTTAGTTGAATTAAAAGAGGTTAAAGGAAAAGAAATTTTATTAATTCCAATAGCAGGAGATAATGAGATTTCTGCCGTAAAAATAATACTTGAAAAATACGAAATTAATGAAAAAGACCTTCCTATTATTTTAATTGATAGAAAGATAAAAATAAAAGAAATTCAAACTATTGAGGAATTATTAAAATATTTTTAGTAATTAATACTCTTTAATATATTGAATTACTTGTTCTGAAAATAACTTATCAGCACGTTCAGCAAGAGTTCTAGTCAAATCTATTGGTTTTATTTCAGTAAAATAAAGATTAGTTGGATACAGAGAATAATCAGTCGTCTCTCTTAAAATTGTCTTTAAATTTTCAAATAGTATTCTACTCAATTGGCTTTTTGGTTTGTAATTATCTGGAATAATTTCTTCATTGATTAGTCTGACTTCAACCAATCGATTCTCACACAAAACTACCCTATCGGAATCATTTTTTGTTTCAAAAGATCTGATGTCCAGTGTGCAATTAGATATTTTCATCTTTAAATCTAATATTTATTTTTAATTCTATTTACAAATATTAATAATTTAAAAATTCTTATATTTAAACTGATATAAAAAAGTATATTTCCCAAAACCAATAAGAATAAAAACCGGTTTTTATCTGTTTTTAGTAGTATTAATATATAAGCTTATAATAGTAAAAATAGTAAAAATAGTAAAAACAGATAAACTATTAGTTTAATGTCCTATAATTAGTATAAACACCATATAATTATCAAATAAAAATTTAATAGTTAATTAATAAAACGAAAAATGCCAGAAATTTGTGAAAGATGCGGAGTAAATGACAACGAGGTTAGAATTTTTAATGGTATCTCTAATGGAAGAATAGCTAAATTCTGTGAAAGATGCGCTATAATAGAAAATATAACAATAATAAAAAAACCTAAAGATAATCAGCTAAAACAGTCGGAAACCGAAGGAATTTATGAGAGAATGCAAAGACTTTCTGGGGTAACCTCTATAAAAAAAACAGAAAAAGACGAGTTTTTTTTAAGGAAAGATAGGTTAAAAGAACTTGAAAATAACCCCTTATTAGAAATGCCTGAAAAAAAGAGTTTAAACTTAATAGATCATTTTCACTGGGAGATTATGAAAATGAGAAGAAGAAAAGGACTTACTCAAAAACAACTTGCTAGAGCAATAGGAGAATCAGAAGCTTCAATTCAAATGATAGAGAATGGAAAATTTCCTGGTAATGCAGAATCTTTAATAAATAAATTAGAAAACTTTTTTATAATTAGACTAAGAAAGGTGCAATACTATGAAACAAGAGAAAGACCAAAAGAGCCGGTTTTGTTAGATGTCAGAGGGAACAGAATTGATATAATTCCAGAAGAAGAGGAGATGGTTTTTATAGAAGAGCCTCAAGAAACAGAGAAAGAAGCAGAAATGGAATCTGCTCGAAATGAACTTGGTAATCTTGAAATAAATAAAGTTGATCCAAACAAAGTAACAATAGGAGACTTGCAAAAACTTCATAAAAAAAGAGTTGAAGCAACCAAGTTAGAACAAATTGAAGAACAAAGAAAAATTGAAGAGAGAAAAAGAATTGTCCTTGCTATGCGTGAAAAAGAAAGATTAATGCTAGATGAAAGGAAAAAACAAGAGCATTTAGAAAGACAAAAATCAGCGCGAGAAAGAACTAAAATAATAGAAGAAAATAAAAAAAGATTTGAATCTCTAAAAAGAAGAGATTATGAAGATATTAATAAAATTCTTGGTGAAAAAAATTTAATTAAAAAATCAGATTTGGATGAACAAAATAAAAAAACTTGGCATATAAAATAATTATTGAGAATAGGATTTTAATAATGTTCTAAATTAATACAAGTAATAAATAACTAATTTCCAGCTTCACTTCTATCTCCTAGCTATTTACATGAATTAAATATGATTAATTATAATAGAGTTTTAAAAAAGAAAGAAATTTATGTCGTTAGTATCTATATAACATAGACGATAAGTTCTATTCAGCTCATTTTTATCATCGAAAGAGAAAGTATCAGTTACATGGAACTTGGAGGGGTCTTGAAGCAGACGAAAAATCAGATAATTATTATCGTCGATATATTTTTTGTCATTATTCGGTTTACCTTGTTATGTAACATCTTCCGACGAGCTTTATACTTACCAGTTACTAAGAAGAGTTATTTGCTTCTCTATAGTAATTACAATAGAAAGGTTTATAAACCTTTAATTTTTCCAATAATAATGGTATTTGATAAAGATATAGTAAAAGATTTGAAGGCTTCGGCTGTAAAAGTACTTGAAGCTATAATTGGCAATGAAGAATTAAGCAAGATACAAAATGCATTTAACAGTTTAAGTGAAATGTGGGAAAATCCAGGAACTGTCCTTTTTAGAAGAACTTACAGTAATGTTTCAATTTCAATGCCTGGAGATAAATATCTTAAGAATTGGGAAAACGTTCTTGTTGGAATAAATGCTACTAAAGGAAATATAGAACTTGCAAAATATGGCTATGGTAAACATTGCTTGTTAGCAAGTATGACTGATTTTTATACCGGATTATCTAATATGGAATCAACACATATAGATGATGTAAATGAGTATTATAAGGATAAATAAAACAGAATATGGCTAAACAAACAATAACAAAAATAATTAGAAAGGCTAAAAAATATTTGGGTGTATCCAGTCAAGAAATAATGAATCAAATGATAGAATTCTATAAGCTAAAAAATAGTGATGGAATGAAACAAATGTTTGAAGCATATAAAAATTGGGAGATTAGAAGAAGAGCTGGCTCAAGAACTATTGAAGAGACAATTAAGTTATCAAAGAAAAATTTTGATTTTGTCGCAAGAATTGCTGATGGTTATTTAAATAATAAAGATATAGAAGTTGGATTGTATCAAGCTGTACAATTACCAAAAAACGCTTCTGGACCAGTTAGTCAATTTTATAGAAAAGCTATAGATTATCATCCATTTGATCCCTCTATGAATTAAAGCTTAAGCTCTTTCTATAATTAGCTATTTTGTCAATTATATTTAACTTAATATTCTCTTAATAAATTTAATATTTTAAAAACCGAATAAAACAATTATTTAGTTGCAAAAAAATATTATCCCAACTAAAATTTACCAGTTTATTTTTGATAATCATCTACAAAGCTAGCAATTAAACTGGTTGCTCTCAATATAATGAACAATTCTTATTATGTTTATATCGGTTAATAATTAATAACTCTTTAACTTTAAAAAATTTATATGCAAGAAAAATCCAACAGCTTTAAAAACCTATTTTTTCTTGAGTTATAATGGATAAAATAAGATATTATGCAAAAGAAAATTTTTTAGGAGAAACAACTTATTTTACTACATATCTTGGCAGTAATAGAAGAATTACAGGCGGTCATCTTAGTAAAGCAGAAGCTTTGAATAATCCTATCCATATGTTATTAACAGATTATCCTAAATCTAAATTAACTTTTTGTAATTAAAATGGAAATAAAAATTATCAAAGACGAAAAGAACGACTTAGAACTAAGTGTTGATAATCAGACAGTTGTGGAAATAGTTAGAGTTTATTTGAATAAAGATGACAATGTAAAAATAGGAGCCTGGAAAAAAGAACATTATTCAAAACCCTTAATATTAAAAGTTAAAACAGAGGGTAAGAGTGCTAAAAAAGCTCTGCAAGATGCTATTTCTAAAATACAAAAGGATTTAGATGAATATAGAGAAGAATTTAAGAAAGCGAGATAATTTTCTGTCTTGTATAAAATGAATTTTATTTGGTTTAACTACATTTTCAAGTATATAATGGCTATTTTGTTATCTATAAAATTAAGTAGGATTATAATGTGAGTTAGAGAAGCATAAGAGCTAAAAAGTAAAATATGCGTAGAAGCTGTAATTCTAATAAAAGACTATAATTAATTTGTATGTGTATTTAATAAAGATTAGTATAAGGAAAAAGGGATTCCAATTTCCTAATTTTTATTAGGTAATTTATAACCTTAACCTCATTTTATTAAGTTGATATCAAGATTAGATAATGTTTTAAAAAACCTATATTAGCTGATTTTGTTTATTAACAGATTAGTGATTATCTAAAAAATTAAGAATTATTTTATTACCTATTTTTATTATTTCTCCAATTTTATCTCCTTAAATCCTGTATATTTCCAGAGAACTTTGGGAATTTTAATGCTATTTTTGGTTTGAAAATTTTCTAAAATAGCAACCATTATTCTTGAAGTAGCTAAGGCCGTATTATTTAAAGTATGAACTAATTTTCTATTTCCATGTTTATCTACTAATTTTATATTTAATTTTCTAGCCTGATAATCAGTGCAGTTGCTTAAACTCATAACTTCTCCATATTCTTTAATTGTTGGCCTGTAAACTTCTAAATCAGCGCTTCTATGCTTCCAGTCAGCAAGCATTCCTGAACACATCTCAACAATTCTATAAGGTAGTTGTAATAACTTCAAGATTTCTTCAGAGTTCTTTAATAACTCATCGTAATATTTCTCAGAATCTTTAGGATTGCAAAAAATAAACTGTTCAACTTTATTAAATTGATGGGTTCTCCATAAACCCTTTTCATTCACTCCATGACTACCTATCTCTCTTCTAAAACACATTGAATAAGAAAAATATTTTTTTGGAAGCTGGTTTTCTTGAAATACATCGTTTGAATGCATTGCTAAAAGTGATTGTTCTGCTGTTCCTATTAAATTTAAATCTTCGTTTTTAATAGAATAAACAGATTCTTCAATGGCTTTTTTATCCATCGACGCATAGATTGCATGTTCATTTAACATTAAAGGAATTTCTATGTATTCAAATTTTTTCTTCTTCATAAAATCAATAGCAAATCTAATTAAAGCTTGGTTTAACAAAGCTAGTTTATCTTTCAGATAATAAAATCCTTTTCCACTTACCTCTCCTGATTTTTCAAAATCTCCCAAATTCAAACTTTCAATAAGCTCAACATGATTCTTAACATTTTTTATTTTTTTTATTTTTCCAGATTTTTTTACTACTTTATTTTTGGTTTCGTCTTTTCCAATTGGAGTTTTTTTAGAGATAATATTTGGAATTGCTAGCATTAATTCTTTAATTTCCTTATCCAATAAATCAGTTTTTTCTTCAGTTTTTTTAATTTGATTGGGAATTAAGGCTGCTTGTTTTATTAATTCTAAGGCAAGTTTTTCATCTTTTGCTTTCTTAGCTTTATTAATTTCTTCAGAAATTTCATTCCTAGATTTTCTTAATTGGTCTAATTCATATTTTAGTTTCCTCCATTCTTCGTCTTTTTCCCTAATTTGCTCAACTAAAACCAATTTTTCATTCTGAAATTTTTTTTTAATATTTTCTTTAACAAGATTGGGATTTTCCCGAATTAGTTTTATGTCTAGCATTTTGTAGTATATTTAGTGAGAGGAAATTTAATTTTTGCTGATAAATTCGAACAACTGTCTTAAGTTGCTTCTTTACACTTCTCCTTGTTTATATTAATAAATTATTAATTAATAAAATTTAGATAATATTTAAATATTTGTAAATCTATATTGATAAAATAAGGCAGGAAAGTTTGGCTGGATAAACGAAAAATTCTTATATAATTTATATTTCTCTAATAAGTATTTTTATACTATCAGTAAAGTTTATTTAGTGAGAAAGCTAGTTATATAAGATTACGTTAAAAAATTAAATTAAAAAAATGTTAAATATAAGTGTAAACAATCAAAAATAATTATTATAATACTATTAATTAATCAACGATAAAACTAATAGAATTGGTATTTAAATTATATTATTAATAATAAAGGTGTAAAAATTAAATCTTTTGCTGTATATAATGAGGTGTTTAATGAAAAGAGAGCTATTGTTTGTTATTTTATTTTTTTTAATTATAGGAATTTTTTTTGAAATGGTAATTTCAGAAGAAATTGCAAGTTTTGATGATAATGTTTTTAATTTAGACGACCCTAAAACTTGGTATCTTGACTGGAATAAAATAAAACAAGAATTTCAAACTAATTCAGATAAAATTAATGAATTATGGTCTAAGGCATCTTTACAAGACAGGCAACAAGCTATCGAGAGTTTAATAGGACAAAAATACAAAATTAAATTAGTTAATTTTGGATCTTCAGAATTAAAATTTGATAAGATTGATAATAAACTTGTTTTAACAAACGGAAGAACTTATTTAGATCCAGAAAACCTTCCCCAAAATCTCCAAGAATTATCTTATAATGATAAAGAGGATTCTTTTATTTACAAGTTTGTAGAGATTTCCAAAAAAGACGGGCAAATAATTACGAAAACTATTAATTTATCAATGAAGGACGGAACTTTAGAGTATAAAGATGGATATTTGATAATTAAAGGGACGAATTGGCCTTCAGAGGGATTGAAATGGAATATAGAGGGTGGTTTTACGCAGACAGAAGATGGAATTAAAATTAAAGGTGACGCAAAAATTATTCTTGGCAGAATGGAAGTAACTCCTGCTGAAAAAAATAAAGAAGGTTTTGCAGTTTTTCTTCCAGGAGATAAAGGAAATAATTATGTCAGAGGAAAAAATTTAGATGTTTTTATTAAAGAACAAAATGGAAATAAATTTGCAAGAGCTATAACTCCCTCTGATAAAACAACAGAGGTTTT
>CAYIJD010000005.1:0-21989 GCA_964363655.1 Candidatus Woesearchaeota archaeon | reverse complement strand
ATTAAATTTAATAATATTTCAGGTAATAGTGTAAAATTTTGGCAGGATTATGAAGGATTTTATGGAAGAAAAGATTATGCTAATGAAGTTATTGGAGCTTATTATGCGAATAGACTAGCTTTGTGCGAATATTTAGATAAAATTAAAAGGCAAGCGACAGCTTTATTTTTAAGAGAGATTCATAATTATTATGCTCCTTTAGGAGTTGGAATTTTAAGAGAAACTTGCAGAGATGCTTTTTCTAAAATACCTGAAAAATTTGATAGTTTGGACGAGGCTTTTTTTGTAATTCAAAATAGATTAAGATTAAACGTCAATTTTTTTAGAGAAAAATCTATTTTGTTAAAAGAGTATGGTAAACAGAAAAAGATTTGGGATTTTTAACTTAATAATAAAAGAAATTTTTTATTTTCAATGAAGATTCTTTCTCTTTTATCTTTTTAATAATTTTCATTGTACCTTCAGATTCAAAACTATAATACTCACAATTCGAGCATTGATAACTGATCTGTGGATTCTTAACAATTTCTATATCAACCCAGACTTTTTCTAATTTTGAATTACAGTTTGGACATTTCATTTAAAATTATTAATACTCATAAGAGATACACAATCATCAATTTTTACCCCAACAAAAAAATCAAGATTCCTTCAATAATTCCAGCTACCACCAATAAAGGAATTATTATTAAGATGAAAATTCTTAATGAGCAAATTAAATTATTATAAAAAAGTTTTCTCAATTTTTTTTCTTTAAATGTTAAAAAAGCATAAATGAAAAATGTAACTGGAAAAAATAACATTGAAATAATCATCGTAGTAGAAATTACAAGAGGATTAGTTTTTTTATTATAGTAGAGAATAGAATTTCTCATTATGCCAATTCCTAGTTTTAATCCTAAAGCCAAACTAATTAAAACAGCCGGAATTTCAAAGACTCCATGCGGAAGCAATCTCCATAAAACCAAAATTCCTTCTGATATAACTATTTTATTGGCGACAAATCCTAAAATATATCCATTAATAACAAGAATTGCTAGAGGAAAAACTCCTAAAATAATTCCTAAAATTATTCCAGAAAAAGCTGTTTTTGTATTATTAAAAATAATAAATCTAATTAATTCAACAACATTAAGTGTTTCTGTTTGTTTAATCAATTCTTTTATTAGATCTAAGATTTTTTCTTCAAAAAAAATTGGAAGAAAAAAACCAACTATAAAAATTAGAAAAAAAATAAAAAAGGAAAACCAAAAATAATATTTTATTTTTTTTAAGTCCTTTAACCCAATTAAAAAGTTTTTGTAGATGAAATTATTCTCTTTTTTTGCTTTTTTCATTTGTTTTAATAAGTCGTCTAATTAAAATAATTAAATAACCATCGTTTTAATTTAATAGCTAGTTGTAAATTGTATAAATTATAAACTATTAAAATTTATTAAGATTAGTAATTAGTTAATGATTATATCTAAATTATAATTAATAAACAAATGTTATCTATTGAAAGTGTATTTAATATTTGTATTAAGTTAGATAATGAAGAAAAAGATGTTTTTAAAGGTTGTTAGATAGATTCTATTAACCGAAAATGTTGTTACAAAAATTAGGTCATTTTACTAAGATAATTGATATTTCTAGTAACATCTTAGGATTATTTTCAGTTTATTATCGGTAAATCTGTTATCACTCGTTGGCTTAACAGTATCGTTAGATAAATCTTCATCTAAAATACGTCTTAATCATTTCAGTTTTTCTTTTATATTCGTTTTTTAGATAAAGGCCATATATAATTCCTACAATTAAACCTCCTAAATGCGCAGTATTTCCAATAGGCAATTCAACAAACAATCCAACTACAATTAATGGGACTATTGCAAAAATGGGAAGAACCCAAAAAGGCATTCCTAAAGGAACAGCAAGTTTTCTTATCTTAGAGTTAAAAGAAAAAATTGAGAATATAGATAGAAATATATAAATAATAATAAGTAAGTCTATTATTGATAAAACCCCAGATGTTGGAAAAATATTTTTAAGAATAGCCTGTATTATCAAAGCAAAAATTGGACCGGCAATAAGATAAACCCTCATAAGCGGAGTTAAAACAGCTAATAATCCTGCTAGACCAAAAATAGCCCCAGAGGCTCCCACAGAGTAAGAGTCAGGATTAACAAAAATCTTTTCTCCTATTCCGATTGTTCCAAAATAAAAACTTAATATTGAATAAAAAAATCCCGCAAAAATTCCTGAAATTAAGTAAAACCAAAGAAATTTCTTTCTTCCAATAATTTTCTCCAAAAAATTTCCGATGAAAAATAAAGAGATCATATTAAACAGGAGATGAGGAAGCCAGATATGACTAAACATACTTGTCAACAAAGTCCAATAGGACCCAGAAAAAAAAGATTTGGCCTGTAACGCAAAAATATACAACAATTTTTCTTCACCGATAACGTTTAAGATTCTAAACAAAACCAATAACACATAAACTATTATGTTAATTATAATAAGCCAGTTTGTAATACTTAATTTTCTATGGATTGAATTGACGACATTATTACTTTTGTTAATATCATTAGAATTTTTTAATCTCTTTAAGCTATATTCTCTAAGCTTTCTTTTTTCAAGTTTTTCATCAAACCATTTTTTCATTTTTTGCTCTCTTTAAGATTATTTAAATATCTTAAAATTTTATGCTAGATGACTGAAAAGGATTTTTATATTTAATCATTCACTCTTAATTTAATAAAGTCATTTTTTCTTTTTACTTTTTTTTCTTTTGGTTTTCTTAGGTTTTTTGCGTTTCTTTTTAATTCTCTTAATCTTCACTTTAATCTTTTTAAATTTTGTTTTTTTATGTTTTTCATTTTTCTTTATTTTTTTGACAGTTTTTTGTTTTTTAGCTTCCTTTCTTTTTGCAGCCTCTAGTTTCTTAGATTTTTTTAAGGCAATTTCTGCTCCTTCTTTGGATTTTTCTATACTAACTAAATCAACTTCTTTCTTTAATTTTGCAATTTTATCATTTATTTCTTGTATAACTTTTGTATTATCTGCTAATTGATAGACACTATTACATTCTGAGCAGATGAAGTTATTTAATAAAGCAGTTTCTTCTTTAACTTCTATAAAACAATTATTACAGAAGTAATGATTGCTTATCATTCTATTTTTTAATAAAGTCTCTTGTTCCTGTAGTTTCTTTTTTAAACTATTTTCTAATAAATTAAGCGCTTGATATGGATTTATGGTCCAAAAATAAATATACCATCCTCTTTTTTTATCTTTTTTTCTTATAAATGAAACTAATCCGTGCTCTGATAACTTATATAAAACATTTCTTGTTTGATTAATAGTAAGTTTTAATTTTTTAGCTATAATAAATTCGTTCACGTGTTTTTTTCCAACAAGAAGGTCAATTATTTCAACAGATTTTTTTCCAATTAATTCTTCAACAATAATCTTTAAAAGTTTAATCTGCTTTTTCTTGTCTAATGAAGCTTTTTTCTTTCTTTGTTTTTTTGACATTTTGGATAAGGTTTTATAATGAAAAACTTAATTATTTATTAAAAAATGGATTTTTTTCTTAATAGTCAAGACATGAGCGCTAAATTTAAAATGTTATTGACTATATAAGAAAAAAAACAGTGATTTAAATCTTTCGTTTGGTTTTTTTGATGACAATTTGTATTATAATTTTTTTTATTTAGTTTATAGTCTTTTAGTTGTTCAGAATGTTAAGCTAATAGAGGGTGACTTAACCACTAAAAACCGATATTGTTAATTGAAAAAAGTAGCGGCTTAAAAAAATTAGGTCATTTTACGAGGATAATTGATATTTCTTGATATTTTTAGTAACCGCTTAGGATTATTTTCAGTTTATTATCGCTAAATCTGGCTTTTATTACCAGTTGGCTTAACAACATCCAAAAACCAAATATTTTTAAATTGATATTATCTAGTATAAAAGAGGTGAGAACATGTGGTTTAGAAAAAAAGAGGCTAGTTTATTGCCAGAACTGCCAGAATCAAACGAGTTACCAAAACTTCCAGAATTTGGTTCTAATGAAAATATTCCTGGTTTAAAATTAACAAGCTTGCCAGCATTCTCTGAAGAAAGTATAAGCCAGCACGCAATAAAGCAGGCCGTTAATGATGAGAATAAGTTAAATATGCAAAAAACTGCTTTTGCACCAACAGGTTTTAATAACAATGTTTTTGAAACTTCGCGCGTTGGAGTAGGTAGGAAAATATTTGCAGAGCCAGTAAAAATATCAGAATTTCCTAGGACAGTTGAATTGCCAGAAAAACTAGAAAAAATTAGAACAGAGAGTAAAGTTAAGAGAATAGAACCGGTTTATATAAGACTTGATAAATTTAAAGCAAGCCTGGAAACTTTTGAGGATATAAGAAAAAAAATTGAAGAGATTGAAGAATTATTAGAAAAAATAAAAGATATAAAGGAAAAAGAAGAAAAAGAGCTGGAAGAGTGGGAAAGAGAGATTCAAATTTTAAAATCAAGAATAGACTCTGTTGGTAATAATATATTTAAGCAACTAGAATAAATTATTAATTAGATCATGCCTATTAAATAGGAAAAAGAGTTCAAGTTTAATGGCTTTTTATAACTAATAAAACCACGAATCTTAGTACGAGAATCTTTATCATATTAATAAACGCAACACAATAAACTTCTTATAATGATGGAAGCGAGACATATTAAAATAGATTATGAAAATGCTTTAAATAGCAAAAAACAAATTTTAATTTCAGAAGCAAATCTTTTGCGTATTTTGGAAAAAGTTAGTGCTTATAAAGCATTAAGGAAAAGCGAGCTTGAATTAAAAAATAAATTAAGAATTGCATTAATAAATTTTATAAAAAATATAGATTTGATTAACAGCGATCTTCCTAGCCAGAGCATCCCTAAAATTAAACATAAAACAAAAAAACAAAAAGAAAGCAGAGAATCTAAAAATATCCAGGAAGAATTGGTTGAAATAAAGAGAAAGCTAGAGAGGTTGGGGTAGTTTTATTGCGGTAATTAGTTTATAATATTTATAATATCAGCATTTAATTTTAATAAAAAATTTAATATAACTAACATTTGGTCTATATGTTTTGATAATTCTCATACTAAACTAGCAATTAATAGAATATTTATCGATGAATGAGCATATATTTTCTATTAATGATTAACAAAACTTATATTATTGAGGTTCCTTCCGAAATACTGATTTAAAAATAAAACTTTTATTACATATTACAAAAATTAATAAAATAAGAAATAGATGTTTTTTTGTATAAAACTTTAAAAACAGATTTCTTATAATAATTCGATGGATAGCAAAAGCATTGCTCGAAGAGCTTTAGAAATTGGCGCCATTGAACTTGACACAAAGAATTTTTTTAGGGAAAAGCGATGTTATAAGCCAATTTTTAATAACCTTAGTTTGTTTCTTCATAATCCTAAAGAAAGAGAGTATATCAGAAATTCTTTTATAGAATTAATGGATTATGATTATGATGCTTTGGCCACAATTTCATATTTCGGGCGAGTATTATAACAAGTATAGCTGATTATTCAGAAAAACCAATAATATTTTTAATCGATGGCCTTAATCATCAGGGACGTAAAAGATATTATTTTGATGATTTGGACAATCTTAGAAAATTAGATGGGAAAGTGGTTGTTATTATAGATGGGAGGCTGGATAGTGGAGGTTCTATACTAAGAGCAACATGTACGCTTAGAAATTTTGGAATTTTATCTGAAAAATTCCATCCTATTTTTGATTATGAATCTAAAGAAGCGAAAGATTTATTTAGCGGTAAAAAAGAATTTGATGAATTTGGGACAAAACTCTATCATCCTTTAGAAGTTAAACCTCTTTTTAATCTCGATACTTTGTTAGAGGTAGCTTTAGAAGATGAATATATTACTAATAATGAAAAAGAGGATGTGTTGTTATGGAGAGATGATTATAATAAATGGAAGGTTATTCATTCTCCTGTTTCACGATATTCATAAATTTTAATTTTAGAGGTCTTTTCTGATTAATAATGGTTTTTAAGTTAGTTAGAAGGTATCTATTTAGCTAAATATTTATTTCTCATATAATAATAAAAAGCTAGTTGGATTTTAGTATAAAGCTTATCTTTATTATTTGGTAATTAAGCAGTTTCCAAAACCTCTTTTAATTTTTCACAAACAAACCCTGCTTCTTCATCAGTTAAGTTACTTGAGCTAGGAAGATAAAATCCTTTCTCTCCAATTTTTTCAGAAATTTTATAATCCCCGCTACAATCAGGAGAGTTTTCAAATTTCTTTTCTAAAAAAACCGGTTGCTTATGCATAGGAATAAAAAAATTTCTAGTATCAACTCCTCTTTCTTTAAGTTTTTCAATAATTTCATCTCTATTTAATTTATCATCCAAAACAATTCCATACATCCAATAAACAGTTTTACAATTTTCCTTTTCTTTTGGGAGTTTAATTCTTTTAACTTCTTTCAATAAATTGTTATATCTAATTCCCATATTTCTTCTGGCCCCAACCAGCATTTGCGCATTTTCCACTTGTGCTAAACCAATAGCAGCATGTATATTGCTCATTCTGTAATTAACTCCTAATTCTTTATGCAAAAATCTCGGATGTTCAAAAGCATAATTTCTTAATTTTTTCATTTTTTCATAATAAACTAAATTATTAGTAATTGCCATTCCCCCTTCTCCAGTTGTTATTATTTTGTTTCCATAAAAACTAAAGCATCCAATATCTCCAAAATTTCCTGCCATTTTTCCTTTGTATTCTGCTCCATGAGCTTCTGCAACATCTTCTATAACTTTTAAATTATGTTTATTAGCTATTTCCAAAATTCTATCCATATCACACGGATGGCCATAAATATGAACCGGAATTATCGCTTTAGTTCTTGGAGTTATTTTTTCTTCTATTTTGTTAACATCTATACAATAAGTTTCAGGATCTGCATCAACTAAAACAGGTTTTGCTCCTGTTTGAATTATTGCAGTAAGTGGAGCCAACATCGTAAATGTTGGTACTATTACCTCATCTCCTTTTTTTAATCCTATGGCAAGGCAGGCCAAATGCAAAGCAGCATAGCAACTAGTACAGCAAACTCCATAACTAGCCCCACAAAATTTAGCGAATTCTTGTTCAAATTTTTCTATATATTTTCCCTGACTGCTAATCCATTCTGTTTCCATAGCTTCTTGAACATATTTCTTCTCATTTCCAGGAAGCCATGGTTTGCACACGGGTATAAATTTGTTCATTTTTAATAGAAAATATAATAACTTTTAAAGATTTATATAAAAAACACATTCTATTATAAAAAGACTTATAATACTTTTTCTTCATAAAATTTGTCAATTATTTCAAAATTATTAGGGACAATTAAATTATGATCGTTATATGTAACTAATTCATTATAAGTAAAAATTGCAGCCCCTCCCCCCTCGCCCAATTTTAATTTTGAAAGATTACCATCAAAACTAGCTTCAAAATAAAAAATATTTCCACGACGTTTTTTTCTAAGGCCTATTTTAGTTTCTTCTTCAAAAATCTGTTTAAAAAAAAGGTTGATCTTAGAAAATTCTAACTGGTTTTCTTCTTTCATCTCTCTTAAAAAGGTAGTGAGAGGGTCTTCATTATTTTTTATTCCTCCTCCAAATGTACACCAATAACCAGGCCACCAAGTATATCCTTCATCCTTCTTTTGCAAAAGCATCCTGTTCTTAGGATCTAAGATTAAACCTACCGCATAATCTTTCTCTACAAGATTTTCTACAATATCCATGAAAAAAAGTTTTTTTAATTGTTTTTAAATATTTGTATGTTTCAAAAAATTAAGTTATTTTAATGATAATTGATATTTCTAGTAATCTCTTAGGATTATTTTCAGTTTATTATGGGTAGTTGGATTTTATCACCAGTTAATTTAAAGGAGCTTATTATTCAGATTCAATCTTCACCCTTATAGTATCATCTTCATAACCAGTTCCTGATCGAGATTGAGATTCCATATTAATCATAACAGCTCTGTCAAGAGCTTTAAATTGATGAATGACAAAAGGAGGAATGGTAATTAACTCTCCTGCATAAAGAATAACTTTTTTAATATTTGATAACTGATCATAAGGAGCCAACAAAACCTCGAATTTTCCTGATAAAATATAGGAATATTGATTTGATTTTTTATGATAATGGCTTCCTCTGACAGCTTCTTTTTCTGTTGTGATAAGGCCAACATGATTTATTGGCTCGTTTATTAAATCACTTATTATTCCTCTTTCATCTATAAAAACCGGATCTATTTTCTTAATTTGGACTCCAAATAAGTTTTGATTTTTTTCCATATTTTCTTTAATAGAATCGGCTGTCCAGAATTCTTTAGTTTTGTCATTAACATTTATATTATTAGTATCTAAACTAGAGAAACTATTATTTATGCCTTCTTTTATAACAATATAATCGTTATCAATACCACTGGCATTTACCTTATTATTAATATATAAATTAGAAGAGTTAGAAATATTTCCTTTCATCCAATTTGATTTAGTCTTAGCAAAGTTATTAACAATTTTTTCTCCTATTTTTTTGTCCACATAAGTTTCCATTATAATCGGTTTTGGAATAGGTTTTATAAACTTTCCCCCTTTTTTTAAAAATTCTTGGTTTATTGGATTTTTTATAATTTCATCTGCAAAATTCCAGGCGAAAATAATCCCATAATCAACATTATCATTTAATAGTCTTTCTTCTTCTATAATGGGAATATGCATTCCTGGAGTGTAATGATTAATTTTTATTTTGGATTTTTCAGTCATATATTCTATCAAGTTGTTATGAATCTTACAATAATTTAATAGAGTATTTCCTTTAGCTGGAGCACTGATACCAACTATTTTTTTATCTTGTCTTTTTAAGTCATAAATCAGCTTTAGAAATTCCTTTTTATGTTTTTTAACTTTTTCTGCAAATTCATCCAAAACTTCTTTTTTATAAATTCCCCAAACTTCTTCTATATTCAAAAAGTTTTTTACATTTTTAGAAACAGGATTTTTCCATTTTTTTGAAACAAAAACTCTTATTGAATTTCCGTGAATGCCATATTTTTCAACATCAAAAACCTCAAAACCATTTTTCTCAAAAAATTTAACTAAAGGCTTTAAACTTAAATATTCTAAATGATCTAAATAAATAGTATCATACTCTAAATTATCAATTAAATCGATAAAATAAGGAGCTTCTATAATAAAAATTCCATGTTCATCTAGCAAAATCTTTAAAACCTCTATTAGTCCTTTTTTATCATCAATATGAGCAAAGACATTTGTTCCGGTAATAACCTTTGCTCTGCCCCTTTCATCTAAAATTTTATCAGCAATCTCTTTGTTAATAAAGCCTTTCCATGTTTCAATTCCCCTTTTATTAGCAATTTCAACAATTCTTGGCGCCGGGTCTATTCCTAAAACTCTGCACCCTCTTTTTTTAAATCCTTCCAATAAAATCCCAACATTACTGCCTATGTCAACCACTAAATCATTATTTCTTAAATTAAATTTTTCAAATATAGAATCAGCCATTTCAAAAAAATGTTTCTTTCCTGTTTCAGTGATTGAAGATTCATAGCTGTAACTTTCACCATACAAAATTTCAGGGTTAACAATATATGTTAGTTGAGTTAACCCACAATTTTGGCATTGTGCAACTTTCAATGGAAAGTGAATTTCTGGTTCATTTAGATGATGATTATTTAAGATTCTATCCGCAGGAGGCAAAAACCCCAAATCTAAAAATTCATATAAATTAGTAGATTCGCACATCCTGCAGTTGGTTAACTTTCTTCCAAGTTCCATTTTTCTGAATTAGTAAATATTTTTTTTAGTTGATAATAAATTATATTTTACTTGGTATAGTCTGTTTGGTAAATTATCAAATTTTTCTTATTAATTTTTTTCATGATAAAATTTATTTTGGTAATAATAAATTATGATTAAAGAGAGTTGAAATTTTTTCGTTTTTTAGTTAATCATGTCTTATTGGTTTTTATCACAACGATTATTTATTTATTAGAGAGCTGAATTTTTTATCTTTTTACCTACATACATTATTTGATTAGCGATAAATTATTTATCTTTAGCTCTATAAAGATATTTTACATGTCCCGGATGATTTGGGGCATCCCAGGCAAAATGCTCTCCGTTTAATCTTCTTTTCCATCTGTTTAAATCAGCGTCAAACATTATTCTGACTAATTCTTTAAATTTAGTTTTTGGCTCCCACCCTAAAATTTTTTTTGCTTTTGAATAATCCCCCTTCAAATAAGGAACTTCATAAGGCCTTTTATATTGTTGATCAATTCTAACATAAATCTTCCAATCTAAACCAGCTAGTCTAAAAGCCTCTTCAACAAATTCTTTTATAGAGTGAGTTTCATTTGTTGCAATTATAAAATCATCTGGCTTATCGTGTTGTAAAATTTTCCACATTAGTTCAACATAATCTTGAGCATAGCCCCAGTCTCTTTTTGCATCTAAATTACCTAATCTTAATTCATTACTTAAGCCTAGTTTAATTTTTGCAGCTTCATTTGTAATTTTTCTAGTTACAAATTCTAATCCTCTTAATTCGCTTTCATGATTAAAAAGTATGCCGTTACTGATAAAAATTTCATAACTTTCCCTATAAATTCTTGCAGCTTCAAAAGCAAGTAATTTTGCTAGAGCATAAGGAGAATTGGGTTTGAATGGAGTAAGTTCATTTTGGCTTTCATTTAATCCAACAGAATCCCCATATAACTCGCTTGTAGAAGCTTGATAAATTTTTATTTTTGGGTTAAACTTTCTGACTATTTCTAAAATTTTTAATAAGGCTAGTCCATTTACATCAGTCGATTGCAGTGGTTGATCAAAAGAACTTCCAACAAAACTCTGAGCAGCTAAATTATAAATTTCATCTGGATTTGATTCATGAATTGCTTCTGACAATGAAGCCATATCTGATACATCTCCGGAGATTAAAGTAATTTTATCTAAGATTCCTAAATGTTGCAGTCTCCAGAAATTTGGTGTAGAAACTCTTCTCACAATTCCATAAACTTCATAATCTTTTTCTAATAAAAGTTTAGCTAGATATGCTCCATCTTGGCCAGTTATTCCGGTTATTAGCGCTTTCTTTTTCTCACCATTCATTATTATTTTCAATAAAAAGTGCTTAAATAGATTGTTGAAGAATAGTATATATGTTGGGAGAATTATAAAATTTGTTTAAGTTCTTTTAAATGTTCTATTCTATCTTTATCTTCTTTATACTTTTTTTTATAATCAACTAAAATAGCTCTCATTCCTAATTTTCTAGCCGGTTCAATGTCATAATGTAAGGAATTACCTACCATCAAAGTATTTTCGTAATTTGTTCCAAGTCTTTTTACAACCCTCTCAAAAATTTTCAGCTCTGGTTTTAAACCTCTTTTATAATTATAGCTATTAACCAACTCAGCATCATAAGATAAATGTCTGAAATCAAACAAATCTGCAATCCCCCATCTACTTGATAAATCATAATCAGGATTTGGTAAATCGGATATCATGCCTAGTTTATACTGTTTATTTTTTAGCCAGTTTATAATTTTAACAGCACCCACCATTAATTTTTCACCTTCTACATCTTTTCTAAAAATTTCAATTAATCTTGATTCACTATTTTTAGGAAGTTTGAGTTTGTCAATTAATTTTTGAAAATATTCCAGTCTTCTTTCTTCTGTAAAAGGAAGATTACATGAAGTTCCACAAACAACATCTTCAACAAATTCGTAATTAAAATCAGCTCTTTTATCTAACTTCCATTCTGCAACAATTTTATCTTCTGGAGCGCAATTACCTTCTGTTAAAGTGCCAAAAAAGTCAAAAATAACTGCTTTATACATTTTATTTAAAATCTTTAGGATCTATTTGAGATAAAGCGCCTCTTGTAGAAAAAATAATATCATAATTTTTGCCCTGAAAATTTCCCGTATTTACTAACTCTTGTAAAGAATTATAATCAGTCAGAGCAAAGAATTTGCTATGCTCTGGTTTTTTAACTTTCTCTTTCCAAGCTTCTTTAACAAAATATTCTGATGGTAAATGTGTAGAAATTAAATAACAAAAATCTAAGTCATCTCCTGCGACACTTGGATCTGAAAATAATCCAATAAATTCCTTATTTTTAATTAAATCTTCTGTAATTCCCAGTTCTTCTTTTAGTTCCATTAACATATCTTTGTCTAAATTAACATCTTCAGGATTTTTTTTGTAAGTTAAATGACCGGCAGCTCCCTGCAATAAACCCTCATATCTATCTAATTCAACATTTCTTTGACCAACAATTATATTTTTATCAGATGTTAAAACAATTCCCGTTACTCCGGGATTTCTAGGGAAAAATGCATAAGGATCTTTGAAATGATTTATTCCTAGTTGAGTCAAAACTTCTGCTTCTTCTTGAGTTCTTTTTCTTTTTTCTCTATATTCAAGAAAATGACTATGACCAAATTTGACAATAATATTATCGTGCGGATTAATAGTATTTCCTATATAACCTATACCACCATCATATCTCATTTTTCTATCATCAAACTTACTTTTTGTACCATCGCTTATTTTTCCACTTTCAATTAATGGCTTTAGAACATTTTCATCATACCATTCTATTGTTCTATCTCCAGTAGGATTATTGGGATCTGCTCTGCATAAGCCAATTTTTGAGAATGGTGCATATCCCCCGCCCGGAGTAATGTTAAAGTCTTTACCTCTAACTAGAGATATCTTTTTTTTAGGATATTCATCTGGAAACTCTCCATTTACAATAGTTTCTATAGTATAGTCTTGCATTTTTTAATTAATCTCTTTCAAGAAATTCAATATTTTTAACATTTAATCCTTGATTTTTTAATGTTTCAGCGATTTCTTCAGCATATTTTAGAGCTAACTTATCAACATTTTCTTCTTTTGTATTAGCATCTATTGGATCATACCCTAAAACCGTAGAATCACAAAATCTATTTAATTTAATTCTATATCTTCCAGCTTGAAGAATAGGACTGCATGTATACTCAAGAACGCTGATCATCTTTCCATAATTTTTTTCAAGTTTTCTTTTTTCTAATTTTATTTCTATTTTACTTTCCCCTCTTTTTTTAACTAAATCAACAAATTCATCAACAGTTCTAGGCTTTCCAAATAATTTATATGCAAGTGACATTTTTATTTTTAAAATATAATTCATGTCTTTTTAAGCATTATTATAAAATAGTAACTATATCATTCTTCCAACTAAAATCATATTCCAATGCTTTTCTGAAAGTTCTTCATTTAGATTAAAGCTTGGACAAAGATGCAGAAGTTTAAAGCCATAATCTTCCATATATTTTTCTAGTTCTTTAGGAAAGAAAAACCTAACTTTATGGTCTTCATCATATTCTTTAATTAATCTCCAATTTTTTTTTTGATAGTTATTATTTTCTTCCTTATTTTTATTATTTTTACTATCTGTTAAATTAAGAGGGGTTAGATATTTCTCGCTTAACTTATTTTCATTACTTATTTTATTAATTTTAGTATTTATTAAATTACGAGAGATAAACTTGCTCTCATTTGACTTAATCTCACCACCAATATTTTTTATATCATTACTAAAACCTTCATTTTTATTATTTTCATCATCAGCTTCTTCAAAAACCTTAACATTAAATCTTACATTATTAATATGATTCTTGCCGTCTAATTTAGGAAAGCTTTTTCTTGTAATCTTTAAGAATTTATTCTCATCTTTAACTTCAGTTATTTTTTCTCTTGAACTAGGAAGTTCATGCATAACTCCTAAACCATTCCAAATATCTAAAATTAACAAGCCATTTTCTTTTAAATGAGCTTTGCAACATTTAAAAAATCCATCTAATTGAAAATTTTCAGTCAAATAACCCAACGCAGAAAACATGCAGATTATAATATCAAATTTTCCTTCATTTTTAATTAAATCAAAATTAGACATATCGCCAACATAAAACTTTGCAGAAGGATTTCTTTTTTTAGCTATTTCAATCATTTCTTTTGATAAATCTAATCCGCTGACACTATACCTTCTTTTAATTAATTCTTTCGTATGTAATCCAGTTCCACAACCCAAATCTAAAACTTTAATAACCTTTTTATTTTCTTCATTAACACCAAAAAATTTTTTAAAAACTAGTTCTAAAAAATCAATCTCATCACTATAATTTTTGTCTCTATTAAATAAATCATAATATTTTGCATAATCTGTTTTAAAAGTTCTTTCCATTTTTATTTAGCTTAGTTATTGTTAATAAATATTATTTTTTATAGTATATCTAATCTATACAAAAAATTTATTAATTCTTAAGAGTAAAGTAGATAGACAAAATCCCTTTAGATATAATCTTCATTAAACCTTTTAATTATTTTTTTCATAAAATATTTAACATCATAATTTTTTTAATTTAATTATCTTCTATATCAATTATTTGCTTTAATCTTTCTCTAAACCTTTCTCCAGAAAAAAATTCTGCTCTTTTAATAAACCGTTCTGGATGTATTTTTTTTACTTCTAATGCATTTATTATTTTTTTTAATTTTTCTGATGCTTCTTCAATGCTTTCAAATCCAACTCCATACTTTCCATTGTCTAACACTTCTTTAAATGTACCACCATTTTTATGAACTAAAACAACAACCCCTGATGCTAGACATTCTATAGAAGTCATAGTTAAACTAATATCTCTCTGGCATTCGATTAGAATTTTAGATTCTTCTACTGTTTTTTTCAGTTCATTAAAAGGAGGATTGCCGATAAATTTTACTCTATTTTCAATTCCGTGTTCTTTTGCAATATTTTCTAAATACTTAATGTAGTTTTCAGAATCAGGAGTAATCCCTCCGATTATAACAAGCTTGTAATTACTATTTTTAGCCCCCAACGCAAAAACTTTTATTGATTCATCTATTCTTTTATTAGGCGAAATTCTTCCTAAAATTATTATCTGATTTTTTTTAATTCTAGGATTATATGAAAAATGGTCTGTTTTAATTTCAGGATATAAACAAAAGTTTTGTGTGTTTGACAACTTCCATTTGTCTGCCATTAAATTTTTAGTCCATTCATCAACAGCGTAAATTTTATGATTTTTAGATAATGTATTTTCACTGGGAGTTATAGTTTTTTTAATAAACCTTTTAGCCTTAATTTTCCAATTTTTAAATGTAAAATCTGTTTTTTCGATCTCGCTGTCTATTCCAGAAATTCTCCATATTATATATTTTTTATTTTCTGGCAAATATTTATGCAAAATACCTCCATCAATGTCAATTATTAAATCTACATTTTCAGCCATTTCAACGAATTCCTTTTTCATTAATTTTCTAGAAAGATTTTTTTCAATACATAGCTTCAATTTGTAATCCTTCAAATTATACTCTCTATCAATTTTTATTGGTTCAAATATTTCTACAATTTTTTTATAATCAAGTTTCCATGGAGTTAATAGATGTACTTTATATCCAAATGATTCTAAAAATTTGATCAAATCTATGACAACTCTAGGAGCTCCTCCTCCAGAATCCATTCTGAACATAACAACTATTCCAACTTTTTTAATCTCGTTCATTATTATTACTCTTAAAACTGTTTTAAAAGGTTTATTATACTTAAGTTATAACCTAATCTTTTTATACTGTTCTTTTTTATTATAGTCAAAGATATTAATTTTTATCCGTTTTGTCGTTGACTTATTAGGGAAAAACTTATGTCTTTCACTATAGTTTTACTAATATGATAAACTCAAAAAAACTAGAGCCTAAATCAATGCCTGTAAACAATCAAACATTGAATTTAAAAGAAAAAAAATTTAATAACCTTTTGAAATTAATTTTTGGAACCTCTCTTTTTATTCTAGTAGGACTTTTAGCATCAAAAATTTTTTCTTATCTATATAAAATAATCATAGCTAGATATTTAGGAGCTGAACTTTATGGACTTTTCTCTCTTGCTTTAGCAATAGTTTCTATATTTGCAGCCATATCTGCACTTGGCCTAAGTGAGGGGACTTTAAGATATATTTCATTATATAGAGGAAAAAACGAAAAGGAGAAAATTAGATATGTTTATCGAATTGCTTTTAAGATAACATTTTTTACTACAATAATCGTTGCTTTAATTCTTTTTTTCTCAGCAGAATTTATTTCACTAACATTTTTTAAAAATAAAGATTTAATAATCTTTCTAAAAATTTTTAGTTTTTTAATTCCTATCTGGGTTCTCTCAATTTTTTTTATGAACGTAATGATTGCCTTTGAAAAAGTAAAACAACAAACAATATTAGAAAAGATTCTGCAAAGTTCGGCGAAGCTTTTTTTCCTTGCTTTTTTTATTTTTCTTGGACTAAAAACGAACGCAGTAATATTCTCTTTTATTCTTGGAATTTTTGTATTTTTTTTAGGCACCTTTTTATACTGTAAATATAAACTTACTGATATTTTTTTAGATTATAATCTAAAAAATGAAGAAAAGAAGAAAATTTTTGGAGGATTAATAAATTATTCTATTCCGATAATGCTTTTTTGGACAGTATCCAGTGTTTTTTATTGGACAGATTCTTTAGTAATAGGATTTTTTAAAACAACAGTTGAAGTGGGAATTTATAATGCAGCAATTCCATTAGCAGCTTTATTAACTTTAGCTCCGGAATTATTTATACAACTTCTATTTCCAATTATAACTAAGGAGTATGCAAAGAAAAATCTGAATTTAATTAGAAAGCTAAGTTTGCAAATAGGAAAATGGATTTTTATAATTAATCTTCCGTTTTTCTTTTTAATGTTTTTCTTTCCAGGAACAATAATAAACCTATTTTTTGGAGAATCTTATTTAGGGGCTGTTAGTTCATTCAGATTTCTTTTAATAGGGAATTTATTTTTTTCTATATTTATAATTTCAAATAAACTTTTAGAAATGGCCGGAAAATCAAAAATATTGCTGATGGATTTATTAATTGCTGGAATTTTAAATTTAGTTTTAAACATAATATTAATTCCAAAAAATTATATTTTCGGAATAGAGAATTTAAATGGAATAAATGGAGCTGCGATTGCTACAACAATTTCTCTAGTTTTGTTTAATCTTTTATTAATGTTTCATGCAAGATATTATACTTCAATAATTCCATTTGGAAAAGAATTTTTTAGGATTTTCTTTATTTCTTTAATTCCAATCTTATTTTTATTTATTTTAAAATCGGTAATACAGCCAACTTTGTTTTCAGTTATAGTTATTACAATTTTCTTTTTTTTAATTTACATTTTATTATTATTCTTATTTAAAGGATTGGATAAAAATGATTTGATAATTTTAAAAGCCGTGAAGAATAAATTTTTGAAAAATAATTATATAAAAAAGTTTAAAGATTAATATAAGGCTCTTTAATATCTAATATAAATTTCTTAATATCAAAATAGGAAATTATTCTTACTTTAACATGAGGATGAATCGCTTCTTACTTTTTCCTAGCTAAATATTTATTTATTATTAATACCAAAAACTCATTAAATTAAGAATTATTCATTAACGGCTAAAATAATTCTCAATCTCCTTACAAACTTCCCTTATCTGATTCTCTTTTAATTCTGGATACATAGGAAGAGATAAAATTTCTCTAGAAAATTTTTCAGCATTTTGAAAACTACCTTCTTTATATCCTAAATAAGAAAAAGCTTAAAAAATATAATCTGAAAGGAAAAGAAATAAGCAAGATTGTCAGAAGAAGAAAATTAAAACAGAAAAAGGAATTATAAATTGGAAATCTCTCTCATACATTGAAAAAGGCAGAAAGATCGGATTTGTTCTAGATACAAAATTGTGCAATAATATAAAAAAAATTATTAAAAATAACGATCTAGCCATTATAGAATCCTCTTTTTTAGAAAGCGAAAAAGAATTAGCTAAAAAATATAACCATCTTACACTAGATCAAGCAGTAAAAGTTGCAAAAGAGTCAAAAGTTAAAAATTTTGTTATAACTCACATCTCTCAAAGATATGAAAATAAAGAAAATACTTTTTTAAATAAAGCTAAAAAGATTTTTAATAATACAGAAGAAAAGTAAACCACTGTCTTTAGGCAGTGGAAGTTGCTTCGCAACTTCTTTTTTTCTGGCTCAAAAACCGCAGAAAACCTAGTTTTCTGGGGTCCCAGAAAATTTAAACTAAGAAATTTTCTGAGATTTCAAACAAACCAAACCCTTTAGGGTTTGGTAAAATAAAAGAAATTTTTGATATAAAGATAGCCAAAGATCTTATGGAATTAGAAGTTTAACCTATCTTTATTAATTCCCCCTCTGAAAGAGATTTTAGCGAGAATTTACCATCACTAATCATATAAGGCATTTTACTTTTAGCCTCTTTAATCTTATTTATTAAGTCTAGATATAATTTCATAACCGGCCTTGTCGGTCCATATTCATCTTTTTGATATAAATATTTTGTCAGGCCATTCAACATTTCAGATGCAGACTGATATCTATCTTCTGGAGCTAAACTTACAGCCTTCTCAACAATATCGGAAAACTCCTCGTCAATATTTTTAATTTTTTTTAAAGGAGTATATGGCATTTTTCTAAAATTCATAATCTTCTCTATTATATCATATGGCTTTAAATTATCTTTAGTTTTTCCCACTCTAAAAATCTCTCCTCTAACAAGAGAATCAAGAACCATACCTAAACTATAAATATCCGCCCTTTTATCTGCTCTTTTTCCATCTATAATCTCTGGCGCAATAAAACCTATTGTTCCTGCCATTTGTCCAAGTACAGTTTTACTTTCAGAGGATAAAATACCTATCCCAAAATCAAGCAATTTTGGCGAACCATTTTCTCGATTAACCATTATATTTTTAAGAGAAATATCTCTATGTATTAAATCATTGTTATGGGCATATTCTAAAGCTTCACAACAAAGCCATCCTATCAATCCAGAAAATTTTTCAGGAAATCTTAATCCCAACTCTTTATGGTCGTTTAATATAGAATATAGGTTATCGCCCTCTACAAAATCCATTACTATAATCCCATTTCCTTCATTTTCATAATAAGAATCTATTGAGACAATATAATCGTGCCTTAATTTAGCTGATAAATTTGCCTCTTTTCTTAAATTTTCTAAAGATTCCTCCTTTCTATTAGAGAATTTAACAGCAACTATTTTCTCTATACCAGTTATTTTTTTCCCTCTATAAATCTCTGCAGTAGCCCCGCTTCCTATTTTCTCATAAATTTCTATTTTAATATCACTATTAATAACTTTTCCAGTTAAATTAAGACTAACTGGCTCATTCAAATCAGTATCCTCTTGATTATAAGCCGAAGTCTCTTCTAATTTAATTTCATCAATTTCTTGTTCCACATTTAAATTAAAATAGTTTCATATAAAAGAATTATTATTCTCTAGATAGATCCTAAAACTTTGTAAATTCTAACTTTTCCAGTTATATTTTTCATTTCTATCTCATCAAAATATACTGCATTTATTTTATCTTTGATTTTTTCATAAACTCTACTAGTAATTAAAACATTACCCTGGCTTAAAGATTGCAATCTAAATGCCACATTTATTGGGACTCCAATAGCAGTATACTCCATTTTATTTTCAGATCCAACACTTCCAACAGAACACATTCCAGAATCAACACCAATTCCAACTTCAATAGGATCCAATCCAATAAACTTTAATTTTTCATTTACTATAACCATCTCTTTCTTAATTTCAAGAGCAGATTTAATGCAGTTTAATAAATGATTTTTGTCATCAATAACTGCATTGAACAAACCCATAACAGAATCACCTATAAACTTATTAATAAATCCTTTATTATTTTTTATTATCTCACTAGACTTACCAAAATACATATTTAGCATTTTAGTAATTTTCTCAGAATCAGCCTTATCAAAAATTTTAGCAAAACCTCTTATATCTGTAAACAAAACGCTTATCTCTTTTTTTCTTATATTAGAGATAAATTTTTCATCTAATATATTAGGGTCTACATATGCTCCAAACATATCTTTAATTTTGCTTTTCTCTCTTTCATTTCTAACAAGAGAGCTCGTTAATCCGCCTATTTTCTCTCCCTGAATTTTTATAGTTGTATCAACAACATTAGTAATCTTGTTTTTAAATCTTCTATAAGTAAAAAATGTGACAACAAATCCAAAAAATACGAGTAAAAATATAAGATAAAAAACATTGGATATTTTTTCAGTAGATATTATAGTAGAACCAGTTAATTTTGATAATCCTTGAGATAGCTTTTTAATAAGAGGCCTATTATCTTCTGTTTTTATAGAACCTAATTTATAAGCTTCTTTATTAGAATATACTGTTAAATCATAATTTTTAGACGGCAGCTCTGTCCTTAAATCTATAAATGCCTCCTCATCTATATTCAAATTTAAGATTATTGGAACCTGGTAAATTATTCCATCAACACTAGCATTTACAGTCATATCATCAATATACTTCACATTCCCAATATTTTTAATATGAATAATTCCATTCTCTACATCTATTCTTATTTTTCTTACCTCTAAAACAGAAAATTTATCAGTATCTTCTAACTCTTTATAACTAGCCCTAATAATATATTCTCCAGGACTTGGATTTTTAAAACCAAAAGAGATTTTTCTCTCTCTTGAAATAATGGAGTCTATAAGATTTGCCCCTGGATCAAAAATTTTATACTCTGACTCAATATCCATTGCCTCTCCAGATTGATCATATACTCCAGAGTTAATTATTAATTCTTCATTAGGCAAAATCTTATTTTTTTCTAGCTCTATTTTTATATTTCTCGCCACCTGAGCCACCTCTATTTTTTTTGAATTTTGCCCTTTATTTCCATATTTATCCTCTCCATAAACTAAAATATTTTTTTCTCCTTTAATTACATTATCTGCTAAATCAAAGATAATAGAAAATACATCGTTTGATAAAATTCCAGTAAAGGAATCTATTTCTTTTTCCTCATCTCTAAGAGAAATATTGAGTTTTACGCCCTTTGCTAGTTTTCCTTCTATTAAAATTTTATTTCCTGGAAAATAAGTATCTTTATCAGTTGAAAAATTAAAAATTAAAACATTTGTAACATCGAAATTGTTAGTGCTTGTCTCTTCTAAAACCTGGCCGTTTGTATTTAATAAGATAAATTTTATTTTACAATTTCCAATAAAATTTTCATTAACTACTAAAGGAGGAATATTAAAATAATTTTCATTGCTATCCTGATTTAACGGAGTTTTAAAATAATTTAATTTATAATTATCACAAAGCAGATCAGAACTTACTATATTCTGATTGCCATCTATTTTTACACTTATATCAACATCTATCTTTTTCCCTATATTATAGCTTTTTTCTGGCTGTTTTTCAATTATTATAGAAGAACTTGCGAATTCAATTAAAAATATTAAAAATATTAAAAATATTAAATATCTTCTGTTAAACTCTCTTTTCATACTAGAGAAAGATTATTATTTCTTTTATATCTTTCTGTATGTTATTCTATATTTTAATGCTAGTAATCTAGATTACAAAAGGTAAATTATATAATTATTATAAAATTTTTTTATAAAAAATTGTCAAGAACCCCAGGTCTTTGACATGGGGGTTTTTGATGGATATTTAGTAGAGAAGGTTTAGTTAAGCCAGTAAATTTTTTTATTTATTTTTATAAGGTAAACATAGAGGAGAATATAGTTGAGCTAAAGCCTCTTCTTCTGTTAATTATAGTTTATGATATTATTAATGACTCATACTATTAATTTTAGATATTTCTTAAAAGTAGTAACTACAAAAACTTTATAAACCCTTTTTTCTTAGAAAATTTATGGAAAATAGTTATATAGAATTAAAACCAAGAGAATTTA
>CAYIJD010000004.1:0-22764 GCA_964363655.1 Candidatus Woesearchaeota archaeon | reverse complement strand
ATTTCTGGAATAAAATCATAAATATCTGCGCTTAAAAATCCTTGAGGACAATCTTTCAAATTAGAAGTCCCAAATAATTTATCTCTTTTAACAACCATTATTATTTGATTCTCTTTTTCCATTTAATAAAAATAATAAATGTCTTTTTAAATATTATTAACAATTATTATATATTTAGAGGTTTGAGGGATTTACTTTTACATCTAGTAGTCGCAGTTATATTCGGAGATTTAGCTATATAATATAAATCTTTAAAAAGTTCTTTTTAGTTTATTTAAAATGGAATGGCGAATAGTTGAAAGACCTGGATATTTTGGAACAAGCAGGAATGAAATTCATGCAAAATATGATGATTTATTTGGTAAAGATAGTTGGAGAATAGCTTGGCAATGGGGTGATCAAATTATTCAAAAACCAGAAGCTCTTCAAATTTATGAAGATGGGTATTATGAATTTTTTAAAAAAAATAGAGATGTTTTAGAATGGCTTGTTAAAACTGCATCTGATGTTTATGATACTGCTCCATCAAATGTAGAATCCAAATTTAGTTACGAACTCCAAGAAACTCCAAATAATCATATCCATGATGTAGCAATTAGAAGGGCTGTTTTGAGAAATGGGGTTTGGTTCGAGGGAGATCATTTAATGCATATTCGTCCAGAAAAAGAAGGAGAGAAATTAGGACCTCATTTAGTTCCATTCCATCTACCAAATATGATTTATAGAGGACAAATTAAATATAAAGGAGAAGATAGAGATTTTTCAATCAATCCTCCTTGGTGGATAAAACTTGGAATTGAGGATAGTATTGAACAGTTTTATCAACAAAATAAAGTATTTCAAGCAAGACTACCATAAAAAATATTATCTTTATTTGGATACTTTTTAAAAAAGGGCCAAAAACCACAAAATATATTAATAGGTTTTGCTTCTTATAATCAGGCTATAAACGATTAGAAAATGATCATTATGGATTTTGGCGATTCAGAATATGAATTTGAGATATATTGCCCAAATTGTGGTAGCGAAGACGTAGTCGCAGAATATGTTCTTGAGATCTTTAAATTTTGCGCTTGTAAAAAGTGCGGCTTTAAAAAAGAAAAGATACTAGATCATTAATATGTTTAATATGCATTTTATTAAAAGGTAATGATATTGATATTTATCAACTATAACCACTCTGAATATTTACCGTTTTTTAATTTAACAAAATTATCGTTAGAAAATTTTTTATAATCAAAAACTTAAATTTTCTATGGCAGAAATATCTATTAAAATACCAGAGAAACTGAAAAAACAAGTAGACGAGTTAGGAATATCTTTATTAGTAAGAAGATTAATAAAACATCTGGAGGAAGAAAAAGAGATGACTGACTGGTCTGTTAAATTACAAAGAGCCTCTAGAAATGGAAGATATGATGAACTAAAAAAAAGAGGATTAATATAAATGAAATTTGTAGTAGATTCTAATATATTATTTACATTTTTTTGGAAAAATTCGTTTACTAAGGGATTATTGGTTGACCAAGACTTTAATTTTTTTGCACCATAGTTATCGTTAGATGAAATTCGAAGAAATTCTGAACACATTTTAAACAAAACAGGTATTTCAAAAGAAGAATTTAAAGAGTTATTAAGAGATATAGCTATATTTGTAGAGTTTATTCCAATTGAAGAATACAGAGAATTTCTAAATAAGGCAGAATCAATTCCCCATAAAAACGATGTTGATTTTGTTGCTCTTGCAGTTAAATTAAATTGTCCTATCTGGTCTAATGACCCCGTCTCAAACAACAACCATTTGTTAAGGTATTTACAACCAATGAATTTCTTGAAGAATTCTGTTCAGAAAAATAATTGCCATTTACATCAATTCATAGTTATTAATTTCTAATATGTTAGACCAACCTTTTTTAATCAATGGATAACCTATTTTAATGATAATTAATAGGATAACTATTTAGGATAAAAATAGTTTAGACAAACCTCAAGAAACATTTATAAACTAATTTTTACCATATTATTATAGATAAATTATTTAAAAAAAGAGAAAATGTTCAGAATTAAGAAAGTAGGAATATTAAATCTAGCATATACAGTTACAATAATTTATTTTATTTTAGGAATTGTTTTAGGAATTGTGCTCGCGATATTAAAAACAAGTAATCCAGGAATTGCCAGCTCTATAGGTCAAGACTTATCAAAATTAACTTATATTCAAATTATTTTTGTTTATCCGATTGCTTATGCTATAGGCGGATTTGTGATTTCAGTCATAGTTGGATTCTTGTATAATTATATTTCTAAGATGACTGGAGGAATTTCTGTAATGTTGGTGAAGGATTCTGAGAAGCATGGTTTAGGTAAGAGGAAATAAGTGTTCTAGGAGTAATATATTTACTTTAGGTAAACATATTTACTTTAGGTAAACATCAAAACAAATAATCGTATTTTTAATTTGTCTACAAATTTATTGAGAAATAGATAAAATAGCGAGAATAAACTAGTAAAAATTTTGACATAGTTAACAATTAATATCCTTAAATAATCAAAATTTAAATTGAATTTAAATATTAAGTATCATTATCTAACTTTTTTATAAAAAACTCAATAATCAATCTTAACAACCCCTTTATTTATTTTACATTGGCAAGCAAGCCTTACGTCTGGTTCTTCAGGGAGCATGTCTTCTTCTTTCTGGTTTTTTGGAGTTAGATTATTAAGTCCATCTGCAATTTTTATTCGGCAGGTTCCGCAAATTCCGTCCTCACACCCAAAAGGAATTCTAAATTTTTCTTCGCAAATATTTTTTAGAGATTCTCCATCCTTAATTTCTTCTACCTGTCCGGTATTTACTAAAATTAATTTTGCCATTTTTTATTATTTTTTCATTTAACTGATAATTAACATAACTTAACTAAAATATTAATAATTTATTTATTAGTTTATTAATTATTCTTAATTTAATAATTTATATTGATAATATTAAACATAAAGGAAACTCTACCAGTTTGCTCATTTAGCTTTTAGTTTATTAATCCTTTGTTATTTTTGATAAATTTATAATCTAAATTTTATGGATAGCTCATTGTTTCTGGTTCAATTATGCTTCTTGATTTCTAGATTTATTTTTGAATTTTGATTTTCTAGTAATCAGTATTTTAGATGGGATATCTATTAGTTTTACTTAATGTCTTTAACTTTTATTGGATATTTTATTATTAAAACTGCCTTATTTTAATAACCCCTAATTTTATTCTACATTGACAAATAAGCCTCTCATTTTCTTCTAAACCCATATTTATTTCTCTATCATTCTTTTCATGAAGATTTTCCATTCCTTCAATTACAGTGCTTCTACAGGTTCCGCATCTGCCCTGTTCACATCCAAAAAGGATTCCTAATTCTTTAGCTTTATCTTTTATAAAAGATTCATTAAAAACATCTCCCTCTCTCCCTGTATCCAATACTATTATTTTTGCCATTTTTATATTAAATTATTAGTATTAATAAATTAATGATTATCAGCTCTGTTTTTTTAAATAAGCTTATTTATATTAAACCAACTACTAAATTATAATAATTAAATTTACTTAATAATAAGAAAAAAACAAGTATTTAAGTTTTATGGAGTTTTTAATTTTCATTATATATATTACTAAATAAAAAAACTTTTAAATCCTTTAGCTTTTCTAATTTATCAAAAGAGGTTAAAAATGGGTGAGAGATGTTCTATTATCGCGAATCCAGAAGGAAATGCCTGGGAATTTGCATTTGAAGTACATAAGTATTTAATAAAAAAAGAAACTGAAAGACACTCTAAAAAAAGGAAGGAGTTTTCTGAAAAAATAGAGGAATATTTAAAAGAAACGAATATTGATGAAGAAACCACAAATAGATTTAAAGGTGTGTCAACTAGGATTTATGAACTTATTAAAGAAGGAGATGGAAGCGAGTTTGAATTAAATCCGGTAGAAATTAGGAATTTTCCAGATGGGGAGTTTAAACCACAAATTAAAAAAAATATAAGAGGAAGCAATTGTTTTTTTATTCATGACTCTAGTTTGGATCCGTCTAGATGGTTTACAGAGCTTTGTTTAATAAACAATGCCTTAAGAAATTCTTCTGCAAATCAGATAGTAAATGTCCTGCCTTATTCAAAATTTAATAGACAGGACAAGAAAGATCAGTCTAGAGTTCCTATCAGTTCTCAAGTTGTCGCAAATGTATTAAATAATGATCGAACAAGAGTTTTGACATTAGAGGTCCATAATGAATCAACGCAAGGATCTTATAACGTTCCTTTTGACAGTCTTCCAGCCTTCCCTTTTTTAATAAGATATTTTAAAGAAAACCACCCGGAGATTTTAGAGAATTTAGTTGTTCTTGGACCAGATAGCGGTTCTATAAAAAGAATAGAGAGATATATAGAAAAATTCGGACTAGAAAAAGCAATTGTTGATAAATATAGAAAAGTTACGGGAATCTTAGGAGAAAGTTTAGGAATTTTAGGAAATGTTAAAGAAAAAAATGTATTAGTTTATGATGATATTGGGTCTACTGGAAATACTCAAATAAACGCTTCTAAAGCTGCTAAAAATGCAGGAGCAATAAATATTGTCGGTTATTGCACTCATGGAATCTTTTCAGAGGGAGTAGAAAAAATTTTAGAGCATTTTGATGGTTTTTACGTTGGAAATACGATAAAGCAACCAAATGTCCCAAAACTAAATGTAGTCTCTTTTGTTAATCCTCTTGCCGAAGCAATTTATAGAATTCATCGAGGTTACAGTTTAAGTGAGTTGTTTGAATAAACTAATTATTTTATTGATAGAAAGCAAGGCATATTCTAAATCGATGCAAGAATTTTCTAATTAATCCAATTATATCTTTGTTTTCAATTAATACTAATATAAAATATTGCCATTAATCATATCAAATTTATTGCATTTAATATTATAGAAAGCCTTAAAAGTTAGTTTTTATTTTAGAAATAATGAAAAAGAAAGTTACGAGAAATGTCGGAATTTTAATTATAATATTAATTATTTTATTTTTCTTATTTTACTTTATCACCAACATCATAACAAAATACACAGGATTTTTTATTATAGATTTTGATAAAAATTTTGAAACTTGTCTAAAAGAAAAAACAATTATTTTATATATTAATTCTAATGCCCCAGAAAAAACTTTAAGTAATCTTGAAATTAAAGATTATCTAGAAAATATAAAGATATTTAACTGTCTAAGAAATAATGAGTATTGTTATAATAAGAATATAAACTATTTTCCAACATGGTTTATTGAAGGAAAAAAAATTGAAGGAGATGTCAGTTTAGAATTTTTAGCTGATGTTACTGAATGTGAATAATAACCTTTTTTAATATATTATTTTAATTAAAGACATATTAAAACCAACAAAATAAAATGTTATATAATTATGATTCTTAAACCTATATTCTTAATAATTCAGAGAGCATCTGATAATAAAAAATCTTAATCGAAGAAAATATTAGATAAAAAATAAACATTTATAAACTAACCTCAATAAATTAACATATGATCTTATCTTTTGCAAGCTGGATTTTAATAATTATATCAGTCTTATTTGCGTTAGTAATTATAATTGCGATTTATTATTATAATAGATTTGTTGTGCTTGAAAATAGGATTGATAATAGTTCTGCACAGATTGACGTTCAGCTGAAAAAAAGAGCAGAGTTAGTGCCTAGTTTAGTTAAAGTTGTGAGAAGTTATACAAAACACGAAAAAGAAATTTATGACAAGATTACAAAAGCTAGAACAGAATTAATAAAAAGCAGAAATTTAAATGAAAAGATTAAAGCCGGAGACATTTTGCAGGGTTTTTTAAGTAGATTAATAGCAATTGCAGAAAGCAATCCGCAATTACAAGCGAATGAAAATTATCTCCAGTTACAACAAGAGCTAAGTGCAATTGAAGATAAAGTCGCATTTGCAAGACAATATTATAATGATTCGGTAATGGATTATGAAAATGCAAGCGAGAAATTTCCTGGAGTTTTTTTCTTCAATCTTTATGGAAGAAAAAAGAGAGAATTTTTAAAAATATCAGAATCTCAAAGAGATTATCCTAAAATTGATTTAGAATAATTTTATCATCTTAAAAGAATCATAACTAATAATGATAGCTTTTCTATTATAATAAAATATTTAAATAGAAAGCAGATTAATGATCAATAGAGAATAATGATAATGATTGATTAAAAATGCCATATAAAAATCCTTACATTGAAGAATATCTTAATGAGTATGATAAGTATCCTGATTTTGATGAATTTATAAAAGTTAAAAGACGAGAAAATAAAGAAGAATTTAAGAGAAAATTAGTAAACATGTTAAATCCTCCAAATTTAACTCTTAAGGAAAAATTATATTATTGGACTGCTTCGCTTACAGATATTCCTCTAAAGGTTTCTATACTAGGATCTTTATTTAGTGGCGGGGATTCAGACTGGCTTAGAGCTACTGGAATAAGTACAGCATTATATTTTGGGTCTACTTTTTTATTACAACACTCACATAATTATAGAAATCCAGAAAATCCGATAAATATAAAATTTAATCCAAGCATAGACTTTGGCGGTAGAACATATTCTCTATTTAAATAAAATTAATACTTAGAAATCTTTTTCTTTAAATTTAGCTTATTAATCTGAATAAATAATAACTAAAAATTTTCTAGAATTTAAATGCTTAGATTAAGAAACCTATATAAATAATTACTTCTTATTATTTAGATGAGATTAAATGAAATAGAGAGAAAACTGAAAATAATAAAAAAAGACAAGCAAATAATAGCTGTGCTGTTGTTTGGATCTTACATAACTAACAGACCATACGCAAGAGATATTGACATATGTCTTGTTTTAGACAAAAAATATTCAAATAAAGAAATGACCGAAAAAAGAATAAAATATTATGGAAGCCTGCCGGATAAATTCGACATTCAGATTTTTCAACAGCTTCCATTATATATTAGAAAAAGAATTTTAGAACACGGCAAAGTCATTTTCTGCAATGATGAAGATAAATTATATGGTATAGCTTATGCTACTATAAAAGAATATGATCAATTTAGAAGTAAATATATAGATTATATAGAAAATGTCCTCAAATAAAAAATAAGAAATTAATCTTTATAAACTCTTTTTGCGTTATTTGTTTATGGAAAGAATATCCTTTCACGATCAAATAGCTAGAAATAAATTTAAGTCAATTATTTTATTAGTTTCAATCATAATTGTTTTTGCTGTATTTGGTTATATTATAGGAATAGTTGCAGGACCGGATTATTTTACTACAATTATGATTATTTCTATAATTATTTCGGTTTTTTATGTCTGGTTTGGATATTATAATTCACATAAACTTGCTCTTTCTTCTGTTAATGCAAAACCAGCTCCTGAATCTTATAGACAGTATCATCATTCTGTTGAGGGTTTAGCTATTGCATCAGGACTGCCAAAACCAAAATTATACATAATGGAAGATAATAACATAAATGCTTTTGCATCTGGAAGAGATCCAAGAAACGCAGTTATTTGTATTACAACCGGCGCATTAAAAAAATTAGATAAACATGAATTAGAGGGAGTTTTAGCCCATGAAATGTCCCATATAGCTAATTATGATATAAGATTTATGACATTAACTGCTATTCTAGTTGGAATGATAGCAATAATCTCTGAAATATTTTTAAGAAGTTTATTTTGGTCAGGAGGAGATAGAGACAGAGGAAAAGCTAACGCTGTTATAATAATTATAGGAATAATCTTAGCAATTTTAGCACCAATTGTGGTAAGTTTAGTTCAATTAGCTATTTCAAGAAAAAGAGAATATACCGCAGATGCAACAGGAGTTAAATTTACTCGCTCACCAACCGGATTAATTAGTGCTTTAAAAAAAATAAAAAATGAACATTTATTAAGTTCAGAGCAAAAACATCATTATAGCAAGGCAATAGCTCCTTTATTTATTTCAAATCCGTTTAAAAAAACTGGAGACTTATTCCAAACTCATCCTTCTTTAGAAAAAAGAATTGAGATTTTAGAGAGGATGTGATATATAAAAGATAACGTAAATTCTTATAAATTAAAAATCTCTATCAAGTAATGCCTAAATCAATAAACGAAACAGAACTTAGAAGATCTTATGTAACAATAGAAGAAGCTATAACTTTTCATAAATGTTTAGTGGATAGAACAGCTGATGCAGTTTGTTGGAAAAATTATGCTTTTAAAAAAAATGGCGGTATTAAAATTCTTGAGGAAATGCTTACCTTAGAAAAATCTGCTAATAAAAGAAAAGAAATTAAAAAAAATTTAGAGTATTGGAAAGCAAATTATAATTCTATAAGGAAACTAGTTTATCAAGGATAATAATTAGAGATTCTAGAAGGAAAATTTTGGCTTCTTCTTAAATTTTGATGATTTTTTATTTTTCTATATTCATTTCAAAGACGCCCTGTGCAGGAATTGAACCTGCGCGTCTATAAGACATAGATTTCCAATCTATTGCAATACCACTATGCGAACAGGGCATAGAAAATAAGAATTAATGGATTTTATTAGCTTTTGGTTTATAACCATTTTCATTAATGGTAAGGTTAATTTAAATGACAATACTTAGAATTTCTTTTATTTAGTATTGATAAAATATTTTTCATCGCCAATTGGTTAATAGAATTAAAAGAATAAAAAAATAATTATTTTACCCCCACGCCCCTAAAATAGCTCCTATAACAACCAAAGAAACTAACTCATGTAATGTATTAATTAAATAAAATGAAAAAGTTTTTCCTTCCCATAAAATTCTTCCTAGTCCTATTGTTGCCATAAATCCAAGCCATATTAAAAAACCAACTAAGCCTCCGCTTACAGCGTCATTATAATTTAAAATATCTAATAAATAAGCCAAAACATAAACCATGATAATTGTTGTAATAAAAGCAATTAACAATTTTTTCCCCATTCCTTTTTTCTTAGATTTTTCTATATCTTTTTTATTAATCCCAGAAGCTTTCATCAATAAATTTCCAAATAAAAAAGGAGAATACCATAACATTCCAATTACAAATGAAACAATAGAAGCAACAATAACGGCGATATAATTTACCATTTTCACACTCTTTTAATTAATAAGAGAAAGAGGTATTTAAATGTTGAGATTACTGGAGTTATTTTATCCAGAAATAAGATTCCTTCCACAATATAAATAAGCTCTAAAAAATCCATAGAGTTTATGAAAAAAATTAACCAGAAAAAATAAATTTATTTCTTATAATAAAAAACTGTCATTACTTAAAAATAATTTATAAATTTAGTTAAATTTATATATAAGCTTGTATTACTAATAATATGAAAGTAAATAGTGTACAACGATCAGAATTCTATGATTTGTATAGTTGTGCTAGTGTGTTTACTCTTACTACAATTATTAAATTTTGCTGATTTAATTTCGCAGAATTTTTGTGCGAAATTGAATCGATTCTATGATAATGATGTTACAAAATAACTACACCACCGAACTCAACGAAACTCAGTATTTATGCGATGTTTGTAGCGAAGCAATTACAAACCCCCTTTGCCCTTTTTGTTTAATAATTGAAATACAGGCATGGTTAACATTATACCCAACACTAAAAAAAGAACTTCTTCCAAGATTAAATAAATATCTCTCGAAAATAAACAGTAAAATAACGAATTACGGTACAGAATGCATAAAATGTAAAAGTAAAAGAGCATTTGTGTGCACCTACTGTTTCACAGAGTATGTTTTTAATGAATTACAGGAAATTAACGCAGGAAAATTAGTTTTAAAAGAATTTTTTGATTTTTTTAATTTTGATCTCGGTCACGCCGGCTATACTAGAGATGCTGAAGAATTAGGGGTGATAGAATAAAAAATTAGCATAAATATTTTAAAAAACCATAAACATAAAAAACCATTGAAACAAAAATAATAAAAATTAATATTAATATACGCTGGCTGTACAGAAGTCTAAGCTTAGTAAATTTAATATTTACTAATCCAGTAAAATAAAAATAATTATTAATAAATTATTAAATAAAATTATTAGCAGAGGGCGATTAAATACACTTTTAATATCTGGACTTAATAAAACTTAAAATAATAAATTAGATAAAATATAACACAAAAAAATTAAATAATTATTAATAAATCATAAAAATTAGATTATACAGATAGCTTGAATAGAAATTCCTGCTTAGTAAATTTAATCGTTAATAATTCCATAAAAAAAAGATTCATACTAAATAATTGATAATATAAAAATTAATAAGAAAGTCCGATAAAAAAATAAATAACAGAAAAAAAATGAAAAGAAAAATAAATTACTGGCTTGACGAAGAACCTACGTCAGACGATATAGATATAGATGAAATAGAGACAATTGTAGAATAAAATAAATCTTACTTTTTTAATAAGAAAAGAAACAAAAGTTTCTAATATCAAAATTTAAATAAATTAGTTGGAAATTTAAGTCTTACGTTATAATCTTAAACTTATGATTTTAAAATAATAATTTTTTAATAGTAATCAAGAAGTGTGGTTCTTGACATCAAAAAATCCACATAAAAAATAATAGTATAATCATTGCTAATTAAAAATTAATAATAAAAATGATAGGAATATGCCCTAATTGCGGAATAAGATTAAAAGAACCGCCATTTGATAATAGAGAGACAAATGAAGTAGTAATAACTTTAAAATACAGAAGACTAATAGATAATAATATTAAACTAAGGTCAATAGAAGAAAATGGTTCTTGTGAGATATGTGAAGCTAGTTTAGATGTCATTAAAAAACAAAAGCTATTTGTAAAAAATTAGTTTTTGACTTTTTTCAGTTTAATTCTTCTTAAAAAATAAAACAGAAAACTTTAAATGCTTATTGAGACTATTATCAAATAAAAAAATGAAAGTAAAAAATGGCAAAACCAAATGTTAAAATCTATACTACGCCAACCTGCGTATATTGTAAAGCGGCTAAGGAATTTATGAAAGAAAATAAAATAAATTTTAAAGAAATAGATGTTTCAAAAAATCAAAAAGCCGCCAAAGAAATGATAGAAAAGTCAGGACAAATGGGCGTTCCTGTTTTAGATATTGATGGGAAAATCATACTTGGATTTGATCAAGAAGCTATTGAACAAGCCGTTAAAAAGGGAAAATCAAAAAAATAATTATTAAACTAACCAAAAAGATTAATAAAACTAATTTAAAAATAATTTTATATTAATAAATAAAAGATTATAATTGATTAATAATTACTAGTAAAAGTTATTGATTAAATTAATAATAAAAAATAGATGGTTGAAAAAAAGAGGTAAAATGAAAAAAGTCTTTATTGTCCATGGTTGGAGTTTTAATCCGAAGATGAATTGGTATCCGTGGTTGAAAAGAGAATTGGAAAAAAAAAGATATAAAGTTGTTATTCCTAAAATGCCTAATACTTCTGAGCCTCAAATAAAAGAATGGGTCTCGCATTTAAAGAAAGTTGTGGATAAATTAGATGAAGATACTTACTTTGTAGGGCACAGCATAGGATGTCAAACTATTATGAGATTTTTAGAGAAAGAAGATTATAATAGCAAATTACCTAAAGTAGTATTTGTTGCTGGTTGGTTTAAATTAAATAATTTAGAAGATGAAAATGTAGAATCAATTGCTAAACCTTGGTTAGAAACTACTATTGATTTTGAGAAAGTTAAACAAAAAATAAGAAAGCTCATTGTATTTTTATCAAGTAATGAACCCTATGATTGTTTAAAAGAAAACGAGGTTATCTTTAAAGATAAATTGGGAGCTAATATTATTATGTTAAAAAATAGAGGGCATTTTACAGAAGATGATGGAATTATGGATATTCCGGAAATACTAAATGAATTTTAATCCAAAAAAATAAAATGGAGAAGTTAAAGAATTTCATAAATGGAGAATATGTTTCCTATTCTAATAAAACTTTAGATATAATAAGTCCATATACTGAACAAAAAATTGCAGAGATAACTGATTCTAATATTGATGATATTAATACTGCAGTTAATTCTGCAAGAAAAGCATTTGAATCCTGGAAAAATACAACACCTAAAGAAAGATCAGATTTATTTTTAAAATTAGCTCAACTTATAGAAGAAAATAAAGACGAACTAATAAAAACAGAATCTAAAAACCAAGGGAAACCTATTTCTTTAGCTAGTCTAGATATAGAATTTGCAATTGATAACTTAAAATTTTTTGCAGGAGCAGCTCGTTGTCTGCAGACAACTGTTTCTGGAAATTATATAGACAGACATTTCAGAAAAAAACATAAAGCTCTCGGAACTTCTATCTTAAAAAGAGAGCCTTTAGGAGTTGTTGCTTCAATTATTCCTTGGAACTACCCATTTATGATTGCATGCTGGAAACTTGCTGCAGTTGCTGTAGGAAATACGATAATTTTAAAACCCTCTTCACTAACTCCTTTAACAACTTTAGAACTTGGAAATTTATCAAAAAAAGCTGGATTTCCAGACGGAGTTATTAATATAATAACTGGAAATGGAGAAAATGTTGGAAATGTTCTAGCTTCTCATAAAAAAATTGATATGGTTTCTTTAACTGGAAATACAGAAACAGGAAAGCAACTAATGAAATTAGCTTCTGAAACACTAAAAAAAGTGCATCTTGAGCTGGGAGGAAAAGCCCCTTTTATTGTTTTCGACGATGCAAATCTTGAAAAAGCCGCAAAATATGCAGTTGATGCCTCTATTATTAATTCTGGACAGGATTGTACAGCGGCAGCTCGAATTTATGTCCAGGAAAAAATTTATGAAAAATTTCTGGAAAAAGTTAAAAATCATGTTAAAAGAATTATTATTGGAGACCCTTCAAAATCCTCTACTGTAATAGGCCCGCTGATTTCTTTAAAACAGAAAGAAAGGGTAGCTGGATTTTTAAAAAATTTAGAAAAAACTGAAAAAATAATCTACCAGTCAAAAATTCCTAAAAAAGGATATTTTTTTCCAATTACTATTATAAAAGATTTTGAACAAAAAAGCAATCTTTGTCAAAATGAAATTTTTGGGCCTATAATAATTTTGGCTAAATTTAAAACTGTAGAAGAAGTAATAGAAAAAGCAAATGATATTAAGTATGGACTTGCTTCTAGTTTATGGACAAAAGACATTGAGAAGGCCTTTATTATCGCTGGTCAATTAAGATTTGGAGAAGTCTGGATTAATGATCATCTTCCTTTAGTTTCAGAAATGCCTCATGGTGGTTTAAAATATTCTGGACATGGTTCAGATTTAAGCATTCACTCTTTAGAAGAATATACATATCTAAAACATATTTATGTAGGGTTGACTTGATTAATAAAAGCTTAAATTGTATAACGTAAAACCTAAATAATTGAGCAAAGTAATAATCAATTAAAAAATAAAGATTAATAATAATCCTAACTTAATAAAATTAAATAAATAATAATGGATTAATATTAATAAATTAAAATATTATAAAAAACAGGTTAGATAAAAAATTTTGCTCTTGAGATTATTAAAAAAGATAGCCAAGAACGAAATTTTTCGAAGTCCTGCCCATTAATTATATAGATTACTAATAAAATAAATAAATTATTAAATTAAAAAATAAAAATTAAAAGATTGATTTATTTTGAATAAAATGGAAAACAAGAAAAACTGGGACATTTTTTTAGTAAGCGTATTTTTTGTATTGGGATTTTCATTTGTATTCTCTCTTTTGGGAATTTTGCTGCAAACTGTTTTATTAAAGGTTTCATTTATAGTGAGAACCTGGCTCTCAAGAATTGGGGGGATTTTTATTATTTTATTTGGATTATATTTATTGGGATTTAAACCAAAGTTTCTTCAAAAAGAATATAAGTTTAGTGTAAAGAAAAAATTTAAATCAAAATATCTAACTTCGTTTATTTTTGGTGCAGTTTTTGCAGTTGGCTGGACACCATGTGTTAGCGCTATTTTAGGGGCTATTTTATCATTAGCAGTTACAAATTCATCAATGGCTTTCTTCCTGCTTTTATCATACTCCTTAGGATTAGGCATCCCTTTTCTTTTAATTGGATTATTTACTAACCAAGCTCAAGAATTTATAGATAAAGCAGGAAGGTGGATAAATTATGCTAATTATATTTTTGGATTAGTCTTAATTATTTTAGGAATGTTTGTTTTCACTAATCAACTCCCTCGTATTGCTAGTTTCCCTCTTGCATCAAAAATACTTTTATCATTAAGTCTAGTAAGTATAAATTTAGGAGCATCATTAAATTTAGGAATTGCTTTTATAGCAGGATTGGTCTCATTTTTAAGCCCCTGTGTTCTTCCACTAATGCCAGCATTTTTAACTTATCTGGCTTCTAGTGTTGTCAATGAAGCAGCAACTAAAAATGAATAGCCAATAAGAAAGCTAGTTATAATGAATAAAGATAGTAAAAACCCCGCATCATGTTGAGATAACTCCTAAAATAAATAATGATATATTAATAAATTATTAAAATTAAATTTAATGAAGGATGATTGAGCCACCGAAATATGATGAATAAGAAAATTATCCTCTTGTTTATTGTTATAATATTTATTATTGGAGGAATTTATTATTTAGAAAAAACAAAAATAAAAACATTACAAGAAGATAAAGACTATATACAAAATATTTCAGAAGAATTAAAGAATGGATATAAAAAGGCTCCTGAATTAACAGGCATCTCTGGTTATTTGAATACAGAAAAAATAACTATTAGAAATATTACTAAACAAGGAAAAGTAGTTTTGGTTGATTTTTGGACTTATACATGCATCAATTGTATTAGAACATTCCCTTATTTAACTTCATGGGATGAGAAATATAGAAACATGGGATTGGTTATTATTGGTGTTCATACTCCTGAATTTACATTTGAGAAAAATTATGAAAATGTAAAACAAGCTATTGAAAAATATAATATAAAGTATCCTGTTGTCCAAGATAATGATTATTTGACTTGGCAGGCTTTTAACAATCATTACTGGCCAAGAAAATATCTAATTGATAAAGAGGGGTATATAAGATATGATCATATAGGTGAAGGCGGATATGAAGAGACTGAAGAAAAAATTAAAGAACTTTTAAGTGAGATAGGAAGTGATACTAAACATATTGAAATAACAAAAGAAGAAATTAAGAGAAATAAATTTTTTATAACTAATGAGTTATATGCCGGACACGCTTTTGCTTTATCAAGAGACCAAAATATTGGAAATAAAGAAGGATTACAACCAGGAGAAACTATAGATTATTTACCAGATAGAATTGACGCAAATAAAATTTATTTAAAGGGAAATTGGAAAAGCAATCCAGATGACTTACAATTAATTGGCGAAGAAGGTTCAGTAATACTCTCATTTTTTGCAAATTCCGCGAATATTGTGGCAGAAGCACTATCAGAACCAGTAGAAGCAGAAGTCTTTATTGATGGAAATTATATAACACAAGAACAAGCAGGCAAGGACGTTCAATTTAACGGCTCTAAAGCATTTATCAAAGTAACTAAACCGCAATTATATAATGTTGTTGATGGAGATTATGGAAATTATGAACTAACCATAAAAATAAACCAAAAAAATTTCACTTTAAATTCTTTTACTTTTGGTTAAAACAACTGGGATTATAAAATGGATTACTATTAGAAAAAGATTTTAAAAAATTGGTTATATTTAACAAAGAAGAAATTAAAGAAAGCAAGAATAAACCCCCTTTGCTTTTAAATATAAAGATTAAATTAATAAAATAGAAAATCGAAAAATAATTAATGTAAAATAAAAATGATTATTAATAATAAAATTATTAAATTAAATATTATTAATTAAATTAAAAACAGAAAATGAAATATATTGTTCTTGGTGGTTATGGAATAATCGGAAAAGCAGTTGTTGATGATTTATTTCATTCTAATAAAAATTCTGAAATAATTATTTCTGGAAGAGATTTAAAGAAAGCCGAAGATTATACTTTAACATTTAAATCAAACAGAGTAAGAGCAAGAAAAATTGATATTAATAATGAAAAACAGCTTGTTAATTTATTAAAAAGAACAGACGTCTGTGTTAATTGTCTACAATACGAATTTAATGTTCAAGTTATGAAAGCTTGTGTAAAAGCCAAAACAAATTATTTAGATTTAGGCGGATTAGTTCATGAAACTAAAAAACAATTAAAATTAAATAATGAATTTAAAAAAATTGGCAAAATAGCTATTTTGGGTTGTGGAGGCACTCCTGGAATAACAAATGTAATGGCTGGTTATGCTTCTAAAATTTTAAGCAAAATAAATTCTATAGAAATAACTTTTGCAGATAAAGATGAAACAAAATATAATCAAAGTTTTGTTCTTCCTTACAGCTTTAAAACCTTAGTCGATGAATATACTTTAAAACCGGCTGTTTTTAAAAATGGGAAAATATATTTTGCTAAGCCTTATTCTGGATTTAAAAACTATGATTTTGGAAAAGAATTTGGAAAGCAGAAAGGGTTTTATACCTTACATTCAGAATTAGCAACTTTTCCAGATTCATTTAAAAATAAAGGATTAAAAAACTGCGAGTTTAGAGTTACTTTTCCGCAAGAGTTTAATGAAATTATTGAAACTTTAATTGAATTAGGATTTACCTCAAAAAAAATTAATTTCAAAAATAAAGAAATTAAAAGTTTAGATATAACCTCTAAAATTATGGAAAGAAATTTGCCAAAACCAAACACCAAAATAAAAGATAAGGAATTAATTAGAGTTATTTTTAATAAAGACTTAATTATGGATTGTATAACAACTTCTAACAATAAATATTCAGCAGGAGTTTTAGATACAGCAGTTCCTTGCTCAATTATAGCTCAAATGTTTAAGGATAATTTTCCAAGCGGGGTTTATCCCCCAGAAAAAATTATTCCTCCAGAAAAATTTTTCAAAGAATTAAAGAAAAGAAAAATTTTTGTTTATAAAAACGGAAAAATTATTAATTAATTTATGTCAGAAATTCTCAACAGTTTAAACAATTAAATAGCATTTCCAAATTAATCACAAGATAGTGAAATGCTATTTAATTGAACCACACCCTTTAGAATGTGTTTCGAATTTCTGAGCATCCAGAAAACCCAAACAAACCACACACTTTAGTGTGTGGTACACTAAAGGTTTTCTTGATTATACCGAAGAACCAGACGCTTATCAATAAATTTATAAAAAAGATAATTGTTAGTCAAACATTAATTGGCTTACCGATAAAAAATTAAGCAGGGTTAGAATTTATTATCAGTTCAGTTAACAGCATCACGCGGATTAAAATAAAATTAGTTATTCGTTGAAGGTAGAAAAATTATCTTATATATTTTTTACTTTTATGTTTTTTTCTGCCTCTCTAAAAAACCCTCAATAAATTTTCTGCTTTTTTCATGGTCAACAATGCTCTTAACTTCATAAACATCTCCCGCATCAGTCTTCACCTTTTCAGCTTTAATCTCAGAAATTCCTTTTTCATAAGTCTTTTTTGTAACTAGAATTTGCTTGTCAGAAATACTTGCTAATCTTTTTCCAACAACAATAAAATTGCTCAAAGCAGTAAATTTAAGTTTTTTATTTTCAACTCTGTTTATAATTTCTCCAGAAGTTATTCCAATTCCAAAATCAATCTTTTCTCTAAACTTTTTGTTATGCTCATTTATAATGCCAATAATTTTCTCAGCGGCCTTTGCAGCCTCAACTTCATTTTTGTTGGTCCTGGTCATTAAAGGGCTAAAAACAATATAAATAAAATTATCTTGTTCATAAACCGCTCCTTTTTTATCATAAACATATTCCATAGCTTCTTCTAAACTCTGTTTTTCTGTATTTCCAATTCTGTTTTTAATTTTTAAAACTAAAACAGCAGCATTGGATTTATGGCCTTTTAAGACTAACGACTGGTCAGCTTGTCTTACTGGTTCTTTTACTTTCCAGTCCTTAAATTTTTCTATTTCAGATTCTCTTAAAGAAGGAATAGGATGATTAGATTGAGGCATATCTTTTTCTCTTAATTCTAATTCTCTATTCTCATAATGATAAGCCAACGATCTTTTCTTAAAAAAATTTCTAAACAAAAACAATAAAACTACAATTGAAATTATAATTGCTAAAATCCATACAATTGGATCTAGATTAAATTTTTCGTTTACAGCTTTGACATTTATAGCATACCCTACTAATCTAACATCTCCCCACGATATTTCGTTTTCCCCATCGCTGACTTTTATATTATATTCGCCGCTTCCACTTAGCTTAAAATTTTGTGTTTCTCCCAGATTAAGATTAACTTTTTTTATAAATGGCTTTCCATTCATCTCAACTTCAATATCTTTTCCGTAAGGAATATTTCCGATGTTTGAAACTATTAAAGTATGGTTTATTAATTCAAATGAAGCAATTTCTTTTTCATTAACAAAGAATTTTTTTGTACTGTTTATCTCATTAGTAGAAGCTAGTATTTCATAATATCCAGAAGTTAAATTAGTAGGGATATTATATTGAAATATCTCTTTTGAATTTACAAGTTTCTCAAAAAATCTTTTAGAGCTTTCGTCTCTAATAATAATAGAAAGTTCTCCATAAATGTTGACTCCTGTCTGATCTAATAAATTTGGCTTTGCTTCTAAAACAGCTCCTGGATTAAAATTCTGATTATTTAAAGCTAAATCTACTCGTCTTAAGACTTGAAAAATATTGAGGGTAGCCATGGCAACTCCTTCACTAGTTCTTATTCCATTATCTTCTTCAAAAACCAACAAATCCAATCTATAATTTCCAGCAGGAGTTTCTTCTGATAATTTAAAGCTTACTGAAAACTCTCCATTAACAACTTCTCCATAAAACTTTCCAGACTCATAATTTATTTCTTGAGAAGGTTGTTCGGTTTGATTTGGTTGAGCAGTCTGAGTAGAATTTGTTTCGTTAATATCAGGAGTAGTTGCAAATTCCTCATTAGAATTATTATTAATCTGAACAGTTTCATTAGTTGATTCTATCTGTAAAAAACTTAAAAGAGGAACATTTACTTCTACCTCGCCATTAACAGGGTTTCCATTTAATCTTGTTGCAGTTCCAGAAACAACTATCTCTTCTCCTGGATTTGCAAAAAAAGCGTCTTTAGATAATTTAACTATAAGCTTTTTTGAAATTTCAAAATTATCGCTCTGTCTTGTTTCTCCAGAATAACTGCTTGAAAAATAACAATTTCCGTTAGCTTGTTGAATTGTATAAAAATTTAAAGGCAGCTTAATATTAACATTTCCTCCTTCATCTGGAAGATTATTGAATTCAATTACAGGATTCCCTTCACAAAATAATGTAATTTTTAACAGTCGGTCATTAAAAAAAGGATCAACTTTGACATTTAGTTCTATTGTATCACCTAAATTATATTTATTATTTAAATCAGAGAACAAAACTCCTGCAGAAATAAAGTTAATAATTAACAAAATAAACATACAAGCTATAAACACCAATAAATTCCCTTTTAACATGATTTATTATAAATAAGTGAATATTTAAAGTTTTTTAATGTCTAAATGGTATCTTCAATACTTATAAAGGAATGGTGTAAGGATATATACTTAAAAGTCCTTGTTAATATCATCTATAAAATCTGATGTAGTATAATTACTAGTTAACTAATTCTCTATTTTTTCATCTTTGAAGTTAATAAAATTAATTGGGTATTCTCTAAAGTCTAGATTTGTTGTTATGATTAAAGACAATTAAAACTAAAATTATTTTTATAATCTTTCTATTAATTTAAAGATCAAACATGAGATATTGTTAAGCTAAAAGAGGATAAAGTTACTTAAACCATAATTTACCGACGGTTTCAGATTATTAATAAATTTAGAAAAGGTTATTACCAATTAAAACAGTAATCTAACTGAAAATTTATAAAAAATCTACTTTATTTCTACAAGGATATTTATTATTTTTTTCTTTTTTTTGAGAATATAAAGTAAATTACTGCCATTAATATTATTAAGGCTGTTATAATAGGGATTAGTTGTATTTTGTATTTACTTAAAATTGTTGGAAGAGCTCCTACAGAACCCCATTTCTGACATATGGGATTTCCACTCACGTCGCTCCCACACACTTCGTCATCTTTACAGGTAATATAATCCTTAGAACAAAATCCTCCCACACAAAAAGGTTTTATAATAGCTCTATAATCAAGAGAGCAGTGTGGAGAGCCACAATCATTATTATTAATGCAAGATAGTTTGCAAACTGCTTTTCCAGCATAACTTATAACACAAATTTCTGGCGCTACACAATTCACATTATTTTTTAAGCATTTTCCTGTATCACTACAGGTATAATAATAGCCATCATTGCCATTACATGCTGCTTTAGGACAGTCATTCTCGGAAGTACATTTAGTAATAGGAGTATCACAATATGCATACTTGATATTATTCTTGATGCTAGTAACACAAGTGCCTCCAAGTACTGGATCCTTGCAGTTCTTGTAAAGATATTGTCCAAAACAAGAACTACCACTAGTCTTCCCTTCAACAACACCATCACATGAGCAGAAGTGATCTACAAGTTTATCACCGTTGCAGTATGTTTCATACGATCCTTTACAAGAATAATAAACGTCTTTTAATCCACAGAAAGGTTTACCATCAACTATTGGTGTCTCGCAGTGACTTGCTACCACAAACCCTGTAAAAAAAAGCAAGGCCATTAAAAACAAAAACAATTTCATTTTGATTGGATTAATAAATAATAAGTTGTTTAAATAAACCTGATTTTTCATATGGTAATAAATTTCTTGATTATATAAATGTATAGTTCATCTTCTCTAGTATTAGTTTTTGGTAGATAGTTTTTTAAGTTGGATTTCCTTTAAATTTTTATGAAAAAAGAGAAAAAACTTGTTTTTAATCCTTGGGAAGTTAAAGGAACTTTAAATTATGACGATTTAATTAAAGAGTTTGGAATTTCTTATTTAACCAACCTTCCCGAAATTTTTAATAAAGAGCTTCTTTTCAGAAGAAAAATAATTTTTGCACATAGAGATTTTCAAAGAATTTTAGATTCTATTAAAAATAAGAAAAAATTTGTAATGATGACTGGATTAATGCCGACTGGAAAATTTCATTTAGGACACGCAATTCTAGCAAAACAATTTCCTTTCTACCAAAAATTAGGAGCAAAAATTTATATTGCTATAGCTGATTTAGAAGCGTATAATACTAGGAAACAATCACTAGAAGAAAGCAGAAAAATTGCAAGAGAATATATTTTAAATTATATTGCTCTTGGTTTAGACATTAAAAATGCAGATATTTACTTTCAATCATCAAGAAGCAAAGATGCTAAAAAATCAAACGCTTATTACAGACTGCAAAATTTATTAGCAAGATACGTAACTTTTAATGAATTTAAGGCTGTTTATGGAGATATAACTCCAGGAAAAATACTCTCCTCTTTATTACAGGCTTCTGACATGCTTCATCCTCAACTACCAGAATTTGAAAATTCATGTCCTGTTGTTGTTCCAGTAGGAATTGATCAAGATCCTCATTTAAGATTAGCCAGAGATATTACATCAAGAATAAAGCTTCCTCTTATTCAACTATCATCAACTTATCATTTATTCGCTCCTGGGTTAAAAGGAATAAACGAAAAAATGTCTTCATCTGAATCAAATTCCTATATAGCATTAACAGATAATGAAAAAACAGAAAAGGATAAAATTAATAAATATGCGTTATCATGAGGACAATCAACTTTGGAAGAGCATAAAACTAAAGGAGGAAATCCTGATATAGATGTAAGTTTCCAATATTTAAAAATGTTTTTAGAGGAAAACGACGAAAAACTCGGGGAAATTTATAATAATTATAAAACAGGAAAACTGACAACAAAAGAAATTAAAGATTATACTGTTAATAAATTAAATTATTTCTTAAAGAAACATCAGAAAGAAATGAAAAAAGCTGAGAAGGTTGTGGAGAAGTTTATGGATTGATTTTTATTATAAAAATATTTAAATACTATTAAGAGTCTCTTAAAATATGGAAGACAGATATGATAATTTAGAAAATTTAAAGGGATTTTTTTCTGAATTGGTTAAAAGCTTAAGAACTATTTCTGACCCCGAATCAGTTAATTTAATAAGACACACAAGAAAAGAACTAGAGGATTTATGTGAGCAATTACTTAAAAAAAGAGTCTCGCTTAAATCAGTTAAAAAAGATTTAGAGAATGTTTTTGATGATCCAGATTTTGTTAACACTCAAATTAGCGATGAAGGATATAGTTTAAATTTTTTTCCTAAAATTTATGATTTTTTTTCAAGTTTAGTTTTGGGTTATATTGATGAATATTTAAAAATTGCTTCTAATTATGAGGTAAATGTTAAAGGTAAATTAGAGGGGTTAGAGGGTATTTTTGATAGAGGAGATAAATTAAATCAGCCTTTAGAAGTAACTATAAACGCTGCTAAAATATCTAGAAGTTTGCTGGAAAAATCTGCAGAATTATTCGTTGAAATAAAAACCAAGCTCCCGAAAACTCTTGAAGGATTGGAAAAATATTTTTCAAATTATGAGAAATATTTAAATGATAGATTTGTAAAAAGTGAAGATACCCCTAAAAACAAAAATGAGAGATTAAGTCTTATTG
>CAYIJD010000003.1:0-31793 GCA_964363655.1 Candidatus Woesearchaeota archaeon | reverse complement strand
TATTAATTTTGGCATTTGTTCAATATTTCTGCCGTAAAATTCTTTATATATTTCTATTTCGTTTAGTTTTAAGGTCATGTTAATTTAATAGAAAGGGTGTTTATAAAGTTTTCTAAGTATTAACTTTTAAGAAGTAACAAACCAAAAGATTTATATATTAAATAAAATTTGATATAAAATGAAAAAAATATTAAGATTACTAACATTGATTTTTTTACTAGTCAGCACTCTTATTACTATTAATCTTACAAGTGCTTTAACTATTAATTCTGTTTTAATTGAACCTAATGAAATTTCTCAAGGAGATTTGGTTTATATAGAAATAGATTTGAAAAATAATGGGGAAGAAGATGTTAATAATGTTGATATTAATCTTGAATTACAGGATCTTCCATTTGCTCCTTTTGAATCAAGTTCTGGATATGGAATTGCTGAAATAAAATCTAAGAAAACAAAATCTGCTAAATTTAAATTAATTACGCTTAATAATGCAAAGTCTCAAGTTTATAAAATTCCTATTAAGCTAACATATTTTGAAGAAGATAGTTCGCAAATCATTACTAAAACTTCATTAATAAGCTTAGAAGTTCTTTCAAAACCGGTTATTGGAGTTAATGTAGAAGAAAATTTGTTGTTAAAAGGAAAAAACAATGAACTCTCTATCAAAGTTATAAATAAAGGATTAGGAGATGTAAAATTTTTGGAGGTAGAGTCTGTTAATTCAATTAATTTTGATTTTATTTCTTCAAAAAAAGTTTATATAGGTGATTTAGACAGCGATGATTTTGATACTGTTAGCTTTAAAATTTTTCTTAAAGAAGACATTTCCGACAAAATAAATTTTCCAATAAAAATAAAATACAGCGATTCTTTAAATAAAGAATATTCTGAAAATTTAAATCTTCTAATAAATGTTTACACAAAAGAAAAAGCGAGAAAATTGGGGTTGATAGAAAAAAACTATTATATAGAAACGGTTTTGTTAGCTATAACATTAATTCTAGCCTTCATTTTTTATAGAATCTGGAAAACATCAAAAAGAAATAGGACAATGAGTAATATATGATAAAAATCGATCAAGTTAACTGAAAAGACTGTAGTTTACAAAAATTAGGTTATTTTACGAGGATAATTTATATTTCTTGATATTTCTATTAACTTATTAGGATTATTTTCAGTTTATTATCGGTAAATCGGTTATCACCAGTTGGTTTAACAGTATCCAAAGACAGGAAGTTTAAGTTATGGGACTGCTTATAATTCTTTGGTAAAATTATGTTAATAATTTATTACAGGTTAAAAATATAAAATCTTCTAATTGATTGTAAACTAATTAATTAATATTTATTACCTTTTAATTTACAACCACTTTTTAATTTACAATCAATTACGCAAAAATTTATAAACTCTTTTGTTTAGATAAGATTAAATTGAGAGAAGGAGAGTATAATGAAAAAATGTATTTATTGTAAGAGCGATATGGGCGAGGATGTTATAGATTTTTGTGAAAGATGTGGTAAGGGGGTTTTTGGTGAGAGGATGTTTAATGCTATTGTGAATAATATGAGAGAGGCTGGAAAAAGAGGAGACTTAAATCAATTAGGTTAAAGTTAGTTATGAATAATTAATTGAGAATCAGAATAGCATAAATGACATCTAAAAACAAATTTCTTTTATTTGATTTATTATAGTTAATTGTAATTACTTTCTATTCCACACATAATTAGTTATAATTTCAAAAAGAAGAAAAGTTTAAAAATACCCTAATTCTAGAAGTTTTGTAGCATTATAATACATAAGTCTTATGCAAACATTTAAGATGATTAAAAGAAAATCTATTAGAGAGAAAGGAAAGATTAAACTTAGTAATTACTTTCAAAAGTTTGATAAAGGAGAACGTGTTGCTATTAAAATGGAGTTAGGCCTGGGACCTAAATTTCCTAAAAGACTGCAAGGAAGATCTGGAATTATAGAAGATAAAAGAGGCAATCATTATGTTATTAAACTAAATGATTTGAAAAAAGAAAAAACATATATAATACATCCGGTTCATTTGAAAAAGTTAAAATGATAAATATACTATTAATTAATAAAATAATAAGCTAAAACGAGCAAGCTAGAAAATCTCGTATTAAAATAAATTTGTTGTTATTAAAAAACTAATAAACAAGTAAAATGATAATAGACAGAACTCCTTTAAGCATGAATGATGTTGAACATATTATCAAAGACCTTCCAGATAATGAGAAAAAACAGGCAGTTGATGTATTTTTAAAAAAATTCCTTAATACTACATCAGCTAGAGCAAAAAAAATTAGAGACGGCCTGGAAAAATTAGACTCTATAAAGGTTAAAAGAGAATATATAATAAAAATAATTGATTTGCTTCCAGAAGATGCCTCCGATCTTAATAAAATCTTTGTAGATGTCAGTTTAAATGAAGATGAAACTAATAAAATACTTGAAATTGTTAAAAATTCAAAACAATGAAAATCAAAAATATCAAGAGTCAAAGATTCTTGAATGCTTCAAAAACCAAAGGTTTTTGATGTTTTCAAGCATTTCAATTTCAAATTATAAAAAACTGAAATATAAAAAAAATGGAAAAAGAAGATCAAGCAATAATCCTAGATTATTTGCCTTACGGTTACCCTCTAGAAAAGAAAACGGTGCCTATAGCTCAAGCTATAGGAATGAAAAAATTTACTTTGCTTCAGTTAATCCCTAGAAAAGGAGCAAAGTTAGACGTTGGAGAAATCGTTTACATTGGAGATGGCAAAAGAGATAAAATATATTATATTCAGGGAAAACTTTTAGAAGATAAAATAACAGAGACCTCTAAACAGCAATTACAAATATTTATTGAAAAATATATTCTTAAAGACGAGAGAAAATTTACGGATTTTTTCAATGGCGCTGGTCCAATAAATACCAGATTACACCAATTAGAATTACTTCCTGGATTTGGTAAAAAACATACTGAAGCAATAATTAATGAAAGAAACAAAAGGCTTTTTGAGTCTTTAGAAGATTTGAAAAAGAGAATTTCTGGCCTGCCTGATCCTAAAAAATCAATTGAAAAAAGGCTTTTAAATGAGATAATAGGGAGGGAAAAATATTATTTATTTATTGAAAATTAAATTGTAAGTTCAATAAATTTAAAAACTACTGATTTAAGGAAAGATATGGTATTGGAAAAAATAGAAGATCAACAGAAGAAAGAAATTGCGTCGATAATTAGAATTATGCAAACCGATATTCCTAGTAATAAAAAACTTCTTGTCGGACTTACATATATAAAGGGAATCTCGTGGACAATTTCCAACGCTATTTGTAAGATATTGAATCTAGACCCAAATAAAAAATTTTTTGAGTTAAATGAAAATGAAATTGGAAAATTGACAGAGTTTTTAAAAAATCCAAAACTCCCAAGTTTTTTAGTTAATAGGAGAAAAGATTTTGAAACTGGAAAAGACTTGCATTTATTGACGACAAATCTTGAAATGACTAAGGAGTTTGATATCAGAAGATTAAAAAAAATAAGGTCGTATAGAGGATTGAGACATGCGTTAGGACAGCCTACAAGAGGACAGAGAACCAGAAGCCATTTTAGAAGCAAGGGCAAGAAAAAATCAGTTAGAGGAGTAAAAAGGGAGATAATAAAAAACAAGAGTCAATAAATATCTAAGTTTTAATAAAAAACAAGAATAAGCTAATAATAAATAATAAAATTAAATTTGATGATTTTAAAATATATGCTTAAAAAACAAATAAATTAATAAGGAATTGATAAAAAAATGCCAAAACGCAAAAGAAAAAAATATTCAAAACCAAGAAGGCTTTATGATAAAGTAAGAATCGAAGAAGAAAATGTTCTTATAGATAAGTATGGATTAAAAAGTAAAAGAGAAATTTGGAAGGCAGAGGGAGCCATAGTAAAAATTAGAAGGTTGGCTAAGAAACTAATTACTGCCAATGAAGAAGAAAAAAAACATTTTATAGAAAAACTCAAGAAAAAAGGTTTTAAGGCTAATAATATTGCAGATGCTCTCTTATTAACTAAAGAGGATTGGTTAAAGAGAAGACTACAAACAATTTTATTTAAAAAAGGTCTAGCTAACACTGCAAAGCAAGCAAGACAGTTAGTAACTCACAAACACGTTTCAGTAGGGTATAGAACCGTGAATATTCCTTCTTACCAAGTAACTTTAGAAGAAGAACCTTTAATCAAACTAAATTTAACTCTAAAAATCCCAGAGAGAAAAATAGATAGGATAGAACAAGTTTTAGATGATAGTATAGGAGTTATAGAAGAAAAAAATGAAGAGTAGAAATCGAAATAAATAAAGATAAATTAATAGATAATGATTAAGGATAATCTTAAGCTAATCTATATTAATTTAATAATAAAAAACTGATATGGCAAATAAATCTGAAGAAAAACAAGAAGAAGTTGAGACTAAAAGAGAATATAAAGGAGTAGATGAAGAAAAAATCGAACGAAAAAAAGAAAGAGTTGGGATTTTAAATATTTATACTACTTTTAATAATACTATAATGAATCTAACTGATTTATCTGGAAAGAGTATCGCTAAGTTTTCAGGGGGGCAAATGACTAAACAAGATAGATTAAAAGCTAATCCAACTATTGCCATGTTTGTATCTCAAAAAATTGCAGAAGAAGCTAAAGATCACGGAATTAACGCTTTTTATGTTAAAATAAGGTCCGAGACAGGACAAAGCAATCCTGGTCCTGGAGCACACGCCGCCATCAAATCTTTGTCAAGAGCTAGATTTAAAATATTGGGTATTTTAGATGTAACGCGAATGCCAAGGGGTGGGCCTAAAAAACCATATGGCCGTCGTGGGAGACGTGTTTGATTTTTTGTTAAGATATCATAAATTAAAAATTGAAAAAAAATTAAAGATATTATAACCCGCAATCAAATTAATAAAAGAATATTCAATAAAAGAATAGCTAATAAAATAAGGACTATAGTTCGTTAATAGAGAAATAAAGTAATAGTTTCATTGTTATCTGCTTAATATCCTAAAAAGAAATATTTAAATAGCTTAGAAATTAAAAAATATGATGATTTAGTTAATCTTAAGATTAAAACTATTATTTTTGATTAGTTATGATAAAAATAACAAATTTTAATAAAGAAAAACAAAAGCTAAGTTTTATTACAGACATGGACATTAGCTTGGCCAATGCTATAAGGAGAAGCGCGTTGGAAATTCCTATAATGGCAATTGATGAAATAGAAATCGTTAAAAATGATTCTGCGTTATATGATGAAATTCTTGCTAATAGATTAGGGTTAATTCCAATTAAGACTGAAAAATCTGGCAAAGAAATAAAATTTAAGCTAAAAGAAAATGGTCCTAAATTAGTTTACTCTAAGGACATAAAACCTAGTATAGGAACAGATCCAAATTTCCCAATAGTTTTATTAGATAATGACCAAGAAATTGAGATGGTTTGTGAAGCTAGATTAGGAAAAGGAATAGATCATGTAAAGTATTCTCCAGGATTAATCTTTTATAGACATAACCTAAATCAGGAGATACTTGATTTTGTTAATGTTAACGACAAGATAAATTATGATGAAGAGGAACTAAAAAATAAGGGTCTGTCTGAAGAACATATAAAGAAAATTAAAAATATTAAAGAAGTTAAAGAGCTTGAGTTTAATATTGAGTCTTGGGGGCAGATAGGAGTTAAAGATATTTTTTTAGGAGCAGTTGAGGCTTTAGATGATAATCTGAAGGAATTAAACAAAATTATAAAATAACTAGTTCTTCTAAATTAGATTTACTATTTTTCCTTATTATTCAGAAATTTTTTTGCGCGCCTCCGGCGCTAACCCGGCAAACAGCCCAATGTTGCCGTCAAGACTGCCCCTGCCACTAACATAAGACCTGAACTCAAGCCCATTAAGGTACAAGGCCCTTAGTTTTGGATAATCACTAGGAGAGTCTAGATAAACTCCCAAGTTGTCATTGTAATTAAATCTTTTTTTAGCTTCTGCAAAAATAAAGTTTGTATAATCATTTAACAGATTTTTATCTCTTGCTAAAACATTCCATACTAGATTTTCTCTTGCTTGTTCTTTAGTTAAATATTTTTCAACACAATTTTCTAATTCTTTTCTTGTAAATTCCCCACTATCAATTTTTTCATAAACACCATCTTCTAAAACTAAGACTCCGTTTTTTAACTTGCTCTCTGGATTTAATTGTCTTAAAATTTCAGAATCCAAAACAATCTTCATATTTCCATTAGGATGATAAGCTATAGCATCTCCTGTATCAAAATAATTATCTAACCAAGAACTTTTTACTTCTTTTTCAGAATTTCTAACATCAAGTCTTCTTTTCATTAATTGAGAAACACTCATAGGAATTCTACCCTCAGCTATTAATTTTGGCATTTGTTCAATATTTCTGCCGTAAAATTTTTTATATATTTCTATTTCGTTTAGTTTTAAGGTCATGTTAATTTAATAGAAAGAGGGTTTATAAAGCTTTCTATTTGTTACTTCTTTCTAAAAGTAACTAAAATAAAAATTTAAGTTAGAATATAACTGAACGTTATATATAGAAAAGTTAAATTATTCATAGTAAAAAACATAATTTTTTAAATTTAGAATGTTATGTTATAACATGCAGAGGTAGCGAAGTGGTTAAACGCGCAGGACTCAAAATCCTGTGGCTTAGTGCCTTCGGAGGTTCGAATCCTCCCCTCTGCATTTTAAAAAACTTTAAAAACCTTCTAAAGTATGTTTTTCTAAGCTTTTAATAAACTAAATATGATCAGCAAAACCCAAATATCAAAAAGAACAAAAAATAAAAGAAATCAAGAGCTAGTTGAAACCATCAACTTGGCAAAAAAAAATAACCTTTTGGAATTGGCAAAAAAATTATCTGGTCCTTCTAGACATTATAGAAGCATTAATTTAGATGATCTGAACAAAATTAATAGTAATAAAATAATTATTGTTGGAAAAGTTCTGGGTTCTGGAGAAATAAATAAAAAATTAAGTATAATTGCTCTTGGCTTTTCAGAAAAAGCTATTGGAAAATTAAGGAAAGCTGGTTGTGATATTAAAAAGATTATTGAAGAAATTAAAGATAATAAAAAGCTTGAGGGAGTTGAGATAATTTCATAGCGATCTCGGAATATAAAAATTTTTAAAAACGTGCATCGCCCCTCCAATAAATAAATTGGATTTTATAATTAATAAATAGGATTAAAATTAGTTTATAGTATAGAAGTTAAATTTAAATTAATAAATTGTTAAGAAAAAATGACCGAAAAAATAATTATCGATGCTACTGGAGCCGTTTTTGGAAGATTGTGTAGCTTTGCCGCTAAAAATGCCTTAGAAGGAAATGAAGTAATAATTGTTAATTCTGAAAAAACAATTATAACTGGAAATAAAAAAAATATTATTGATGAGTACGGAGAGATAAGAAAAAAAGGCGGCCATTCTTTAAAAGGACCTCAATATTCTAGAGTTCCTTATAAAATGCTAAAAAGGGGGATGAGAGGAATGCTCCCAGATTTTAGAAGAGGCATAGGAAAACAAGCTTTTAAAAGAATAAAATGTTATAATAACGTTCCCAAAGAACTTGAAAATGAAAAAATAGTTAAATTTCCTGTCTCAAAAAAACAAAAATATATTGAATTAAAAAAACTTTCGGAATTAATTTAAAATGCTAATATCAAAAAGCAAGAAAGGTGAGATAATAACTGATAAAATGATAGAATAACAAGAAAGAAGTTTAGCTAATCAAGCAACCTGATACTTTAATTAAATATTATCAATAAAAAAATAAATGTTTGAAAAATTAAAATATAGAATTGAAAGATTTTTAAAGGATGAGAGAGGAATTGTTGAGAGAGTTGAAGGAGAACTTTCTAACATAATTACTTTTAAAAATCCATTAGTAGAGTTGATAACTAAAAAATTAGAACCATATGATTATAAAATTTATTTTATAGGAGATAATTATCCTTAAAATGGAAAAAGATAAACTAACAATAAGTGGAAAGAGAAAAAGGGCTATAGCAAAAGCTACTATATCTCAAGGAGAAGGGAGAGTTTTAATTAATAAAATCCCTTATCAAAATTTTGATTTTTTTAAAAAACTTAGTGTTGATGAGCCTATTGAGATTACAAAAAGAGTTTTAGGAAACTTTAATTTTGATATTACAATTAATGTCAGGGGCGGTGGAAGTGAAAGTAGAATTGAAGCTTCTAGATTAGCGATAGCTAGAGCCTTAGTTGAATTTACTAAATCTAAAGAGCTAAAAAAAATATTTAGCGACTATGATAAAAATTTATTAATTGCAGATACTAGAAGAAAAGAAGCTTATAAGCCAGGAGATAGCAAGGCAAGAAGAAAAAGACAAAAGAGTTTTAGATAAAAAAATAATTGGTTGCTGACAATAAAAAATAAGAAAGTGAAATGCAAACACCGCAAGAAATATTATTCATTAAAAAAACTAAAAAGAGATATTATCATTTCTTGATCTTGGGCGTTATTAGTATGATGTAGGTAAATGTGTAGTAAAATAAACCCGTTCTCTCATAATATTCTTTATTTTAAATCCATATAACTTTTTGAATTATTTTAAAATCAACCCCAAACAAACAACACCAAAAACAACAGAGTATTAACTATTATCAAACCTAAAAATAAAATATCTTCTATTTTGCCTCCAGTAGTAATTGGCCCTCTAGCTTCCCATTTAAAAGGCCAAAATGGTTGTATTCCATTTTTTGTAAAAGAATCTGTTATTAAATGAACAGAATAACCAACAAAAAAACCAAAGCTAGCTATTGGCCACCAAATCGCAATTACACCAGTTAAAACAACTGCCGTTGTAAAACTATGAATAAACCCCCTATGTTTAGTAACAGATTGCAAAGGGCTAAAAACCACATTACTTCCATATTTAGAATTTGGATTGTCCAAATCAGGGATAATTGTTGCTATTAAAACCAAGACTACAAAAATTAGCTTATCACTAACATAATTAAAAAAAATTAAAATCATAAAAACTGCAAACATAAAATGAGTTCTGATTAACATCAATAAAACAATCTTTTTTAATTTATAAGATTATGGGGTTTTTTCAAATGTATTTTATTGCATCTTAGAATTAAATTAAAATAAATTCATTATAATAAAGTTTAAAAATACTTAAGAGTTAAAAAAATCATGACTAATGCAGAAAATTCTTATAAGACTCAATTTGAAAGCTTTTTAGAGTTTGGACTTCACGCATATGAATTATCTTTAACAAATTCAAAACCACAAAAAGGAGCTATATTAATAGAATGGTATGTTCCTCTTTTAATTGCTCACACAGAATATAGCAAGGGTCAATTTAGAATAATTAGAGAAAGACAGATTAAAGAAGAAAGATTTATTCTGATGCATCTTCTAGCTGTGCAAGGGATTAACAGTAGCACTATTGCAGAGGAAATTCAAAGAAAAGGTGAATTATATGAAATTTTATCTATATGGATACCTCCATCCAATGATTTTAGAGCCTTACCTAATTTTGAGTTAACCGCTTGTGTTAATAATTGGTATCTGGATAGTTTAGAAGACCAAAAGGGTAAACAGAGGTATGATCCTCGAAAGATGACTGGAAGAACTCTTAACGCGCTTCAACTTCACAAAAAAATCGATTTGCCAAATCAAAGAATAGCAGGTCTTATAGAGATTGATTAAATTACTTTGTTAGATAATTTACTTTTAATAAGATTATCAAATCTCCTTTTCCAACTCCTCAATCAATTTATCTAAATTAATCTCTTCAATTCTAGAAATAACAAAATCATTGCTGTCAAACATAGAATTTTTTTTTACTAGTCCATTAACAATAAACTCTTTCCCAAGAAAGCCCTGTTTCTTAATAGAGAATAAATCCAAATTTTCTAGCTCTTCTTTTGAAAAAATTTTCTCTAGCTCTTCTGAAAAAATTGTGGCTCTTATATTGCTAGTTCCGTCATCAATAATCAGGCTTAATAAAGCTCTTTTTTCACCGACAACTCTTCCATGTTCTAAACAATTATTCTCGCTTACCTTTTTTCTGCATTCAGGACATATCTCGAAAAACCTTGGCTCAAACATATTAACTATAAAAGCTCTGACAGTAACTCTTTCATTTGGATTGAGCTGAATAATTTCTTTTTTAAAAACTGGTTTTTCTGTAATAATATTTTCAATATTTTTATTAGACGGCTTTATCTCAGAAAAACTTCCTAAATGCAATTCTCCATTTCTAATACTTGCATTAGATATCTCTACAAAAACTTCTTTAGCTATATCCTTTTTCACAATTAAATCTATATGATTTTCATCCCAAAGAACAACTCTAATATTGCTAGTATCATCCGCTAAAATAAAACTAGCTATTCTCCCGTTCCTTCCATTCTTACTATACTCTCTAACAGGAAACATTTCTATTATTTTTCCTATTAAATTAACCTTCCTCATCCCAGAAACAACATGGGCAATTTTAATTATTTGTTTTTCAAAATTGATGTTCAGTTCAGCAGCAACAACTTGAGCAGCACCCTCTTTACTTATTAAACCAGAAAGTTTTGCTTGTTTAGCTTCAATTTTCCTTTGAATATCTTCAATGGAAACTCCAGAATTTTCAGATATAAATTCAATCAATTGTTGATAATTTCCGTTCATTTTTCACCAGTTTTTAATTTTATATATATTAGGAATTTCACCTTACCAATTCTATAACTATCCTTTTAGTTTGATTTAGTTATTAATTATTGATTTTTTATTATTTTATCTTAAACTAACTCCAATCAATATTTTTATTTATTAATAATTATCAGTTTATTCAGCTATCTTAACGTGCTTTTTTAAATTACTATTGATTGTTAGTTATTTTTTTAGCTAACTATGTTAAAAAAAACTCCTTTATAAAAATTATGGTTTAATAAAATAATCATTTAAAATAGTTTACCATTTTAAAGTTCATATAGCTAAAATAGTTATTTGTAAGTTTTTATAATGCAATATCTATTTTCATCTTTTTATCTATTAAAAATACAGTAAACTAAGAGATAAATATTATTAAAATCTAAAAATAATTAATAAGCTTTATAAAGAACCATCACAAAAACCCATTATGGGAATTGCCTTAATAAAAATAAAAATAATGCCAGAATCTATAGAAGCCGATTTAAAAAAAATTAAAAAAAAGTCAGAGTTTATTATTTCTAAAAATCATGGAAAAAATATAAAAATAGAAACAGAACCTATTGCATTCGGACTTAATGCTTTAATAGCTGGATTTGCAAGGGATGAAACTCTTGATTCAGATAATTTGTTAAAAGAACTTCAAAAAACCAAGGAAGTTAGTTCTGTTGAGATAATAGATTTTAGGCGAGCAATAGGGTAATCAGTATCTTTATTGAGAATAGGATTACACTATTGTGAGAAGAGCGCTGGGTTAATAGTATCTAAAAATTAACAGATTAACACAGTGCGAGAGAGCTTTAGATTAATTATATTTCTTTCTCAACTATAATCTTTCTTTCTCAACCACAATCGCATTTTTATATCTAAAGCCTTTTCTTTCCCAAAAACCAATTCTTTTTGAAATTCCAGAAGGAGTTGTTGTAAAAATTTTACAATTAAATTGTTCAACACAAAAGTTTTCAATTATATCATATAATAAACTTCCATAACCATTTTCTCTTTCTTTATTTTCTATCTCAAAATAAATTATATCACAAGAGTCTCCTTTTATCTCAAGATCAAATCTAGTTTTACCTATACTTTGAGTTATATTCTGAGTTGGAGCATAGCGAATATATACCCCGCCGTCAAGATGCACATAAATATATTGATTATTATTATACATAGGAAATTTTCTTAAACTTTCTCTTAAATCTCTCTCGATTAAGCCTTTGTCATATTTCATACTAAAAATGATTAAATGCTGGTTTAAAAATATTACTATATTAATGAATTTAAGATACAATATATTTATAACCTTAATTACTTTTTTTCTTATATGTTTAGTCAAGATGAATCTGAACAAATTAAGAAGCAACTTTTAGAACAAGTTGAAAAACTTAATATTGAAAATAGGGAACAAATTAAAGAATACATTAAAAATTTAGATGAAAATGGATTGGAAAATTTCTTAAAGCAAAATAATATTCAATTATCTAATTTATCAGAGCAACCAAATAATGAACAAAAACCAATTTTTGAACTTATTGTTAATAACGAACTACCTTCTTATAAACTAGCTGAAAACAAACATGCTATTGCTATTTTAGAATTAAATCCTTTATCAAAAGGCCATTCTTTAATAATTCCTAGACAAAAAACATCAATAGAAAAAATACCAAAAAATGTTTTTCTTCTTGCTCAAAAACTATCAAAAAAAATTAAATCTAAACTAACCCCTCTTGATATAAAAATAGAAACTTTTTCCTTTCAAAATTATCCAGCAATAAATATTATTCCTATTTATGATAAACCATTGAAAAAAGAAAAAGCTAATGAAGAGGATTTAAAAAAATTACAACTAATGCTAGAAACTAAGCCTAGAATTAAAAGGATTTTAGAAAAGCCAAAAACAAAAAAATCTAAAAATCTTCCTGAAGTAGGTTTTAGGATACCCCGAATATTAATATTTTATTAATCTGATAGTTATTATATAAGATAAAAAAGATTATAAACAATATTTTATGACTTATAATAAATTGATTGTTATCATTAAAATTAATTATGGCAGATAAATCTGATATAAAGACAGAATTAGGCTGGTTTCCAAATGTTGTTATTGGAGCACTTTCAGCTGGACTTATAACTGTAATTGGTCTAGTTGGTATAGAAATTCCGAATATGATAAGATGTACCAAACTTTATCATGAACAAACTTCTAAAGACAAAATAATTTTAGAAAAATATGCCCCTCAAGTAAAAAATGGAGAACCTCTTACAATACAACAGGGCATTGAACTTATTATTAAAGAACATGATAATAATAAAAATGGGAAAATTTCAATAATGGAAGCTATGGATGTTCTTGATAGAGTTAAGAGATATGAAAATAGAAATTATAAAGTTTGGAATGAATCAAGTAAAAATTTATATAAATCTTTATTAGAAATTGATGAGAAACAAACTAATCCTTGAAACAATAATAATATAAATTATTAAGAACTAAAATTTAATCAGTCTATATGGTAAGATTTGTTGATGTCGAAACTCCTTATAGTGGAGAGAATGAAGAACAAATAAGAAAAAATCTTCTTTATGCAAGAGCTTGTGTTAGGGATTGTTTAATACGTGAAGAAGTTCCATTTGCTTCTCATTTATTTTACACACAACCAGGAATTTTAGACGATAAAGTTCAAAAAGAAAGAGATATTGGAATTAACTGTGGGAAAGAATTAATTGAATCTCTGCCAGGAATAGTTACTGTAGTTTATCAAGATTTAGGTATTTCTAAGGGTATGCAATATGGAATAGATAGAGCTATCCAAAATAGAAGAAATGTAGAATATAGGTTGCTTGGAAAAGGGTGGGAAGAAAAAGAATTAGAAGTTGCAAGAAAACATTCTCACGCTGCTATTTGGGGATTTAACCATTTTCAAAAATACTAATATAAAATCCACAAGTCAGAGCAAATATTATAAACTAACATTAAAATTATAAACCAAATTTACTCAACCATAACAACCCCAAAAATCCAATCAGGAAACTCGGAGTAAAAGGAACCCCATATCTGACTAAAATCTTTCTTCTATATTTTTTTCTAATTAAAGCCAATTCTTCTCTAGAAACTCCATGCCAACTTTTCTCAATTTTTCTTTCTTTAATATAAATATCTTCATATAACCAGTCACCTTCTGTTAGTTCTCTCGGATTTATCGCTTTAACCATGCAACTTTCTTCAATAGCCTTTGAATAAATAAATAAGACAGGAAATAATAAAAATATACTTATTAAAATAAATTCAACTCTGATAAAACTAGACACTATTCCAAAAATAAATATGATAATTCCAATTAAGAAGATATTTTTATAAACCTTAAACTGCTTAATAAATTCTCTACTAAATCTATTCCAATTAATAAAAACTAAAAATAAAGACCAAATAAAAACATAAACACTGCCTCCTAATAAAAATAACACTATAAACAGTCCAAAGATCTTCAAATTTAACAGCCAGTTATAACTTAAAGGAAGAATACTTCCTAAAGCAATTAATAATTTAGCATCTCCTCCAGCAAACAATCTAGAATAATAAAATATATTTCCCACTATCAAAAAAACAAGAAATCCTAATAAACCATTAATAAAAAATAAATAATTACTAGTAAAAATACTAACTGCAAATCTATAAGCTAAAGCAAAAGCAATTAAACTAAAATTCCATAAATTATCTACCTCTCTTTTTCTTAAATCTTGTATTATAGCTCCTATAATCCAGATTATAGCTAGAACAATTAAAAATAAATTTTCATTAGTCAGCAAATTAGGTAACGATAAATCTGTCTGTAAGTTTGATAACAAGTTCATCTTAAATTATTAATTTTATCTCTTTTTAAAAAGAAGTAACAAATAACTTATAAACTTTGTTAATTTCAATAACTCCAAATATATTAACACTATTCTTTTACTAATTTTTTATTAATCCTAAAAAAAACCCGCGACATTTATGTTTCGGTTAATTTATATTCGTATTTTTTTTTGGGAATAAAAAAACCAACGACAAAACCCACACTTTAGTGTGGAGTAAAAACCAGCATGGTTTTTTGATCTTAAATAAATCAAAAAACCCTTTTCTTTTCTACAACTCTCTTTCCCCCGCCTTTCTTATACTTATTGTATCTAGCTTTAGCTCTTTTATCAGTTTTCGTTTTTCTTCTTTCTGACATTCCGTAATCCATTTTTATTTTTTGACATCAATCTTTATTATTTTTATTTAGTAACTAATAATATTAAATATTTTTTCAAATTAATGATGGTATTTTTAATTTATCTTAGTAATAAAATAAGTGAAACAGCAGACGTCACTCGATAAATTGTAGCAAGTAAATATTAATTTGATATGATACTAATATATTATAGAGACCATAATTAAACAAGCCGATTTACATCTTAATAATAACTGTATTAATTAAACCCTCTGCCACTCACACCCAAACTCTCTTAGTTGAACGCAAAGATTTTCATTGTCATTAAAACTAGCGCAATTAGATCCTGTTTTTAAAGCACAAGTTCCTATATTATCATTAGGATTATTGTCATCAATCCATTTGCAAACAGATAAACTCTCACAATTTGCTCTTCCAAGATTGTTTTTGTTCTCGCAAGCTAAAGGATTTAAATCTCCATTACATAAACCCTTTGATCCGCTGACACCGATATTGCAATCAATACTATCACAACTTAACCCAACACTAGGAATTCTTCTTGCCAGTTGTTCGCATGTAAATAACTCTCCTTTCCCCTTTTCTTCAAAAACAACATTTCTTTTTTTAGAGCAGTAATCATAAATCAATTGTGTTGAACACGAAACTTGACAGCCACTAACTACTGTCTGAACATTTACCTGCCCCCCTCCAAAATTAAATATATTATTAATAAATGTACGTCCAACATCAGTAAAAGCAAATAGTAAAAAAATAAGTAACACTACTAATAACACTATAGCTACTATAATAGTCAGCATACTTGTTTCCCCTTTTTTATTCATTCCTCTTTTCATATTCTTACTAATTAACTCTTATTTAAAAACCTTTTCAAATCTCTTTTCATAATTATAAGTAAATACTCCACTCTCATCATTATTAACATAGACCTCTTTTAATTCTAATTTTAAATTTAAAATTAACTTATTTTCAGATAATTCTAACCTTTCTTCGCTAATGCTCTCAGCTTGTTTTAATTCTTCAATAGGATAATTTCCGTTTTTATCTTTATAGTTTTCTAATTCTCTCATAAAGTTGTCAATAAAAACCCGCTTTCCATTCACATAATTAAAATCTCTAGCAGATTTTTCAAAAATATCATCTAAATAAAAATTTAACAACGATTCTTTTAAATACAATTTATCAATCTCGCTGGAAACTCCAAATGTTTTTTTTATATCTTTATTTTTAATACTTAGATAACTTAAACTAGTTATGCTTAATATTAAAACACTTACAACTAACAATAAAATTGATATTGAAACTGCTTTTTTGTTCATTTTTTAGTTTGATATTTTTATCATCAATTAATCTTGTAAGTTATGATTATTTTTATTAGTAATTTTAATATAGACTTGCTGAAACTATCTTATCTCATTAACATCTTTCAAATAGTTTATTTATTATTACCTAATATATCCTATATATTTTAAATTTTTATTTTTTAATAATTTCTAAAACAAAAGGGTAAACCTTTCTTGATTAATTTGTTAATAATATTTTTTATTTATTGATACCTCGCCCTTTAAGGCGGGGCGATTCATTTTTTTGATCATTGTTTTTTTTATGAGTTTAACTTCCATAACTAACTGTCTAAAAAGCTAGACCTATACTAATTATATTGTTTATTTTTTTAGTTAATATTATTAATATAATAAATTAATCTAGTTAAAGTTTTCACATTCTCTTCTAATCCTAAATTTAATTTCAATATTCTCTCCTCTATAATTTGTTTTGTGGATAATAGGTTGAATATAATAAAAATTATTTTCTGGATTAAACTCCTCATTTGCTCTAAAATTATTCCCTCTTATACTTCCTTGTGGGATTTCTAGATAATATCTATCTTCTCTGTCAATATCACAAAACTTATCTAATTCTTTAATAATTTTTTTAACACCCTCACTTTGCTGAAATTCAAAATTAACTTGTACAAGTTTATCCCAGTCATTATCTTCAAATCCTTCTGATCTCATTCTATTCTTTAATGAAACTCCTTCTTCCATTAAAGATCTTAATCCAAACTTCTCAACAAAACCCTCTCCTTTATCATTTTTAATTTCAAAATATGGATCTAAGGAATTTTTTATTACATTAATTATCTTTTCCTCTTTATCATTTATAATAATACTAGAGCTTAAAAAATTAAGGAACTTAGAATTTAATTCAAGTTCAGCTTTACTTTCTTCAAAGACAATATCAATATCTCCAGTTAATTTTTCTTCTCCAAAAAGAACTAGGACAAACAAAAAATATATTATCATAATGAAAACTATAACTAAAAATGCAGCCATCCATGTAAATAAACTGTCTTCTAATGCTTTTTTGTTCCAATTTTTATTTGATTTGTTAATTAACATTTTCTTACTGTTTTTTTAATTTTTATTAATATCAGTTAAAATGATAAAGATTAAATTATTCTTTCCTAATTTTCAATTAGTTATTAATATTATTTATTTTTATTAATTAATTTTCAATTAAGATTATTAGTTTAAATCTCTCCAAACTGATTTGACGCAGTCAAAATTTTAACTTTATAATTATCAATTAGAATCTCTTTTTCAACGCATTTAGGAAATTTTTTTCCTTTTAAACTACATTCTACTCCAAAACCGAGGTTTCCTCGCTCAATCTTTTTAATAATATCAGTATCAAAAATCTCAATTTTAAAATAATAGCCATTATTAATTATTTTATCATCTAATTTAGCTTCTTTCATAATGTTAAAATCGTCTTCAAAGATTCTCTGATTTAAAATATTATTAATAATGATAACGTCAGCTAATTTTTTTAATAAAAGTTTAGCCTCCTGATCTCTGATATCAACAGTATTAGAATAAAATAAATAAATCCCTATCGCTATTCCAACAGCTACAATAGCAAAACTTAAAAAAAACATTCCTATGTCTGCAAACCGATAATAGCCTTTTTTGTTCATCTTTTTTTTATCAACTTTTTTATTTTGATAATATTAATTTAGATAGAGAGTTTTTAATCAACTCAGCTTTTAATAAAGATTACTTATATCATTTATTTTTTATTCCTTTTTTAATTGATAAAACATTTTTTTTATTATTTACTTATAAAAGCTAGAGTGTTGAACCAACATCTTTCTTTTCATAGCTATCCCTTTTATTTTTTATTTAATAATATTTAAAATAACTGAACTTCTTTTAGTTATTGGTTTTATACTTAGTTCTAATCCAGTTTATTACTTAATATATTATTAATTCCTAAATCAATTATTTTTCTCAATAATCTCCAAAAATAATTTTCTTTTTTCTTTATCATGATTCCAACCGACATCAACATCATTAAAAAAATAATAACTATAACCCTTCCCGTCTATAAGTTTAACATTAATCTTATTCTCGTCATTATTAATATTAACTAGATTTCCTAAATAATTATTTTTTCTGGATAGTCTCTGCATCTCAAAAGTATCTAATTCAATTTCCATTCCCGGTTTTGCTTTATCAATTATTAAGGCTATTTGTTTTGCATAAATCTGTTCATAAAGTACTGACTGACTGCCAGCTCTTGTAATAGTAAAATACATAATACTAACAAAAACTATAACTAATAAAATAAAAACTAAATTCTCAATTAAAGTATCTGATTTTTTGTTTCTCATTTTTTATTTTTATATTACTAAAATTAATATAAAAACTTTAATTATAATTTAACTTATTATTATAAATTATTTATTAATGATTATTTATTAGAGCACCAACGCTTTTTATTCATAGTTATTTTTCTCAAAATTTCTTTTTGTGCTGATAGAATCAACACCACTAAAATTAATCTTTAACATCTTTTTTTATTTATTTATTGAAATTATGGTGCAATCTCAAAACTATAAACTCCTAATTCTTGTAATTTTGTTATATTATAAGGATAAATAGCAGGAGGGGAATAATCATATTTTTCATCAAAATTATACCAAAAAACAGCTCCTCCAGCACTACCACTAACTAATGCAACTCCTAAAGGCGAGCCAATTCCAGTAAATAATAAACCTCCTCCAATAATTCCACCAACACCAAGGCTTCCCAATGATAACCATCCCTGGCTTTTAGTCGAGATACTTGATATTATAGCATATCCATTTTCTTGACTTAAGTCTATTTTCCACTCTTTAAAATTTGGAAGATCTTTCCCATCAACTAAAGTTCCTTCTTCCTTACTTTTATCTTTGATAGAATCATAAATAAGCAAAAATTTTTTAGAATCATCAATTCCAGGATATAGATAATCCAAATAACTTTTATCACCAATAGTTTTTTTCTCGAGATAACTGTAAAACTCTCCAAAACCAATATTTTCAATTTGTTCTTGAGCTTCTTTGTCAAAGATTATTCTATTACATATCAACCCATATTTAGTATCTTTTAATTTTAAAAAATGGCTTGGAAGAAAATTTAATTGCCCTTCTCCTATCATGGAATGACATTCAACTAGTTTATCCACAAGAACCTCTTTTATTTTCTCCTTAGCTTTTACTTTATCACTTCCTAAATTTATCTTATTAACCGGATTTTTCTTTGTACCGATTAACTCACAATCATCTCCAGACATAGTTAAACAAATTTTTTCTGTCTGGCATTTTAGTGGAATACTCTCGCTTAAATCAATAGCTTTTATTTTAGCAGTGGCTCTATAAACAATAGATTGATGACATGTCTCTTTATCAACAATTGGATTGAAGTTAATTTTAAATAATAAAAAAAGCAAAACAACAAAACTTATAACTAAAATAACAACTCCTATAATAAATGATACTGAAACTGTCCCTATTTTATTTGATTTTATCATTATATATTTTAATTCTTATTAGTTTTTTTAATAATAATTTTTCTGTTAATTAAGCCAACATTTTTTCATTTATATTAATTCTAATAGTTTATTGTTCTTAAGTAAGATGCATATTAGCTATTTATTATAGATAAGTTGTTTTAGTTTTATTTATAATCACCAAACTTTATTATGTAATTTCATTAAGTTTACGTTAATATAATTATTTTTATTAATCATATTCAAAACCCAATTTTCTTAATTAAATAATAAACTCCTAGTAATGCTATAATAAAAAAAATTATCCATAACAATATTTTAATAAAATTTTCTAAAAATACCGACGCTTTTTTATTTTCCATTATCTTTTAATATTTTAGGCTTAAGCTTACCCAACCACGAAATTTAATTTTAATATCTTAGGAAATCCCGGCTCTCTAGACGCAACACCACTATTTATTAATTTCATTTTACCTCTTTTGATTTAGTTTATTTTTATAACTTATAATTTAGGGAATTTGAGAGATTTTATTTAATAAATTTTTATCGCCCGTCTATTTATAACCTCTTAATTTATTAACATCTAGATTTTTAGTGCAAACTCATTCTACCACCTTTATTTTAACTACATTTTCTTCTTTAAAAATTTTTAATTCATTAACAGGTTTATTTAAAATTAAGACCTCATTAAATACCTCATAATTACTTTCTGTTGGTATAGCATAAGGAAGACTGCCAATATACTTTTTATAAACCAAATCAACCTTAACACCAAAACTAAAACCTTCACATTTTCTGGCTTTTGGATTACTACATTTCAAATCTTCACATATGCATAAACAACTAACTTCTCCTCTGCATTCTGCCTGTGGAAAATCAAACGGAAAAGTCGCTAAAGACCAGCCAGTTTTAGGAGGAAAAATTTCAACTTTAGACTCCTCTTCAGTTTCTTTAACCTTATTAACAACTTCAACAATTTTCTCTAACTGAATAGTTGCTTTTTCTAATTCATTTTCTTGAGTAAAAATTCCATAAACTTTTACTATTAAGTAAATTAATAAAACTAAAACAATAACAGTTATAACTAAATTAACTACATGCTCCCCTAAAAACCCAACCGCTTTTTTATTCATCGTTTATTCAATTTTAGCAACCATATCAAATTATTTATGCTGATTTTGCTTTTAATTTTTCATAAACTTATTCTGCTTTTCGTTAATTATTAATATTGCATAAACATTTTTATTCAATATTCAAATTATAAATTTATAATTTTAATAGTTATTGATTATAGTATTTTTACTGCTCTACTTTACTTTGTTAAATTATTTAGGTCTTACTCTATAACTATTTAATTTTTTAATCATAAGCCAGTCTCTCTTTTTCTGACAACTCCTCTTGAAATTTGGTTGAAATTATCTATTAAACCATCTAAATCTTTTAACACAAAATTTTTTCCATTATCTGATTCATATTTTCTTTCTGCCTCCCATCTTCCATTAATTTTTTCCCCAAAATAAACTCTTAATAAAGTGTCATAAATATAATTTCCTTCCTCATCTTTTAATACTCTTTCTACAATTAATTTTAAACCTTCTTCAGGAGATTTTCCAGCTAAATTACTAATAAAGTCTTGATTTTTAGAACTAAGTTTTTTAAAGCTAGCATGTTGTGTAGAAACACTTAACCATCCTTTTGCATCCTTAGCCCACCACTCTCCTTTTTCTACAGACCACCAACTCCAACCAACAACTCCTTTTTGAGTAGTCCCTTCAATTATAGCATCATTACTATAAGAAAGATATATACTAGCATCTCTGCCTTCTATATAGTAAATCATTAATTCAGGATGTTCTAAAAAGAATTCTTCATTCCAACTAACTACTCTATCCTTTTTTTCAAAATCTGGCAAAAGATCTTTTAATAAACCAGAAGCATTTATCTTTATAATACTAAAAACAGCAAGTACTAAAACAAATGCAATAATAATTAGGCCTATAGTCGTGCCCATAATTGTTCTTTCTGCCATTTTTGCTCTTTTTATTATTATTAATATAAAACTAAAACTTTATAAACTTGACTTCGTTTACTTGTCTAATAAAAAAGATGGTTAAGCAGAGAGAGAGAGAGTTAATAAGAATTTAAGAAATATAATTTTAATTGTAGTTGTTATTCTTGCTGTTCTTTTGATTTTATATTTTGTATTTTATCCTAATTTTTTGACTAGAGAAAGTGGAACTAGCGAAGAAGGATTGCCCACTAGTTTTCAATTTGGTGATAAAGAAATTGTATCTGAGCCTATAAAAGATATCTGTGAGAAGGGCTATTCTTTAGTATCTGTTTTTTGTAATTATGTGCTTAAAGAGGCGATTGCTCATTTTACGGCTGGGTTTTGTGCATATAATAGCGTAAATAAAAATTACCAGGGACGTGTTGACAGTTGTGATTGTATATATAAAACTCAAGACACTTGTGAAAATACTGGTTCTATAACTCCTAAAGTAGGTCTTGAAATTGGTTATAGGAGTTGTTCTCTATCAATTACAAAATTAATAAGTATTGATAAATTAGTGACAGGAAAAACTTATGTTGAATGTAAGAATAATGCTGATAACTTATGTAAAGATGCTTGTAAAACAGCTCCATCAACCGAATATATGGAATGTTGTAAAAAGCAGCAATAAAAAATAATAGTTTATTATGTAATTTTCGGAAAGTTTGAATTTTAGCAAAATTTCGATGACATTAATGAAACTGTTTGTCATACAGAAGGAAATATAATTTATCTCTTTATCTGTGAAATATGGCGCAATCTCAAAACTTAAATTTTAACTAGGGTATATTATTAGATTTACTTACTCTATTAATTATCCATTTATAATATTGATTTTCACCTTTTTTTATTAATCCAATTAATTAGAGTAAATTCTTAATAAGTTAAATTTAACTTTCTTGATTTAATATATTAATTATTTATGTTAATAAAAATATTTATAGAATATAACAAAAAAATTCAATCTAAACAAATCCTTAATAAATTCTATTGCAGCTCCTCCTTTTCCTATTAAAATCATAATTATTAAAATAACTATAACTAAAACTATAACTCCCAATATCAACCAAAATAAAAATTCTAAGGCCACTGCTTTTTTATTTTTTTTTAAATTCGCATTTTCCATTTTAACTATAGTCTTATTGGTGATTATATATTTTATATTCTTCTATCATTAAGATTTAGACAAATAATATAAATTAACAACTAATATCCCCACAATCTAAACTTTTAATTCTATTATTAATAAAATCTTTATTAGACAATTCCTTACAATTGAGTTCTTGTTCAACTCTCTTTTCGTTTTCATAATACTTAACAATTTTCCTTTCACAACAAAAATTATATTCTTGATTTGTTTGAGATAAAATATTACAACTTTCAACTAAATTATCTATGTTAGAATAACTAGAATAACTTTTAATCTTTCCTAAAAAATCTTCTCCAGCATTAGTAAAAAACAAAAACAGAAATAACAATACGACTATCGCTAATACTAATATAATAATAGTGTTAATTGCAAGTTCCAACGCTTTTTTGTTTTTTAGCAAACCCATTTTTCTTTATTCGGTTTATTTTTATTTAAATTATCTGTTATTTTTAAAAGTTATTTAATTTTTTTGTTATCCTTCCTTCTATATTCACTTAGTTTTTTTCTTAATCTTTTCTAGTTACTATTTCTTTTTAATATATTACAAACATTTAAATATTTAGAGTTTTTTTAATTAAAATGCAACAAATTAAACCAGATAATAATAAATTAGATTCTGAATTTATATCTAAAGCTGTAATTAGGCTATTAAAACAAGACATATTTAATAGATACAAACAAACAGGAGAAATAACTGATGAAGATTGGGAATTTTGCGATAAAATTGATTGGCATCCTGTTGATGAACTTCCTCCTAAAAAAGAGCATGTTGAAGAATTAAAAAGAACATTGAAAGAGCCATCAGGTAAAACGTATTCTTCTACCAAAGAATTCTTTAATTCTTTAAAATGAGTTATTACTTCACTTTCCAACTTTCTTGCGAAAGAAGTATCGAAAAAGCATGCAAAAAAAACCCTGTTATGAGAAAAATTCTTGAAAGTAAAATAGCTGAGATTATTGAAAATCCCTATCACTATAAACCACTTAAATATGATCTTGCTGGAGAAAGAAGAGCCCATATTATGAAAAGTTTTATTCTGAAGTTCAAAATTGATGAGCAAAATAAAAAAGTCATTTTTATTTTCTTTGGTCATCATGATGAAGCCTATTGATTTATTATTTTCATTATCATAAAAGTGTCTAATCTCATTAAAACGAGTATAAAATATATTTTCTAAAGAATCCATTTTACCTATTTTTCCCAAGCTAATTAAGTTTTTTATTAAACCTCTTTTCATTATTAGTCCCTCTTTATCCTTAAGCTTTTAAGATGTAGAAACATTTAAATATTTCTGTTTTTTTTAATTAAAATGTCAGAAATATTGATTAAAGTAAATGTATCTGAAGAATCAAAAGAAAGATTCAAATTAGCTTTAGCTAAATTAGCCAAAGAATTATCTGACGATATTAAAGTGCAGGAATTATATGATGAGGAAGATAAAATAAGAGAGCTTTCTGTTATGTTAGGAAGAAAAGTTAATAAATCATTGCATGAAAGATACAAGAAACTATATCCTAAATTAGAACTAAAATAATCAATGAAATTAATCATAGAAGCTTCAGTATCATTTTCATTATTACTAGGATCAAAAAGAACAAAAGAGGTTTTAGAGTCTGAATTTATAGAGTTGTATGCTCCTAAATATCTTTTTGAGGAATTGGAGGAACATAAAAGAGAAATTAAAGAATTTTCAAAACTTTCTGCAGATGAACTTAAAGAATTATTTATAAAATTAAAGTCAAAAATTAAAGTAATTCCAAGAGAAAAGTTTGCAATATTCCTTTCTAAAGCAAATGAACTCATATCAGATAAAGATGACACAGAATATCTAGCACTAGCTTTATTAATGAACCTACCAATTTGGTCTAATGATTTACATTTTAAAGAACAATTAATTGTAAAAGTATTTACAACAGAGGAACTTCTCCAACATCTAAGATCTCTATGATATAAGTTATGATCTGTTTTAAATCCATTTTTACCCAACATTACTTTCTCTATTTTACCTCTTTTCATATTTATTAATAATAAATAAGATTAATAAATATTTGGTTGATGTCAATGTGTTATAGTAATTATTAAAAACCTAAAATAATCAAAATGTAAATGGTAGAAACCTTACAAAGAAATGGACTTTGGCATATTATTTTAGTAGAAAAAGATTTAGTAGATCAAGCAGGTTTAGATAAAAAAGATTTTGAACAAGATTTTGGATATTTTAAATATAAAAATAAAACAGTTATAATAAGCCATATATTTAATAATCATCTAGTTGTCAGTATTAAAGGAAAAGATGATGAAATTGCCAAAGAACTAGTCAAAGGGCTCTCAAAAGTTGTTGAATATAATCCCTTTTGCAAATATGATATAATTCACAAAATGAAAGATAAAACTATTTCTGTGCCAACATATGAATGGGATAAAGTAAATTCTAATAAAAGATATAGAGAATTACTTTCTAAAGAAAATATTTCTAATTTAACTACGCTTTAAATTTGTTTGAGTTATATTTTAATAAATATTATTAAAATTATGGAAGATAATTCGATTTTCTTATAGGAGCTAGTGCTGTATATGCCCCATCATTAAATGAAAATTGTCCTACTTCATAACCAATTTGTTGAGCTAAAACTTTATATGCTGATAGTTTCTCTCTATCATCTTCTAGAATACCATCTGAACTTACAAAACTGCCTATAGAACCAGATTTTTCTCCAGTAATTATATTTTCAATCATAACTTCTTTTAATCCAAGAGGTTTTGAATGAGACCAAAATCTGTTAGAATACTCTAAATCTTTTGAATCAAATATTATTTCATTGCCAAATGGATCATACCATTTTCCATCCAATCCTTCAACAGGCTTTCCTTTTAAAGTTCCGCCCGGCCTTTTTTGGTTTACCATAATATTATATGTATTAATTAATATATAAACCTTTCTATTTTTATAACTTAATAGTAGTTATATTTTTACTGTTAGTTTAACACATTTATAAAATTTTTAAACTACCCCGCAAACACCCCCTGTAAAGCCACGCTTGCTAATAAAGACAATGCAACAATAGAAAAAAAAGCAGTTATTAAATACAAAAAGCCTCCTTTTAGCAAGCTTCTTGAAACTTCATAAGTTCTTCTTAATCTATCTTCTCCAGAATCAATTGTAACCAAAGCTCCAGTTAAAATAAAAATTACCTCAATAATATAAATTCCTATAGCTAGCTGCATATGATAAGGAGGAATCATATTTTCAACATTAAAAAGTCTTGTTATATTAGCAAGATTTCCCAATCCAGTAACATCTCCTCCCTTCAATTCTGTTAAAATTTTTAATTGAGATAAAATTCCAGTAATCATTGCAGCCAGACCAACGACAATTCCGGCTAATAAAGGAGCTAAAAAAGTCATATTGCTTCTCATATCACTAACAACATCTGCTAACAAGTCTCTAAGTCTTTCATTAATTTTCTGAATATTCCTAACATACTCTGAAATACTCATTAAACTTTCTGCAGCAACTCTTAATCCCTTTTTTACACTTTCAATTAAGATTCTCATGCTAGTCGATATTAAATTACTTGGATAGTAAATTAAAGCTCCTCTTCTCTGATCAAAAATAGCGCTTTCTAAACTCATTCCCATTGATCTAACATTCACGTTAACTATTCTAAAAAAATCTGCTGTTTTCTGGCCTTTCATTGATTCTGCAACTTTAGCAAAAGCAACTTCAGCAGGAATACCGTCTCCTAGCCTATTTCCAAGAGTAAACAAACTGCTGTTAAACTCATTTTCTAGATCTTCTGTTTGAGTTCTGGCTTTAATCAAATTTTTAGTTTTCATTGAAAAAGCTATCATAAAAAATATAGAAACTGAAAAAGGAACTAGTAAACTCAGCAACAGAGCAAAAGTTCCAAAAGGTCCAACCTTTCCTCTAGAAATGTCAATAAAATCAAAACTTTTTGCTCCTAAAAACCTTAACCAACTTGGATTATCAAAGTCGTTATTTAAACCAAGCCATTGAGGAATTGGAGTATACCCAAATATTAAAGGCAATATTCCAATTAAAAAAATAGGAACTGCAATTAGTAATGCAATTAAATAAGGTTTTTTAGAATTATATTCATAATAATAAGGGTTATTCTCTAACAAATCAGTTTCTCCATAACCGCCCGGTCTTTTTAACATTACTTGAGAAACTAAATAAAAAACAAAAAACGGAATTATTAAATTAAAAAATACAAAAATGTGATGAGGTCTTACTGCTCCCCCTAATAAAGTAGAAGCTAGAGGCAATAAAGCTAATCCTAAAGTAGGAAGAACAATTCCTAACATATAAATGTTGGTTAGAGGGGATTTAATTGAGTGAGTATATTTCAGCATTCTTTCATAAACGCCGTCTAAAATAACCCTTAATGCTCTTTCTAAAATTTGGATTCTTCTAGAATTATCCGGTTCATATAAACTGCTTTCTATTAAATGAAAGCTTTCAACAAACTCTATATTATAATCTTTCCAAAAATCTAGATAATTATCAATGCTATCTTTAATATTAGAAAATTTTCCTGTTTCAACATCCCAAATAACTTTTTTAAAATCTAAAGCTAGAGGCGGTTCTATTTGCTGGGCAACAAAACTAATTGCTCTTTCTAAATTACTTGTATGTTTCATATAAATAACAGTATAAAGAACAGCTGGCACCATTTGACTGCTAGCTTTTAGTCTCCACCTTACAGCTAATCTATTAGGCATGCTATAAAAATAATAAAATAAAAACATACTTACTATTAAAATTAAAAACAAGAAAAATGCCGGAAAACTCTCATTAATAAACCAAATTGCAATACTTGCTAAAACCCCTAAAAAAAATAAAAGAAGAGAGGTAATTACTGCAAAACCTACTACCTCTGTTGGTTCTAGATCTATATGAGCAGCCACTAATTGTTGTCTAAACTTAATATCCTCTTTAGGGGAAATCTTAACTCTAATCTTAGTGCCTAGACTTCTAACCCATCTTTCATATCTAGAAAAATCTGGCATCATATCTCTTTTAAAAATCCTATATTCTTGAGAAATTTCAGAAACTTCTAATTTTCTATTCTCACTACTAACTTCCTGTTCAATTTTTCTTGAATACTTCTCTAAAACCTCTTTTGTGTCCATTTTTTTAATCTATTTTTATTTCAACTCCTCTTTTAAAATTTTTTTAAATTCATTTATTAATTTTTTTGCCTTTTCAATAGAATCTTTAGCTGTTTCAAAATCCATTTTCTTTCCATAATAAATTAATGAATTTCTTTTAAATCTGCAATCATCAAACATTCTAAATAAATCTTCTCTATTTAAGACATCTCTAATAAAAAACCCTAAACAGATATGACCATCTACTTTATATCCTTTTAAAATAACAAAGGCATAAACAACCTCTAAAATTGAAGAATAATAATCTTCAAAGATATAATTGGCTGTGTTTTCATTTAATTCTTTATTAGAAAATTTTATTCTGGCTTCCGCTGTTTCAATTAAAGATTTTGCTCTTCCTTTATCAGGAGTTATTTTAATTGATAAATTTGAATGCAGACAATCGCTCCATGACGCTTCTTTCATTATGTTCTAATAGCACAATCCAGTTTTAAGCTTGAGTCCATTCTCCATTAAATTTAATTTTCATAAAATCGCTTTTTAATAGTGAGATTTATCTGGCTTTTATCATTAATATTTTATAAACCATTCTCATTTAAATATTTCTAGGAAATTATTTAAAATAATTCCATTAATTATGTTATTTGCTAAATGATCATTATTTATTTTATTTATATTTGAATAAACAAAAACCTGTATTTTTCTTTTTAATATACTTTCAAATTTTTCTAGTTTAATCTCTTTTTTAGAAGAAGATTGTATATATAAATCAATATCGCTATTTTCTATATCTTCTCCTTTTGAGTATGAGCCAAAAACAATTATTACTGGATTGCTGTATTCTTTAATTATAAAATCCATTAAACCAGATTCAAATAGGAGTTTTATATTAAAAAGTCTTTTTTCTAATAAAAAATATTTAGACGTTCTATCTGAAGAAAAAAACACTGCTCCAGAAGTTTCTTCTTTTTTCAATATCCCTTCTTTTTCTAATTCTTTCGTATATCTTATTACTGAAGGCAAAGGAAGTTTTAACTCTCTTTCTATCTGCCTTACCCTTAACTTTACAGTTGGATTTAAAAAAAAATATTCCTTAATCCTATCATTGATATTTTTTACTATCATTTGATATTATTAATTATCATTTGATATTTAAAGTTATCTGTTGTGTATAGAAAAAAAATTAACAAATATTTATTTTATGTAACAGAATCTAATTTTAATTATTAATTTTCTCTTATTTTAATCTCGGTCTCCTAGCATTATCCCATAATTTATAAAAAAACCTTCTATGTTCATCTGCATTTTCTTTGCACTTTATTGCAAACAACCTTGGAGGATTGCCCCAGCTAAAAGTTGCTACAATATCTTTAAAAATAGATATGCCTTGAGGAAAAGAATGTTCTGTTTCTCTAAACTCATATAGCCTGTGAAGTGGTTTGGCCAGTCTTTTTTTATTTAGTTTATTATTAATAGGAACCAACATCTTGCTTTTTCCTCCTGTCCTTGCTCTTCTCTCATGATATCTATCAAACAAATTAATTATGAATTTATTTATAACCGCTTGTTCAGGAAAAGCAAACCCTAAATACTCATCTTTTTTTGTTAAACTATTAGCCATATCTTCATAAAAAGTTTTTATTCCTTCATATCCTATGTATACTTTAACTTCTTGCACCTCTTCCTTAGATTTCTGTTTTTCAATTAAAATTGGCAATATTTTCTTAAACTCTTTTTGTTCTTCTTTCAACTCTTTTTCTTTATTTTTAATATAGTCTAAAATTCTCTTAGGAGAATTTGCTCTAAAATATTTTATTTTTCCTCTAATTGTTTCACTAACTAATCCTTTCTTTTTTAATTTTTCTAGAATATCATAAACTTTAGAGCCAGCTATTTCCGAACTCTTAATAATAGGCCCTGAAGAAACATTGCCTAAATTTAATAATGAAAGGTATACTTTTATTTCCCCATTTGTGAAGCCAATTCTTTCAAGTATTTTAATATCCATATTTTATATAATCCAGTATAATATATAAATTTTTCCAATCTATTCCCCCCTTATGTGAGAATTAATTATAAATAATAATCAAAATTATATAGTATATGGAAAACGAATACCTTAATAGAAGTAAAATTAATCTAGATTTGATAGTAAATGAACTTTATGATTTCTCTAAAATAGGAGCAATATCTATTCCTGATATTTTATTCGAAGAGGCTAGAAAAAAATTGCTTAGAGGCTCAATTTTTTCAAAAAGGTTTTTTAAAAAAGTTCCAAGAATAGAAAATGAGGTAATTCAAGAAATGGAAATGCTTTCTCTTGATGATATAATTGGAGAGATTTGGTTTAAAAATTATCTATATGAATTTAGGAAAGAATATTTAACAATTTATGAAGAAATAGCCGAAAAAGCAAATTTTCAGAATAAAAATTTTAGTTCTCTTTATATTAATTATTATCCTAAAAATTCTATTGGCATAACTCCTCATAGAGATTATAAAAGAGATATTGATTTAATCTCAATCTTTGTTCTCGATGGTAATGCCGATTTTTATATTTGTAATGACAGACAGAAAACCAACTCTATAAAAATAGACTCTTCTCCAGGAAGTCTTATATTATTAAGAGCAGCGAGAAATGAATATGAACAGAAATATAGACCATTTCATTATTTAGAAAAGATGGAACAAGAAAGATTTAGTCTTGTAATAAGGAGGAGATTAAGGAGATGGGAGTAAGTTTAATAGAATCAAGGTTCGTACATGAAAATTATTTAGAAGTTGACCTTCATACACAAGCTCTACTAGAACAAATTGGTTCTGTAAAAAATCCTTATATTTCAACATATAGAGGAATAGAATTAATAGTTTTTCCTAGGATCTTTTTTTCCATTACCTTACTCCTCAAAATTAAATGGGGTAACTGAACATGATATAAAAAACTATAGAGGCAAAAAAGTTATAGATGTTGGAAGTGGAACTGGAATTAGAACTATTGTAGCTGGATTAAGTGAAGCAGAAAAAGTCCTAGCTGTAGACATTAATGCAGAAGCTGTTGAGAATACTATAGCCAACATAAAAAAATATAAACTAGAAGATAAAGTCACTGCTTTAGAAAGTGATTTATTTGAAAATGTTGAAGAAAAATTCGATGTTGTAATCGCATACCTTCCTATAGTTCCTCATAAAATAAAAGAAAAGTGGGAACTTGCTGTATTTGATCCTAATTTTTCTATTCATAGAAGATTTTTTAGTCAAGTAAAAAATTATCTAAACAAAGAAGGCATTATCAAAATAGTTCATTCAAATAAAGGAAACGTTTCTCTCTTTGAGAGTTTAATTGAAGAAAACTGTTTAACAATATCCAAAAAGAAATCATCCTATAAGTTTGGCCTTGAATGGTATTTTTATGATTTAAAAGCAGAAGATTAACTTTAATAAAATAGAAAAAATTATTAATAAAAGTTAGCTTTTGTAAAACTTTAAATAGATGGCATTAACTTAAAATAATCTCCTTTTAAAACCATTAAACCCTCCACCCCCTTACCTCTTTCTTCAACCATGCCTGCCAAAGAGGAAAAACTCTATTGCCTTCAGGTAATCCTATTTCCTCCTGAACTTCTTTAGAAAACTGATGAAACATATTATTGCTTAAAGAATTAAATTCAGCTT
>CAYIJD010000002.1:9561-35482 GCA_964363655.1 Candidatus Woesearchaeota archaeon | reverse complement strand
CAACCAAAACTTTTTCCTGAATTTCTAAATTATCTATTTTAAAAATATAAGAAATACTTCTTAAATTATCAACAATATTACAATATCCTCCATATTTTTTGTCCTCTAATCTGACGTCTAAACATTTTTCACCAGAGATTTCCCATAAAGCATTCGAAGGAGAAAATTCAAATTTTATTTTATTAACTTTAACATTATCCTGCCCTCTTTTAATAGTTATTTTTATTTCATCTTTATTCAGATAACAAGCCTTTTCTATAGAAAAACTAGAAAAATCGGTAATACAATCGTAATACGGAGAAGGGCTTTTTAAAATAATTCCTTTTGTAATGGCCCATAAAACTAAAATTGGAGTAATAATTAATATTATTAAAAATATAAATATAATAATTTCTGAAATTCCTTTTTTATTTAATTCTGCAATATTTTGCTCCAACATTATAAATTTCCTCCTCAAATATTTTTTCGCCATTTTTTAAAATTTCTATTTTATTTCCCTCCTTTTCGCTAGGAATAGCAATATAAAATTCTGCTTTATTTAAAATAATAACTCCTCCTGATAGCGAATCCCCAATCGGATTATCGGAATATAAAAAACTAGGATCAAATGAATTCTTATATAATACTATCCCGTCTTCTGAAACTAATTTTATTTCATATTTTTTGTCTAAATTATGTTTTATAACTGGAAAATTTCCTTTTTCTAAACTCTTGTCCAATAATATAAATTTTTCATTTTCATATTTAACATCAAGCAAGATATATTCTTTTTCAATAATAGAGGCATCTATAAAAATAAAAAATAATAACCAAAATAAAATTAACGATATTAATTTTATTAAATTTAATTTTTGAATCTTTAGAAAACTGTATTTTTTTGAATATAAAATTAAACTAAGAGATTTTCTGAGTTTTAAATTTGGTTTATTAGCTGACATTTTAATAAATCATTCATATTTATCTAAATTTTTATTTATTAATATAGTATTTACTTTCTCGAAATTATTTGTTTTTAGATTTCTCATAATAGATTCTTCACTTGACCTAAAATAATTATTTTTGCTGCAGCCATCGAAACATTTTTCAATATTATATTCTTTAAAATTATCGCATTTGCTTACACAATTTTTAGAAAAGAAAGGAATGACTGATGGAACATACTCGTCTGCGAGATTTGCAAATGTATGCCCAAACTCATGTAAAAAAACATTTTTATGGTGATTTACATTTAATGAAATAACATTTAGGTAAGAACTGCTTCTTATTTCTTCTTGGTTATCAGACAAAACAACAATATAATCATTAGGACATATAGAAGATTTTTTTATCAAATCTTTTGAATAACAAAAAAGAGTATCTTCCATTATCTCACATTTTTCATTTCCAACATAATAAAAATTAAACTTATTTTTATAATTAGAAAAAGGCTCTGAATTAAGAAAAAAATCAACGTATTCGTTTATTTTATTTTTTTTAACACCATCTGCAAAAAACACAATATCTATTTTATTCTCTCCTTCATTTTTAGTAATAATGCTGCAATTTTCTCCAATCACCGGACTTTGATAAATATTATCATAAAGAAAGAAAATAATTACTCCGATTAAAGCAATACTAATTAAAATGATCAATGAAATAATAATCATTTTTTCCATAAAAAGAGAAAGTTAAACCTATTTAAAAAATTATGTGAATCTCAAATTTTCTTCATCACAACTTTCATAATTCCGCTATAATTTCCATTAGAAGCATTATTGGACGGATTAAGCGTAACAATTAAAGTCTTATTTTCATTGTTATTTAAAACAAAATCGTTTGAAGAAATATTTACAAAATCATCTATATTCTTGCTAAAGCTAATAAGAACCTGAATATCAAATAAAAAAGGATTTACAACAGTTAATTTTCTTTCGATGAAATTTCCTTTCATAATTGTTCCTAATTTTAAGGCATCTGTATCAACATCAATTCCTATAATTTTTTGGTCTGTGATTTCAAAAATCACCGGAGTTTTTTGTATATGGACTATTTTATTTTTTGAGTATCTATCAAGAAATCCAGGATTAACAAAATATAATAAAATAATTAATATTAAGATAGCCAAAATTAAAATAATTAAAATTTTTTTGTTGTTATATTTTACCATATTTTATATAAACTTTAATTAAAATAAATTGGTTATTATTAATTTAATTTTTATATCATCTTTTTTAAATGAGGAAAATCTGTATTTTTAAATAAATATTTAATATTATATTGTTAATTTTTATAAATTATTATAATCTGATTAGCTTGTTTTTAAAAATTGTTCTTGCTTATTTTCTTTTCTTCTTTTCCATAATAAAAATAAAACAAAAAATATGCTTATTAATAACAAAATGATTAATAAAATCCATAACCATAAAAACTTATTGTTATATTTAGTTATTTTAATTTCACCTTCCCCCTCTTCAATTATATTTAATAAACCATCTCCTTTGACAGAATTTGATTCATAAAAAACTTCAACATTTAAAGTTAGAATGCCTGAATTTCCTCCTACATTAAAAACAGACTGAAGAATTTTCTCTTCTTCAGAACCTATACTAATTTTTTCAGTTTCTAAAGTTGTTAATTCTTTCTCCTCTCTTAAAATTTTAATTAGAGCATAAACATTGTTCAATGTAGTTTTAGATTCACTTTTTATAAAAATTTTAATTTGACTATTCTCCCCTTTCTTGACGCTATCTGCTATTATTTTTGATATCTTTAATTCTTTTTTTATTGCATATTTTTCATTGACATATTCTTTAGGAACATTAACCAAAACTCTAATTTCATTTCCAGCTCTCACAGCTAATCCTTCTCCACCACTTATAAATGGCCTAGCGCCAACTCTTAGTTCATGGACTCCCTCTTTACTAAATCCTTCAGGAAATTTTAAATTAACTTTTAATTTTTTATTAGTTTCATTCTCAGTGAAAGAAAATTTTGTTTTCTCAAAGCTAATAATTTTAGTAAATTCATTTACAATATTTTCGTCTAAAATTTTTAAATTTGAATATATTTCGACGTCCCTTGATGCTTGAGGAGTGTTAGTAACAGTCATTTCAAAGCTAGTATCTAAATTTGGTCTAAAACCAATTTCAATTATACCAGGAGAAACTCCTAAACCTGAAATAAGAGGGATTATTAATAGCATTAATAAAAATATTCTTTTCATATTTTAAAAAAGATTATTGTATTTATAAATGCTTTTTTATAGATACTATAACCAAACAAGTAATAAAAGTCTGATTTATCAATAATAAACTGAAAATAATCCTAAATAGTTATCAGAAATATTAAGAAATACTAATTATCTCGCAAAAAAACTTAATTTTTTAAAACTACCACCTTTTCAGTTACAAAATCATTCATCAAAGGGTTTTTAAATAATAAAATCATATATATCTATAATTAATAAAAAAAGAGGCAGAGAAAGTGAAAGAAAAAAATTTAAAAAAGAATATTACACTTAACACAATTTTTTTAGTTATTATTTTAGCGATTATTTTATCTTTTGGTATTAGTTACCTCATAGCAAGTTTTTATGGTGGTTCAAAAATATCAACAGATTCAGGAAGCGTTGTTGTTCAGGTTATACCAAATTTAGGAGCACAAGAAAAGGGGAAGATTATTGTTGAAATTGTAGAAACCGGAGGGTCATAATGCAGAACAGAGATTTTATTATATGCTTGATAATTGTTGTAATTGTTTCAATTATATCTAGTTTAATTGGAGTATCTATTTTTCAAAAGCCGGTTTTAAAAGCTCCTCCGCAAGAAGGGACTATAAATGTTCCTGTCGGTGCTATTGTTGATGTCATAATTATAGATAACGCGGTTGTAATAGGAATTGATGATACTGTTAGTTTTTCTGGTACTAGTGCAGGAAATTCTTATGCTACTGATATAATTCCTGGCAATCCAAATGATGATCCCTTTGTTCTTAGAAATAATGGAAATGTTAAGATTAATGTTGATATTAGCGAGAGCCCTGGACTTTTTTCAGCTTCTGATAGCAGGTTAAAATTTTGGGTTGATCATGGAGCTCCTTATGGAACCGGAGGATATGCAAAGGTTGATGCTTGTCTGACTAATAAGCCTACAGTTGGTTGTTTTGATGTAGCTATTTCTCCTTGTACAACTCAACCTAATCCTACAGATACTACATGTGTAATTCCTAATGCACCGGCAGTTCCAACAAGAGCTGTTAATTCTTTTCAATTTAATAATCAATATGATGAAGTTTTCCTTCATATACTGATATATATATCTACCAGCGAACCAGCAGGTGCTAAAAGCACTACAGTAACTATTACCGGATTTCAAGCTTAATTCTTTCTTAAGTGGTTGTTTTAAAACCCTTTTATTTGACATTCTCAAACCTTAAATGGTTTTACTAAATGATGAACCGATTCCTTACATATCTCAATATCAAACTTTTTAATAATAAATTAATATAATTGTCTGTAACAGCAATAGTGCGATTCATCTCATATAAAAGATTGATTTTTTTTAGAGATCAATAATATTTTCAAGATTTTCTAAGAAACTTTTTACAAAGTCAATCCACTAGAAACTTATAAAAAGTATAATGTTTTAAATAGATAATGAAAAAAATATTTTTATTTTTGATATTATTATTAATAATATGTTTGGTAAAAGCAGCAGATCAACAAGGAACAATCATAGTTAATATAGAAGGTGAAAATATAGATAGTAGTAATTTCCAAAAATCCTTCCCCAAAATACCTCCTGGATCTTTTGAAGGATATTCAATACCAAGTATAAGAATCAGTGGGGATGCTGTAATTAAACTCAGCTCACTTGTTATAATACAACCATTAAATATAGAAGAAGGGGCTGAAGTCCCAATAAAAATAAGATATAAAAGCGAAATTAATAATGAAAACCTCGCTTTTAAGATTAATTCTCCTGATTTTAATTTTAATGATTATTTAATCCTTGGATTAAAGGACAAAAAAGCAGATTTTGAAATGGTTGGAAAGCCAAAAGAGAAAACAACAGATGGATCATATAATCTAACTCTTGATGTATTTGTTAACAAAGTTCAATATTTTTCAGAAACTTTTCCTATAATTGTAAAAAGCCCTTTACGGATAAGAATTTTAAGAAATTTGAAAAAAAATAAAACTCCCTTATTATCAATCTTATTGATATCATCAATTTTATTAATCTTATTAGGATATTATCTTAAAAAGAAAAAAAAGAAAAAACATAAAAAACATAAAAATTAATTTCAAACTCCTTCATCAACTACCAAACTTCAATTTTTATATCTATATTTTTAAAATGCTTTTTATTTTTAGTTGCAAAAATCAAATTATTTACTTTAGCGAAACAAGCTATTATTAAATCAAATTCTTTGGTCATTTTTCCTATTTTTTAAGTCTTGCATACTCCATACCAAACTCTAAACAAATCGTTTTATTAAAGCTTAGAATATTTAACCAGCCAAGAACTTCTTCAAAAGTTTTAAGCTCTTCTTCAACCTCACCATATAAATAAACTCCTTTATAAATTTCACATAAACTTATTGGAGTAATGAAAATATCTCCTTTTTCTAGAGTCTTTTCATTCAAACCCCTTCGCAATTTCTAATAACATACTATCATTACCTTTTCCAGCCATTAATTGCAATCCAATAGGAATTCCATTAATATTTCCACAGGGAATACTAATAGCAGGGATTTCAGCTAAATTAGCAAGGACGGTAAGAGCATCATAATTATACATATCATCTACAGAAATTTTTTCTCCTAATTTGTGAGGAAATTTAGGAACAGTTGGCATAATAATAATATCAAATTCATTAAAAGCATTTTCAAATTCTTTTTCAATAGTTTTTTTAGCGGATAAAGCTTTTCTATAATATTTCCCAGCAAACTCATGCTTACTGATTTCCTGTCCTCCTAAAATTCTTCTTAAAACTTCCTCTCCACAAACTTCTTCAATTTTATAACCATATTTTCTGCCATCAAACTTTCTAGTCCCAGAAAAAAATTCAACATATACTATAGGATAATAAGTTTGAATCCCTAAATCAACATAATCAAGCTCAAAATTTTTTGTTTTATATAATTTTTTAACACAAACTTTATTTACTATTTCTATTATCTTACTCCAGATTTTTTCATCAGCATTCGTTTTTAAAATACCAATTTTTATTTTACTGGATTTGGTTTTATTATCAAAATCTCTGCTGACTGCATCATTATCATCTCTACCTTTAATAATATCGAAAATAATCTTACAATCACTAACATTATTTCCTAAAGGGCCTATCTGATCTAAACTCATTGATAAATCTATTAATCCATATCTTGAAACAGCTCCATAACTTGGTTTAAATCCTGTAATACCGCAATGGCTTGCAGGGTTTCTAATACTTCCTCCTGTATCACTTCCTAAAGAAAAATCACAAAATCCAGCAGCAATTGCGGCTGCTGAACCTGAACTACTGCCCCCAGGAATTCTATCTAAAGCTCTTGGATTTTTACAAGATCCAAATGCGCTTGTTTCACCACTACTGCCACAAGCAAACTCATCCATATTTGCCATTCCTATTACAATAGCATCTTCTTTCAAAAGTTTTTCAATAACGGTAGCATTAAAAACAGAATCATAATTTTCAAGAGTCTTCGAACCACAATTACAAATTAATCCTTTAACATTAATATTAGATTTAACAATAAACCCCAAACCAGCTAATTTTCCAATTCTCTCCTCGTTTTTAATTTTTTTGTCAATTTCCTTGGCTTGCTCAAAGGCTTTTTCATTTAAATGCAAGACAGCATTAAATTCAGGATTATCCTTCCTAATTTTAGAAAAAAAATTCCTTATATTTTCTTCTGCGCTTAATTTCCTATTTCTAATATCTATTAGTTTTTCTTTTAGCATTTTTTAATTTGATTATCATGAATTTAACTTTTTAGATAGAATCTCACACTTTTTTAAACTACTTATAACTTATTTTTTAAATTTTTTGGTTACCCCTCTTTTAATACTTGTCAATTTCTGATTTTTAAATTTTTTCTACTTTAACTACGAGCTTCTGAAATTGAATGCCTTATTGAAGAGACTGATATCTGAGCATAATATCTTGGATTATTCTGGGAGTTGTTTGAACCAAGCTTTTCTGTAAAACGTTCATTTCTTATTTTACTACTCTCTGTTTCTATATACTTTTTATTTATACTTTCAATTTTATCAGTTAATTCTAGATATTTTTTATCATATTCTGAACAATCAATTTTCATAATATCTGGAAGATAATCATTAATTTCCTCTGCCCTTCTTTTAATCCTATTATAGATCCCATCCAATCTACTGAATTGTGCTTCGTTATTTAACATTAAGATAATGCCATCAACTTTTTCAACAAATCTGTATAATCTTAAGAAATTTTCTTTAAGACTTTTCTCTGTTTTAAATTTCAAATTAAACAAAGAATTCTCGCTTAATTCATCTAGAGTCTTTCTGCATTTATATTTCTTATTATTATCTTTAGAAGTTTTTTCTTTTTTTGTTGGCATTTTGCATATTGTCTTATTTTTTCCAGATACCTTTCTCAGCAATTATAAAATCACTGTCTTTTTGTGGCGCATTTTTAAGTAACTCTTGTTTAAAATCTTCACATTTACTTTTAATTTCTGCTCTCTCAAATTCTTTTCTATCAACATAAAAACTTTCTTCTGTTTTAACTTTTTCAAGAGCTTTCGCAAATCTATCAAGAATTTCTTTTGCTTGTTTTTGAATTTCTGTTTTTTCCATAATATTAATTAGTAAACATGATATTTAAAATTTATTGAAGTTTTTAAATATTTAGAAATTTCATTTCTATTAACAATTAAATCGATAATGGTTAGTAAGGGTCAAAAATAATAATCTAAGAGCCTATATTAAAACAAAGTATATTATTAAACCTACTTTCAGACTTCCATCGCTGTTTTACTAGCTTTATAATAATTAAGTTCAAATAACAATAGAAGAGCAGAACGAAATTTATGTCAGTTACTATTATTGTGGGGAAGTATTATAAAGTTAGTTTATTCTTTATTCATATGAAAAAAGAGGTTGAAAGGATTATTTTATTTGTTAGTATATTAATTCTAATTATATTTTTGTTAATTGTTTTTGCGACCGGACAGAATAATAGTCAGAATGCGACCGAAAATATAATGATTAATGAAACAGTAATAACCCCGACAACTAATGAAACAATTTCTAATATAACTATAAATGAAACGATTGTCAATAAGACAATAAATATAACAAACGAAACAATCGCTATTAATACAACATTAAATGAAACAAATATAACAATTTCGGTAAATCAAACGAATCTAACAATAACTAATGAAACAATTTCTAACTTAACTAAAGAGACTTTTGTAAATGAAACTATAGTTAATGAAACATCAAAAGAACCAGAGGAAAAAAGAAGTTATATCATTGAATTTAATAAAGAACCTTTATTAAAAAGATTTGAAAATAAGGGGTTGTTGAAAAAAGAAGCTAATCAACAATCTGGAATTCAAGGAAGAGCTGTACAAGATATCGAAGTAATAAATTATGAAAAAGAATTAGAGCAAGAACACTCTCTAGCAATAGATGATATTGAAAATTTATTGGGGAAAAAAGAACCTCCAATGATTAAAATAATTAATACTATAATCTTGTTATCTAAAAAAATTATAAGATCGTTTATAATAATCGGAGAAAAAATCTTAAATAAATTAACTGGATATAATATTGCAATAAATGAAACTGCTCAACCTTCAGAATCAGTTAAATCTCCAGAAACTACTCAAACTCCTGAATTAGCTCAACCAGCAGAACCAACTCCAGTTACAGAGCCTGCTCCAGCAGAGGTTACCCAGCCTATAGAAACTCTTCAAAAACCAACCCAACCACCTGAACCAACTCAAACTAATGAAATTATTCCTAAATTAGAATTTTACAATGTTTTTAATGGAGTTGTTTTAAATCTTAGCGAAAAAGAGGCTGAAAAAATTAAGCAATCAATATTTGTAAAAGATGTTTATCTCGATGAAAAAGTAGAAATTACCTTAAAGGAATCTGTCCCTTTGATTAATGCGGATGATGTCTGGAAATTGGATACTAATGGAAATAATTGTGCTACATCTGGAAAAGCTTGCCTAACTGGAAAAGGCATTGTTATAGCTGTTATAGATACTGGAGTTGATTATAAACATAATGATTTAGGAGGATGTCTTGGAGCTAATTGTAAGGTTATAGGAGGATATGATTTTATTAATTATGACAATGATCCTGTTGATGACCATTATCATGGAACTCATGTAGCTGCAACTGCTGCAGGAAATGGAGTTTTGAAAGGAGTTGCTCCTGATGCAAAAATTCTCGCTTATAAAGTTCTTAGTAGATATGGTTATGGAACTTCGAGCGGAGTTATTGCTGGAATTGAAAGAGCTGTTGATCCTAATAATGACGGAAATTTTTCAGACCATGCTAATATTATTAGTATGAGTTTAGGAGGTGGAGGAAATCCTGATGATCCTCTAAGCAGAGCAGTTGATAATGCAGTTGATGCTGGTGTTGTAGTTGTTGTTGCAGCTGGAAATTCAGGACCATCTAATAAAACTATATTAAGTCCAGGAACAGCAAGAAAAGCAATTACTATAGGAGCAACAGATAAATATGATAAACTAGCTTATTTCAGTTCAAGAGGCCCTGTTATCTGGTCAGGAGGAAGTATCAATAAACCAGATATTACAGCTCCTGGCGTCTCTATTTATGCAGCTATTCCTAACAATGGCTATAGTTATTTATCTGGAACAAGTATGGCAACTCCTCATGTTTCAGGAGCAGTAGCTTTATTACTTCAACAAAATCCTTCATTAACTCCTATTGAAGTAAAGATACTATTAACAAAAAATACAATTAAACTTCCTTATGCTGAAAACGAAGTAGGTAGTGGAAGATTAGATTCATTAAAAACTGCAAGTGATGTTGTTCCTTGTAATACTGGAGAAACTCGTTCTTGCAGTTTAAATATTGGTTTATGTAAAGCTGGAATAGAAAATTGTGTAAATGGAAAATGGGATGGTATATGTGTTGGTGGTATTTTCCCTGCATTAGAAATTTGCGATGGATTAGATAATAATTGTAATAATAAAACTGATGATAATTTAGTTCCTCCTTTATGTGATTTAAATAAAGGGGTGTGTTCTCTTAAATACAAACAATGTGGAGGAATTGCTGGCTGGTTTGCATGTAATGCTTCTCTTTATGGCGTGAATTATGAAATTGCTGAAAAAAGCTGTTGGGATTATAGAGATAATGATTGTGATGGTTTATCAGATGAGATCTCAAATAATTGCAGATGCGAATTGAATAATGCTTATTGGCGTAATAAAATAACTGCTTATGAGGGTGAATTTGTAGTATTAAGTACAGAAGGAGAGAAATCATGCGAAGGCCTTCGAATTAGCCTTAACATTAAAGATAATTCTTCAGAAAATATAATAAAAAATATAATTACTAATATTTTTATAAGTTACGAAAGTAAGGAAAATAAAAGTATTTCTTATTATACCTGGATTTTACAATCAAACCTAACGAGAGATTCTTATTATTATTTCGATGTTAATCCTATAATTAACAGGTCAAATGCCTCTAACATATCGATAAACGTTAATAATATTTCAAGCAAAAATTTCAATAACGGAATTCTAAAAGTTTATTTTGTAAATGATAGTGACGGAGATGGGGTAAGAGATAACAAAGATGTGTGCCCTAACACGCAATCTTATTTGAAATATTATATTGATTCTGTAGGATGCCCTCTACCAATAGCATACAATTTTGATATAGGATCGTGGAATAATGTATGGTGGGAAACTCCATTAAATTGGTCAAATACTTCTATATATAATCTAACTAGATTTGAAATTGGAAAAAGAAAATTTGGGAAGATTAGTTATCCTCACTCACTGGATTTAAGGAGAAAAGTTGGAGATTATTATGAAAGACTGGATTTAGACTCTTACATTAAAATAGAAAAACATAAAGTAGAGGTAAATACAAAAGAGTTGCCGATGTTCTCCCAAGACGCTAATATAATTATGTACAATGTTACATTAAATGACCCTGTTGTTTTAAAAGACGGAAAAGTTTGTACAGATTGTGTAATAATTTCTTGGAATAAAAATTCTGGAAATTTTACTTTTAGAGTTCCTCATTTTTCAGTATATGAATTAGTTGAAAAATCAAGCATTCCTAAAGAACCTAGTGAATCGCCAAGTAGTGGTTCGGGAAGCGGAGGTGGGGGAGGAAGTGGTGGAGGCGGTGGTGGAGGTAGTAGCGGAGATTTTATTAGTAAGAAGTATGGAGATGAAAAACTAGATGAAGAAGAATTAAAGCAAGTAAAAGAAATATATAAATGGGAGAAGACTTTCTCAGAAGATGACAAAGAATTAATTGATAAAAAAGAAATTGAAAAAAATTTGGGAGAAAATCAAAGACTAACAATAAATATTAACAATAAAATTCATTATATTGGTGTAATTTCTATTAATGAAAGCGGGGTTCAGATTGAAATTGGCGGAATTGTGAAGATAATAGAATTTGTAAATTTTGGTGAAGAAAAAAGCTTTGACATTACCGGAGATAATAAAGAGGACTTTACAATTAATATTGATTCTGTAACTGAGGGTGTTGACTCAAAAGCTTTATTGAAGATCAAACCAGTTTCTGAAGAAAAGCCTGAAGTAAGGGAAAAAATAATATTAGAAAAAGCGAGAACCTTTTTCAAAAATGTTTGGAAAAGAGTTGGGTCTTGGTTTGGATAATTCTATGAGTAGACTTTCGATTAATGATACTATAGTGGAAACTTTAGTTTTTACGCGCTTTATTATTAATAAGGTAATTGAAATACCAACACCACTAGTTTTATCATCGATTAATTAATCATATTAATAATGTCATGATAATTATTTTAGATTGTCTAAGGAATTATTTGCGTTCAGCATTATAATTAACAAGGCTTTCATTTGTTATATTTATTTCAGCGGTATTATTTATAACAATTTTATTTTCAATATTTTTAAACCCAAAAAGATTTTTTATCCAATTCCATATTCTTGAGAAAAATTTTATGGATTTAATTTTTTCTGTTTTTTGATTTGTCTGAAGACTTTGGTTTTCTTTTCTTGCATTAAATTCCGCGACACTTACTTGAATAGTGCTTTCATTAGGTTCTGGTGTTCTAATTTCAGGAGTTGGCTTCCTATTTACTTGTTTTTCTTCTTGGCTTGCTTCCTCTCCTTCGAAATTTATCCCGCTGTTAAGGCATTTACTCACTTTTATCAAGGCTCCTGTTTCTGACGCTGAATCTATCTCTATTATAAAGGATTTATTACCAAAGGTTACTTTTTGGGCTGGATTTTGATCATTGGAAAGAGTTATTTGTTGTGTACCTATAATAAACTTTATTATTGCTCCTGTTCCAACAAATTCTATATCTGTTATCATAACATACATTCCTTTCGCTGATTCTGTTTGTTTTAACCCAATATCTTTTGACTCTCCATCAACTAAAATTGTTGTTGTTGTAGAATTTGTCTTAGAAAAACTTATAGTGTGATTTCCTGACAATAATTCAACAGTTTCTAAGGGAGTTTCGTTAGAAACTTCTGATCTTTTTGCATCAATTAATAACTCTGCAGATACTCTTTTATAAAAAACGCTTTCTGTTGTTTTAGTAACTCCTATGCCAAGTTCATTAATTGCTCTAACTTTTCCTGTTTCAATTTCATTTAAATCTGAAGATGGGTTTTTATTATCAGAACAAGAAAATTGGGTTGAGGCTGAAACTAGATATAAACAAATTAAAATTATTAATATTATTAATGGTTCTATCTCTTTTTTCATGATATTTAAAAGTAGATATAATTTATAAAACTTTTTAAGAAAAAATTAGGATAAAATTTGAAAAATTTCTGTAGTTATCATTATGCTAATACTCAAGCTTCAAAATCAATTATTGGTTGTTGTTCCCTAGAATAAAATTCTTCTCGCCATCTCTCAAATGCTTCTTTTTCACTAACTCTTTTATTCATATAAACTCCATATTTTTCATTATAAACTTTTATATCAGTCATCTTTTTATCAGATAATTCATCTTTACGTTCATATTCATGCACCATAATAAGAATATATTTCTTTATATTTAAATATTTAGGTAATAAGATTTAATTAATAAAATTAAGGCGTCAATCTATCTCTATCTCTTGGAAACATGCAGGCCTCTCTTATATTATCTAAATTAAGCAAAGCTTGCGTTAATCTTTCTAAACCTATACTCCATCCTCCGTGCATAGGAGCTCCATGTCTAAAACTATCAACATAGTGTTTAAAATCTTTAGGATTTAATCCCTTAGCTTTTAATCTTTTTTCAAGCAATGAAGGAATATGAATTCTCTGACCTCCGGAAGTTATCTCAACTCCTTTATAAATGGCATCAAACCCCTCGCTTAATTTTGCCTTATCATCTTGATTTTTAGGCATTATATAAAAAGGTTTTATATCAGCTGACCAAGAATGAACAAAAACAATTGTATCTGGAAATTTTCTCTCTAACTCTCTCTCGTTTTCAGGAGTTAAATCTTCTCCAAATTTAACATTAAGAAGTTTAATTGTCTCTTCATAACTAATATACTTTGTTTTCGGAATTTTTAAAATTATTCCTAAAATTTCTAATTCTTTATCATTTTTTTTTATAATCTGCTCAACAATATATTTAACAACCTCTTCAACTTGTTTCATTACTATTTCCTGGTCTGCAAAAGCCATTTCAATATCCATCTGCCTGCATTCATTTAAATGCCTTACAGTATTATGTTTTTCAGCTCTCCAAACAGGAGTTATTGTAAAAACTTTTTCCATTGAACACGCGGCCATTTGTTTATATAACTGAGGAGATTGAGCAAGAAAAGCTTTTTTTTCAAAATATTGTGCTGGAAATAATGCAGTTCCGCCCTCGCTTGCACTTGAAATTATAGAAGGAGGTTGAAATTCAATAAATCCTTTATTTAAAAAATGCTCTCTAAATGAATTAGAAATTGTTGATTGTATTTTAAAAATAGCCTGAATTTTTTCTCTATGCAAATCTAAAAACCGGTAATCTAATCTTTTAGGCAGTTCTGTCTTTGAACGATCAGAAACATCTATTGGTAATGGATGCTCTGCCATTGCTATTATTTCAATATTCTTAGGAATTATCTCACTTCCGCCAGGAGCCTGTTTGCTTTTTTTAAGCTTGCCTTTTACTTTAACTACACTTTCTCTGGAAATAGAATTCATCAAATCAAAAATTTCTTTACTAACATCATCTTTAACTGCAGTTATCTGAACTCTTCCGGTTATGTCTCTCAAAACAAGAAACCTTATTTTTCCCAAATCTCTTGAATCATGAATCCAGCCATAAACTTCAACATCATCTTTTTGATTAAATGCCTTATTAAAAACCTCGTTAATATATGTTCTCATTTTTATTAATAATTGTTAACCTCATAACTACTCTCCAAATTTAACTTTAGTATTATTAATTTTATTAAATTTAATTTATTAAATCTCTTGCTAAATATCTCCCCAATGTATGTTCTTTCCATATTTAACTAACTTTTCAATAATTTATAAAGTTATTTGTAAGCTCGGTTCTGATAAAATTCATTAGGAATTCAAAATGTTTCATTAATTAATATTAACTTATGATCCTATTTATCCTTCTTTCTGGTTTTCTAATCAGTTAATTAGTAATAGTCTATAATTATTCTTTTCTCTTACTTTATATAAAAGATATTCTAAGTTACTAAGATAAATTATTTTACTAACTTTTTCAATATCTCGCTAACAAAACCTATATCATATTATCAAAAAATATATATATGTTAATATATTAAGTTTAATATGAATTATCCAGAATTTATAGATTATGCAGAAGGAGAGATAGAAAGAATAAGAGCCTTAAATGAGAGCCCGTATACAACTGGCAGAGTTAAAAGAGATTTGTTATTTTTATCAAATGTAGCGGAAACTCTGGGATTAAACGAAAAAGCAAATAATTTAAAATTAAAATCTCAAGAATATGAAGAAAAATATAGAGAAGAAGATAAAGATTTACAAAGAAGACATTTAAATTATACAAGTTTTTATTGTCAAGGCGGAGAAGTTTTTTATAATACAGATTACTTAATACATAATGCTTTTTATGCGTCGGGTAGATATGAAAAAGAAACTAAAAAGATATTAGAGCCATTAGAAAATGTTATAAAATTATTAGAAAATACAAAAGCAATATTAATAGAAAAAAGTTAAAACTATTTTAATAATTTTTTTAAAATATCATTAGCATCTTTCCCGGAAATTTTTCCTTTAAACTTATCCATAATTAACCCCATATAAGCATTAATATTTAATCCCGGTTTTTCTTTAACTGTTTTTGCGATTTCAGATTCTAAATGGGTTAAATCAATTTTTTCTATTTTAACAGCTTCTTCAAAACTTTTTCCTTTTGCAATTTCTTCCATTATATGCTTAATCTTCTCTTTAACAATTTTCCCGCCATTAATATAATTAAGAATGCTTTCAATAATATCAACAGTTAATATATTTTCAATTTCAGAAATAGGTTTTTTTTCTTTAGCAGATATTTCTTTAGGAATTTCTATTAAAACTCTGAATATAAATCTTGGCTCGTTAATTATTCCCAATAAAAATTCAAAATCCTCTAACTTATCTTGTTTTAGCAAAATTTTTATCTCGTGCTCTTTTAATCCAGTTCTAGATAATTCTTTTCTGATTTCTTGCCTTAGTTTAGGAAGAGTTCTTTTAGCTTCATTAATTAACTCTCTTATTATTTTTAATAATGGCAGGTCAGTTTCAGGGTACATTCTAGCAGCCCCGGGCATTGGTCTTAAAAATTCTGTTTCTCCATTATCTAAAGCATTCCTTACCTCTCCAGTTTGTTTTAATATCAATTTTTTTGATTTTAAATTATCTAAATTTTCTTCTTGTCTCTTAACCTCTTTATTAATAACAGGCACAAACATTTTAACATCCTGAAAACCCTTAATCTCAATTCTTGGATGATTTTTAATGCTTATATTTACATCCTGCCTAATTGTGCCTATTCCTCTTTTAACCTTGCAACTTCTTAGAATGTCTCCTACATGAAGTGCAACCTCTTTACACTGCTCTGCGTTTTTAATATCTGGAGCAGTCCCTATCTCAACTAAAGGAATTCCTAATCTATCTAATTTAAAAATCTTTTTATTGTTTTCTTTTCCAACAATTCTAGCAGCATCTTCTTCTAAACTAATATTTTCTATTCCTACTCTTCCAGACTCTGTCTCAAGATAACCATTTCTAGCTATCAATACAGTTCTTTGAAAACCAGAAGTGTTGCTTCCATCAACAACTGTTTTTCTCATAATTTGAGTAATAGGAAGGATTTCACAATTCAACAGCAAAGCTATATGTAAAGATGTTATCAAAGCTTCTTGATTTATTAATTCTGGAGGCGATTCGTCTAATTCAACTAAACAAGTTGTATCATAACCTTGATAAATAAAATCGAAATCTTTTCCAACTTCATATTCAACGGCAATATCAACTTTTCCACTTTCACCAGGAACAGCATGTAATTTTCTTTTAACTTCAAACTCAGGTTCGTCGTTTCTTAAAATAGAAGGGCAGTTACAAAATAACTTATTAGTATCCAATTGCTGATGAATCTCTAAACCTATTTTTACTTCCATGAAAATAAAAGATAGAAAACATATTTAAACCTGATGGTCAATACTCTTGAAATATATCTAAGTTTCATTAATTATTATATATACTAATTGAGATATAGTCTGTTTAATTGCTCTGTTGACAGGATTAAAAAAAATAGATCAAACAGAAAATTCTTCTAATTTGTTAAAATTTTCAGAAAGTACTATAGTTTGTCTTCAATGTGATCTAAAACGTTTCTAAATTATAAAACATTGAAAATTCTTTTGAATAAAAAACTTTTTTAGTTTTAATAATAAAAAATCATTTTCCTGTATCACGAACATAACTATGCAGTTTTATAAGTGAACGAATAGCAATAGGATCAAAAGAGATATCTGATTCCTCCTTTATATCTTTAATAATATCTCTAATAATATCATTAATTAAAGGCTCTTTTCCTAAATCTTTCAGTCTTTTAATAGATTTATTAATTCTAGGTCTGTTAATATATTTTCCTTCTAAAGTCTGTGCTTGCCTTCTTATTTCAGAATATTTTTTATTGAGAGATTTTGCAAACAATTGAAGATTGTAATTTTTTAAAACAATTCCTTCAATTTCTAGTCCAAGTTTACCACGATAATTCTCCAAATTATTAATGACAGAATTATAATCAAAAAATCCTTTTTCAATAGGATCTAAAGCAACTACATCCTTAATCCCCCAATTATCTAGATAACCTCTAGCTTCTTCATAATCATAAAAAACGGGTTTTTTTCCTTCAACAAACCCAAGGTCAATAAAATAAAATTTTCTTAGATTTTCTGGGAAATATTCTACTGTTATTGGTTCAAGCCATTCTCCATACATAATCATGTTTTCTGGGAGATTATGAAGAGAATAATTAGAATACATCCATTTTAAAAAATCTGACATCCATGGAGATTTGATAGCCCTTTTTCTATCAAGATAATTTGCTTTAGTCCCTCCAACTAAATCTCCATTGATTTTTCTAACTTGCGTTAAAGATCCGTCTATTTTTTCAAAAATATATCCTTCATGGCCAAATACATCTAAAGTTTCATCTATGTAAGGAATTTTAGGATATTTCACAAAACTCTCAATATCTTTTTTCATGATAAATAACTCCTTATATCACTTCTAGAATTTATAGCCCTTATTGAGTAATCTTGAAAACTTTCTTTAAAATAATTTCCGTTTTTAATAACATTTATTGTTTTCAAAAGATGGTTATCAGAACTTAAAACATTTATTGCTCCTAAACCTTTTTCAATTTGATTTAGTTTGCTCATATCAAGAGCAAGCCCTATTGTTTCTTTATCAGTACGAGAGATAGGATCTATGAATCCCTTTTTATAATCATCTTTGAAGGCTTCCTGTGCTGCTGAAAAAACAGCATATCTATGATAATCCTTTAATCGTTCTGACAAATTATTATGACCAAATCTCTCAAAAAAATTTATATTATCTTCATATATCGAATTAATAAAAACTATTGTTGATGAAGAGATTTCTAGATGATTATTTCTGAAACTCTCCCTATGAATTTTAATTTCTTTCATAACTAATTCAGGAAAGATGATATAATGCTCTCTTTCTATTTTGGATAATAAATAAGCTGTATCATGGGCAATAATTTTTCCATTATTGTAATAAGCAGACTCCAAATCTATAATTGTTCCTGTATCAAAAATAAACATATTTGGTTTTTCTCCATAAGCCAATCTATCAAAATAACCATTATGCATAAGCCAAATTAAATTTTTCTTTTTATTCATAAGAAAAATACCAAAATTATATTTAAAAACCTTTCGTTTTAACTACCTATAAGTTATAACTGAAAATAATAGCGACATAAATTTCGTTCTTTTTTAAAAACTCTATTTTAATTAATTATTTTTAATTAATGAGTATCGAGAGAGAGTAGTTAAACTTGAACATTAGTTATTTATTACTTGTATTAATTTAGAACATTATTCAAGTCTTAAAGATATCTATTTTTAATATTATTAAATTCAAAATATATAAACCTTTATAATCTTATTATAGTAAGTATGACTAGAATTCTTTAAATGGTTTTAGATTGATGTTTAATGTATTACTTAAATAATAACGATGACTGTAAAGTAAAATTTAAATCTTAACATCTCCAGCCTCGCTTCTTCTCGCAAGCCTGCTCGTTATTATTTTCATTTGACTCGCAAACTTGCTTCTTCTCGCAAGCCTGCTCGTTATTATTTTCATTTGACTCGCAAACTTGCTCGGCTCGGCTGTCCTAAAATTGTCTGCTTCATCAACTCCTCTTATTCATCCTTATCTTTGTTAATAAGTCTATAAAATGTTTAGCGTTTTTAGTTAAGTTAGCAAGTTGACTTAATAATGACAAAGAATATAAATAGGTAATACTTTAATAATTAAAGACTCCATTTAGCTGAAAGAATTTTAGTAACTAATAATCTATTAACTATCAATTTATATAATAAAAAGAGCTGAAAATGAAAATAACTCATCCGTATAAACATAGACTTTCGTTTGGACAGAAAACTGCTGACTTGCTGACAAAATGGGTTGGAAGTTGGTCTTTTATATTTATAGTCATCTTATTTTTAAATTTTTGGATTTTTTTAAATAGCTATCTTAAATTTTTAGAAGGAAAACCATTTGACCCATTTCCATTTATAATATTAAATTTAATCTTATCCAGCTTAGCAGCACTTCAAGCTCCAATAATTTTAATGTCTCAAAATAGAGAATCTCAAAGAGATAGAATAAGAACAGAATACGATTATCAAACAGATAAAAAAGCTGAAAAAGAGATTAGAGAGATTAAACAACAACTAGATAAAATTGAGAAAAAACTTGCCTAATTTTCTTTTTATTATCCCTTGTTTTATATAAAATTCTATAGCATTAAAATTAATATTCTCGGTTTAAATCAACAACCCACCGCTCACTTCGTTCGCTTCGCAGCAAGCTGCGGGGTAAATCCCAAATGGGAATTTAATTAATTATTATTTATTATTAAAATAAACCCGGTTTGCATTGTTTAAAAATATAGATTCAATATTTATTATTGTTAAAACCATTTTTATTGTAAATATCATAATTCAAGACAAATAAACTTATTATTATAAACTAGCGTTGCAGACTTTTGCTTATAAATACAATTTTCCAATGATAAAGGAATCAAATTTAATTAGAATTTTATTGTTGCACGAACTTTTAATAGAAAACATAATATTAATTTACATTTGATAAGAATTAGTTATTAGATAATTTATGGGTTTATTTAAAAGTATTTTTCAGCAACTCTAGATTATAAATATGGCTAAAACCTCGGTTATTTGTTTAAACAAACAATTGCCTTGCCTTATTTTGTATTTCTAAAGCTAGCTCAGATTTCTTTTTCTCAAAATCAGCTTCTTTCGCATGTATCTCTAATTTTAATCTCTCACCAAACTCTTTTTTAAGCCGTTCTTTTATTATTTTTGATTGTTTTCTAACAGCATTTTCAATTTCTTCATGTTTCTTTTTTTCTAGATTTTCTTTTAATCTATTTTCATAACCTTCCTCATCATTTTTAATTTCTTTCATCTTTAAAATTAACGTATTCTTTATGTTAGAAAGAAGGTCTTTTTTGTTTAATAGTGTTTGTTTTATTTTATGAATATCTGCTTCTTCTTCCTTTAATTTTTTGCTATAATCATCATGAACTTTCTTTGTTTCTTGTGTTAAATGCTCATGCATTTTATTGTCTAATGAGGCTTGATGAACCAGAATTTCCTCATCAAAATGCTGTTTTAGAGATTTTTTTTCTTTTTCTAAATTTAATCTAAAATAATTTTCTAAAAACTTTTTCTTAATATTAAGTTTTTCTGTAAGTTCTTCTCCAACAATGGCCTTTACTATTTTATCTTGATTAGCTATTCTTTCTTTTAATTGATTTAATTTTTTGATTTTTTCTAGTTGAAACAATTTTCTTGATTTTTTTAAATTGTTTTTTAATATCACTATTTCTGATAATTTTTGTTTTTTTGTATCTTTAAGCTTTTTTTCTTCTGAAGCTAGTTTTTCAATATTATCTTGTTCTATTTTCTTCCTTAAGATTACTAAATTAGCCAATTTTCTTTCTAATTCTCTAGATTTTTTTGAGTTCTCTAATAGGAATTTCTTTTTTAAGCTTATTAAATTGGATTTATCTAATTTAAAATCAGCTAGGTTTTTATTTTCTAGCTGTTGAAGTTCTGTCATTCTCTTAATTTCATTCACACGAAGACTTTCCTTTTCACCCTTTAGCTTTTCTTGAATATTCCTTTTCTCAATTTCCATTTTTTTGTTGCTATCAGACAACAATTTATTTTTTAGTTTTTCTAGAGCTTTTCTTTTTTCTTCAATTTCAAGAAGTTTTTGTTTTTCTATATTTTTAAGCTCAGTTTCTTGGAACTTTAATCTTTTAGTTTTATCTATAAAAATTTCCTTGAAACTATCATTCAATTTTTGTTTTTCTAACTCTAATTTTTTAATATCATCATCTTCAAGTTTTCTCTTTAAAATTTCTGCTTTTCTATTCAATAAATCTTTTAATTTATTCTCAACCTCTTCTCTTAAAGAAGTTTTAACTCTGTCTGTATATTCTTTATTAAATTTTTTTTCTAAATCTTCGTACTGTTTTTTAAAATTTAGTTTTCTTTCCTCTAAATCATCATGAAGTTCTTTTTGAACATTAAGTTCTCTTTTGTGTATTTTTTCATATAATTCTGTTTTAATCTCATTTAAAGTTAAATTAAACTTATCATTAACCTCGAAATTAAATTTTGGGTCTATCATTTTCAAAATCTCTTTTTTTCTATCTTCTTCTTTTTTTCGTTGATTTATAAATTCTTTAAATGATTCTAATTCTCTTTTCAAGGTTGGTATTTTCTCTTTAAGCTCACGTTCCAAATATTTTAATTTTCTTTGGAATTTATCTTTATTTGGAATTTGTTTTTCTAATTGTTCAATTTTCTTGTGTATTCTATAATGATCTTTAGGAATTTTATTTTTCAATTCATTAATTTTTTTATCGATAGCTATATGGGCTTGATTTATCTTTTTCTTTTCTTTATAAGTTCCATTAATTTTTGCTTTTAAATCTATTAACTCCTTTTCAATTTCTGGAAGATAAGAAACATTATTCAGTTTGCTTTTGATAGAACTAATCTCTGCTCCATATTTTTTAGTATCAAGACTCCCTAATTCCTGTCTTATCTGCTCTAGTCTTTCGACTCCTTTTGCAAATACTTCAAAGTCTCTTCTAACAGATTCGCTAACTTTTTTCACCATTTTTTCACACTTTTCTAACGTGTTCAGTGCTTTTAAAATTTGTTATTCTAAGTTTTTAACTTTTTATTAAATACTTCTTTTTTAATTAAATAATTCATTTACTATTATTTAAGCTATAATCTACAATTAGATAAGTTATTATTAACTTATTTTTTATAAACATTTATTTAACTTATAATCTTTTCTCTAAAATTCTAGTATCATAGCCTTTAGCTTTCCATTGTTTTATTTTTTTCCTGATGTTATCAATACTTGGCATTTTAAAATTTCTTTCTAAAATTCTAGTATCATAGCCTTTAACTTTCCATCTTTCTAATTGTTGCATTAACCTATTTTTGTTGCCCTTTTTCTTTATTTTCCTGTATTCATTTACTCTTTTCTTATAGATTTCTTTTATTGCCTTTATCCTTCCTTTTTGAACTTTTTTAATCTCTCTTTTATAAATTTCTTTCTCTAATGGACTTTTTAATTTTCTATAATCTCTTACTTTTCTTAGCCTTATAAGCTCCTTCTCTCTTCCTAGCTCTTTCTTATATTGGTTATGTAACTCCTTTAATAATTTATCCCTATAAAATAAAAAATAAGTAAAAAATAACAATGAGAAGATTATTAAAAATCCAAAAAAGAGAAAGGCCCATATCAAAAGATCATCTAAAGTTTTTTTCTTTTGACTAACAACATTAAATATAACACTAGAAGTTCCGGTAGAAACCTTATAATTTACAATATTCATTAAAATATAACTACCAACATTAATATTTCCTGGTAAATTTAAAGATTTAGAATATTCAAATTTATCATCTATAACAATATCTTCTTTATCAGAAACAATGGTATTCCCATCAAAATCCTTTATATAATAATTCACCTGGACGTCGTCTACGTTAATATCTGCCAAATCAAAAACCTTCACTTCAGATATTATCTTTTCTCCTGGAAGGTAATTCCCGCCAAAAGGAAATAAATTAATATTGCTATCAAACCATACATTTCTTGATTGCACTTCTAGAATTATTGGAATACTAATTTCTTTACTTTTTTTATCATAGAAAATTAATAATCTTCCTATAAAAACTCCGGCGTTATCTGAATTAAAAATAATTTTGAAATTTTTTTCCTCTTTTGGTTTTAGTTTAATTTCTTTTTCAAATTCAGCTAAATCACTTAAATCTCCAATAATATTAAATGAAATATCTTTAGGTTTATATTCTTTATTCTTAACTTTCACCTCCCCAACGTATTCGTCGCCTTGAATAGCATTGTATTTTAAAAATAAAACATTGACTTCTATGCCTTTTGCATAAGATTTCTTATATAAAAGTCCTATAGCTATACCAGCTATAATTATTGCAACGATCAAAGTTAAAAATACAATTTTCTTTTTTGTAAAATTATTAATATTCATAATATACCTCTTTTATTTTTTATTGCTTTATTTTATTGCATAGTTTTTATTATCTAAATTTTAATATCTATAATCTGATTATGATTTATTTCTATTTTTTATTAATTTGCTATTATTAATAAAATAATTTTTTATTAGTCTATTTTATTTTAGATGGTATAACTAACTTATTTATTAAATTAGCTTTTATTATAGATTCGCCAATTTTTAATGATTCTATTTTTTAAACGTTAAGGAAAGATAATTTGTTATTTAATATAATAATCAACATCATCTTTTATACCTTTTCATTTTCCTAAATTTCCTTAATTTTTTTAATTTTCTAAAATGTCTAAGAATTATGATATTAATTAAAGTTAATAATAAAACTCCGATTACTAAAGATGTTAAAACCAAAGTTTTGCTTAATATTCTTTTAACCTCAAAATTAGAGCTTGAAACTGCGAAACCATTAACATAAACCAATTCTGTACTTAAAAGATAGTTTCCTGGTTCAAGTTTTTCAAGATTAAATTCTTTTTCAAAATTCTCTGTATTTTCAAGAAATAAGGTTTCTGTTTCAGTAATATATTTGTTGCCTTCATAATCTCTTATTATATAACTTATTGTAACAGGAGTTCCTTGTTTAAGATTAGTGGTAGTTAATTGAAAGTTACCTTTTAATTTATCCCCTATATTTACTGCTTTAAACTTTTTAGGAATAGTAAGATTTACATTAACTAATAAATTCTCACTTTGGACATTTATACTGACTAAAACTTCTTCTCCATTAATTATTATTTTCCCTACATAAACTCCTGTTTCAGAGGGCGTTATTCTAACTTTTATTTTTCTTTTCTTTCCGGAATCTAAAATAAACTCTAAATCTCCTATATCAATAATATCTTCTAATGACTTAATATTTATTTTTATTTTTTCGTCAAAATTTCCTTTGTTAAAAATCTCTATCTCTTTTATTACGGTTTTATTTACAATTGTAGAAACCTCTAATATTTTTGGATTTATAATTAATTTTGTTTCTCTTGGTGCTATTATTGCTCCACTGCCCCCACCCCCTCCTGCAGTTGATCTACCCCCACCACCACCACCGCCTCCTCCTCCTCCATCTTCAGCTTCGCCTTTTTCAGCAACACTAATATTAAAACTAATTGATGAAAAATTTAGATTTCCTGAACTATCATTAACATAAATAGTTAAATTATGTAAAGCATTACTCCATGTTATATTTGTTATATTAATTCCACAACCTCCTGTTGATTTGTTAGCTACCGAGAACGTATCATTTGCATACCAGCATTCAGCTAAACCTACAGAATCACTTACAGTAAAATTAATATCTAAACCAGAATCGGTATTGTTCGAATTATTTACTGCTGGATTTGTAATATTAATTGAAGGGAAAATTGTGTCTATAGTAAAATTTATCGACGTAGAATTTAAATTATTTAATGAATCATTAACAAAAATTCTTATTGTATGACTGCCCTCGCTCCATGTTATATTTGTTATATTAATTCCACAACCTCCTGTTGATTTATTAACAGTATAAGTATCATTGCTATACCAGCATTCAGCTAAACCCACAGAATCACTTACAGTAAAATTAATATCTAAACCTGTATCACTTGAATTACTATTATTAACAGCAGGATTTACAATACTAATTGCAGGACCAAGAGTATCAATTCTAAATGATGTTGTATTTCTCCCTAAATTTCCCGCTGAATCATTAACAAAGATGGTTATATTATGCAATCCTTCACTCCATGTTACATTTGTTAGATTAGTTCCACATCCAAACGACCTATTAATAGAATATGTATCATTTGAATAGAAACAAGTATTGGGGTTTAATTCTATTAATGTAAAATTAACATCTAAACCAGTATCAGTTGTATTTGTATTATTTGTTGAGGGATTTACTAATCTTACCTCTGGACTTATTGTATCAACAGTAAAAGCTCTTGTTCCTGTAGAATCCTTATTATTCAAAGTATCATTAACAGTAACATTAAAATGGTAATCTTCATCTATTAATGAAGTGTAGTTAATCCAGCTAGAACCATTTGTTGTTATAGTAGTATTGGCCAAAGTCCCATTAGTATAAAACAAATTAAACTGAATTGCTTGAACTCCAACCCCTGCGTCAGAAACACTTACATTAATGAATACACTGTTTTCTGATTTGTTCGTTGAATCATTTGTAGTAACAACACCATAATCAATTGTAGGAGCAGTTGTATCAACTCTAAAACTTATTGAACTTCTGTTTACATTATTAGATGAATCATTAACAAATATAGTTAGATTATGATTTCCTTCACTCCAAGTTATATTTGTTAGATTAGTTCCGCAAACTAAACTTCTATTT
>CAYIJD010000002.1:0-9461 GCA_964363655.1 Candidatus Woesearchaeota archaeon | reverse complement strand
TAGATGAATCATTAACAAATATAGTTAGATTATGATTTCCTTCACTCCAAGTTATGTTTGTAATATTCACTCCACAACTCCCAGTACTCCTATTAACACTATAAGTGTCATTAGAATACCAGCACTCTGCTAAATTTGTATCGCTAACAGTAAAACTAACATCTAATCCCGAATCAGTATTATTTGAATTGTTTACTGTAGGGTTAGTTATGTTTATCGAGGGGAAAGTAGTATCTATAGTAACAGCCCTTGTTGTTGTACTATTACGATTTCCAAGAGTATCATTTACAGTTACATTAAAATGATAATCCTCTTCTATTAATGAGGTATAATTAACCCATCCTGTTCCGTTAGTATGAATAGTTCTATTTGCTAAAGTCCCATTTGTGTAAAATAAATTAAACTGGAAATCTTCAACAGCATTTGAAACATCACTAGCAGTTACATTAATAAAAATACTAGCATCTGATTTATTAGTTGAGTCATTAGTTGTTAGTGCTCCGTAAGTTATATTAGGTCCTAAAGTATCTATAGTAACACTCCTTGTCCCCGTAGAATTTTTATTTCCCGCAGTGTCATTTACAGTAACATTAAAGTGATAATCTTCATCGATTAAACTAGTGTAATTAATATGTTGAGTTCCATTAGTGAATATAGTTCTGTTAGCAATAGTTCCGTTAGTAAAGAATAAGTTAAATTGAATTGCTTGTCTATTAGTATCATTCACACTCACATTTATGAAAATGCTATTATCTGATTTATTTGTTGAATCATTTGTAGTAACAATACCATAATCTATTGTTGGACTTAAACTATCGACAAAGAAAGTTATATCTTCTGTATTATTCAAATTATTATTGTTGTCTTTACAATAAAAGGTGACTGTTGTTGAACCCTGATTAACTGTTCCATTAGTTGCATTATAATCATCTTTTGATGTAGAAGTATTAGTCATAGTAAAATTATTCGCACCACTATTTAAAGAATAAGAACAATTAGCTACATTAGTATTATCCACCGACGTAATATTAAAAGTAAAGCTTGTTGTTGTGTAAGTCTGATTTAACGGAGTATTTATAGTTACATTCGGTGGAGTTGAATCTGCTTCAACAGTGAAATTAATAGTGTTGCTTCCAACATTTCCAGCAGAGTCATTTACATAAACTGTTATATTATGTAGCTGATTGCTCCATGTAATATTTGTTAAATTAGTTCCGCAAGGAGTGCTTCTATTCACAGAATAACTATCATTACTATACCAGCAAGATTCTACAACCGAGATAGTATCGCTAAATGTAAAATTAACATCTTCTCCACTATCAGTTGTATCACGGTTATTTGTTGGACTTGTTATATTTACCGTAGGAAGAGTTATATCAATTGTAAAACTAGTTGTATTAAAATTTACATTATTAGATGTGTCATTAACCCAAATTGTAATATTATGTTTTCCCTCACTCCAAGTTATGTTAGTTAAATTAGTTCCACAGGGAGTAGTCCTATTTATAGAATAAGTATCATTTGTATACCAACAAGTATCCAGATAAGAATCGCTTACTGTAAAATTAACATCAAAGCCAGAATCACTACTATTAGTATTATTAGTTAAAGGATTTGTTATGTTTATTGATGGAATATCTGTCTCATTAGCATATACAACTAAACTTCTAACACCCGAATATAAAATTGGAGAGTAAAACGGATCTGTTAAATTTCCAGCATAAAAACTAAAATTAAGAGTAAGATTTGCTGAATTATTATTTATTGTAAAGCTATTGTCTTCATCAAAAACCTGGGTTCCTGCCGAAAACCACGGCCCTCCTGTCGAAGTTCCATTATAAAAATAAACAGTTAAATTTATATAACTTCCAGAATAATTTTGAACATCTCCTATAACTCTAGCTGTATCATAACCCCTTGAGATATTTAAAACACTCTGATTTCCAAAAGTTTGTGAGCCAGTACTATTAAATCTTCTGCTCTGATTATTATAAATAGCTAAAATTTGAGTAGAGCTTAAACTAACATTTTGAAAAATCATAATATCGTCTATTGAACCGTTAAAATACTGTCCTAAAGTCCTATTTGCACCAATTGTTAGTATGCCCGCACTGGGGGGGTTAGAAGGAGGAACAACTGAACAGGTTGTTGCAGTATTGCTATCTAAATAAAGATTAAAATCATTTGTTGAGGTATTGTCAAAAGTTAGTGCTGCAAAATGCCAGACACTACTTGTAACATTTAAGCCCTGACAACTACCTGCTGGACTTCCAACAGTAGCAGAAAGATTATTACTTGAGTTTATATAGAAAGAAAAATCCCCTCTTGAAACCAATATCTGTTTAGTTCCATTTGCTTTCCAATTAAACCATAAGGTTATTGTAAAATTACCGGTTTTAGTAAAATTTAAACTATTGTTATTTAAGCTAGAGCTAACATTAATAAAATCGCCATCTCCATCAAGATCATAACTAGCTCCAATAATTCCCCCTGTTGAATTCCATATACCGCTTCCATTTAAAAACACGCTTCCATTATTTTCCCATGTTGTATAATCATGGCTGGTATTTTTACTCTCTACTGTATGATTTACATCAAAAGGCATGTAAAGAACTAATCCATAGCCAGACTGAACATAAGGAGAGTTAGTATTTATGTTTAAATGGGTAAAATTATTTTCAGCAGTTAGATTTATCAAAATCATATCAGCTCTTGTAATATCTGTAATGTTTATTGTTCTTATGGTTGGATCAAGATAAACAACATCCCCAACTTTATAATCTGTATTTGAAAAATCCCTTTCAATATAAACAACGAAATTATTATTATAACTTAAATCAGTTACTTCTATATTATCAACTACTCTTCCAGTTATTCCTCCAAATGATTTTACTATATTTCCAGTTATTGTTGGATTGTTTTCTTCAATTTCGCTCTTTTCTTTATTATTTTCAATTTGTTCAGCTATTGCCTGATTTGCATCAATATTGATATTTTCTATTAACTCTTTTGTTATATCTTTATTTTCTTTAGTTCCCTCATTTATTTCGTTATTTATATCCTCATTATTTTCCTTTATTATTTTTTCTCTATTTTCATTCTCAATAATTTGCTCATTTTCTATAGTTTTATTTTCCTCACTAATTATTTCTTTTTCTTTCTCACTTTCATTTAAAACAACAGTCTGATTAATTTCATTTTCTTTCTCTTTCTCACTTTCAGTTACTTCTATAGATTTTCCTGTAACTGTTTCATCTGTTTTCTTTTGAGTTTCAGTTTCTTCTAAAGTTTCAATTACAGTTTTAGTTGAATTAAAATCCAAAACAGGAGTTTCAAATCTTACTTTATATCCTTCATCAACTAAATCCTTGAAACTTACTAAATTATTTCCAATTATTAAATCATTGTTATCTGAAATCGAAATTTCTTTATCAGAAGTTACATCTATTTTAGCTACAAATTTCAAATCTTTTAACCTAACTTTATATCCCCATTTATAATCAACATTTGCTTTCTTTGCCCCCTCTTCATCTACTTTAATATCAAACTCTTCCTTCTCTAATTCAATAATAGACTGTTCAGAAATCTCCTCAACTTTCTCTTTATCTAACTCATTTATATTTTCTATAATTTTTTCCTTATTTATGTTATCTATTCTAATTTCTTCCTTATCCTGATTTTCTCCAACTTGTACATTTTCAACAGCTCTTCCAGTTATTCCCCTACCAAAAAATCCAAGTATGTTATTGATAATTCCTAAATTGCTTTCAGTTTGCTGTTCTTCACTATTTTCAACTGACTGAGTTTGTTTAATTTCTTCATTTGTATTAATATTGATATTTTCTATTAACTCTTCTGTTATCTCTTTATTTTTTTCAGTTCCCTCATTTAACTTTTTATTTATCTTCTCATTACTTTTCTCTGTTATTTTTTCTTTATTTTCAGTTACCTCCTCATTTTCTTTAATAATATCTATTTGATTTTTTGATGATTTGTTACCCTCGTCATTTGTTTCATCATTATTTTCTTTATTTCCATTATTATTTATCTCATCATTTTTATTACTAATATTTTCAATATTAAGTTCATCTGGTTTATTTTCTTCTTCCTTTCCTTCCTCTTTTGTTATATTCTCATTATTTTCTTCCTTACTTTCTTTTATAATTTCAGTTTTTTCAACTATATTTTCCTCAACTAATGTCTTTCCTATATTCTCAACAAATTCACTGTAATTTAGTAAATCGAAATAAAGTCTAATATTTTCATTAGGGTTTGTAAAATCCATTCTTTTGTTCTTGTTTCCAGTCAAAACCGTTTCTCCAATAATCGGGGGGCTTTTAATCTCTAAATCAATTGGCTTATCATAATAAATTTCTTCGCTAACTAATCCGGTTATTTTAGAAGGACTTTTTAATAAAGTAAGATAATAAAGGCTTTTTTCACTAATAGAAATATTTATATTTCCATTAAAAACTAAAAATCCAAAAATAAAGAAGAGAATTAAAAAGAATAAAACTCCTGCTATAATCTTCATCTTTACAGGTTTTTTTGGATTTTCTGGTTGTTCCACAAAACTTTTGTTCCTTAAATAGTTTTGATAATCTTTATAATTTCCTATATATCTCTTTCTAACGGAATTCCCTTCTCTATAACTCTCATAATAATATGGACCAAAAGATCTCCCCTTTTTTTTTACATACTTTTTATAAACCATTAAGTAGAACAACCCTCTTTGATACCGCTTTTTATAAGAAATATAAAGAAAGATGATTTAAATATCTTCCTAAGATAAAAAGTAGTTGTTCTACAAATCAAAGATAGCCTTATTAAAAAACTGAAGGGGCTTTTGTTCTTGAAGTTCCTGAGATAAAAATTTCTGTATTAAATATATAAGTTTTAACTTATTTACTGATATAACTATAATCAATGACTTTAATATCTCCAAATTTTTCGTTGATTATTTAGAGAAAGGCTTATGTCTTCCAATATACAATAAAGTTAAATAGTTAAATCAAGATTTCCTTTTCAAATCAAATTTAAAATGGGGTCAGAACTTAGTATTATTTTGCCGTGCAAAAATGAAGAGAAAGCTTTGCTATTCTGCCTTAATCAGATAAACTGGGTAATAAAGAAACATAATTTAAATGCAGAGATAATTATTTCTGACTCTTCCACAGACAAAGGACCTAAAATAGTTAAAGAATTTATGGCTAAAAATCCTCAGTTAAATATAAAACTTATAAAACACAATAAAGATGGATATGGAAACGCTTATCTAGAAGCATTTAACCATCTTTCTTCAGAATATGTTTTCATGGCAGACTGTGATGGAAGTTATGACTTTAATGAAATTCCTAATTTTTTGAGAGAGCTAAAAAATGGAAGCGAGTTTGTTATAGGAAATAGATTTTCTGAAAAACTTGAAAAAAATGCTATGGTATGGCATCATAAATATTTTGGCAATCCTATTTTATCTAGTTTGCTTAGGCTTTTTTACAAAACAAAAATAAGGGATTCCCAGTGTGGAATGAGGGCTATAAAAACCCCTACTTTAAAAAAACTTAATCTACAAACAACAGGCATGGAATTCGCTTCTGAAATGATAATTAAAGCACTAAAAAATAATCTAAAGATTAAACAACTTCCTATTAATTATAAAAAAAGAATCGGAGAGTCAAAACTTAAAACTTTTTCAGATGGATGGAGGCATTTAAGGTTTATTTTACTTTATAGCCCTTTATTTTTATTTTTTATTCCTGGACTGTTATTATTTTTAGCTGGAATAACCAACTTGCTATTATTCTATTTTAAAAATCCAGAAGTCTTTGGGTTTACTTTTTATATACACCCTATGTTTCTTGGCTCTTTATTAACAATTATTGGTTATCAGTTAATAATCTTCTCTATATTTGCAAAAACTTACGCAATAACACATTTAAAAGAAAAAAATTCTTTTGAAAAACTTTACAAATTTATAACTCTAGAAAAGGCCATTTTTTTTGGTCTAATTGTTATTCTATCTGGATTAGTCATCTATACAATAATTTTTTATAAATGGATAAAATCTGATTTTGGAAATTTAAACGAAATTAAAAATTCTGTTTTAGCTCTTACTTTGATTACATTAGGAATTCAAACAATTTTCTCATCTTTTATGTTATCAATACTAGGTATAAAAGATAAATAAAATTTTCACTAAAAAATATAAAAAATGAAAATAGCAATATTTCACAATGCCCTAGATAATATTGGTGGAGCGGAAATAGTTGATCTTATCATGGCTAGAGAATTAAAAGCAGATATTTATACAACAAATATAGATAAAGAAAAAATTGAAAAAATAGGATTTACAACAAAAAATATTTTTAGTGTTGGAAAAGTACCTATAAATGCACCATTTAGGCAGGAAGCTATTTACTGGAGGTTTAAATTTTTAAATGTTGAAGAAAAATTCAAAAAAAAATACAATTTCTATATTATTGCTGGAGATTGGGCAATGCCAGCTGCACTACATCATAAACCTAATCTTTGGTATGTTTATTCTCCAACAAGAGAAATCTGGGATTTATATGAATATACAAGAGAAAATACTCTACCTAAATTTCCCTACAATTTAGATAAATATGCTTTTGATTTATGGGTTTTTTATAGAAAAATTTTAAACAAGTACGATTCAAATAAAATTGATAATTTAATTGCAATTTCAAAAAATGTTCAAAATAGAATTAAAAAATATCTTAATAGAAATTCTAAAATTATTTATCCGCCTACAGAAACTAAAAAATATAGGTATAAAAAATATAAAGATTATTGGTTATCGGTTAATAGACTCATCAATCATAAAAGAATTGACTTACAATTAAAAGCATTTTCAAAAATGCCAAAAGAAAAATTAATTATTGTTGGAAGTTATGAAAAAGCATGGCATTTTAAGAAATATGTTGATTATATTGAGAAAATTAAACCTAAGAATGTAGAAATAAAATCTTGGATTTCTGATAAAGAACTTATAAGATTATATTCAGAATGCAAAGGATTTATTACAACCTCAAATAAGGAAGATTATGGTTTAACAGTAATAGAAGCAATGGCATCTGGAAAACCAGTAATTGCTCCAAACGAAGGGGGTTATAAAGAAACAGTTATTAATAATAAAACAGTAATTTTAATTGATAATATTAATGAGAATAAAATTATCAAAGCGGTAAAAAGGACAAATGAAAAAATTGAAAAAAATTCTTTAAAATACAAAAAAGCCTGTATTACTCAAGCAAAAAAATTTGATACAAAAATTTTCATAAAAAAAATAAAAAGAGAAATTGAAAAAATATATAAGAAAAAATAAAATTTAATTTATTTTTTCATGGCAAAATCAAGTACTTTATTTAAATCACTTTCCATTTTTTCAATACTTTTATTCTTAATAAATTCTGAAGAATTTTCTCTAAGTTTAATCCAGAGTTTTTTATCATTATATAATTTAATGATTTTTTTAGCAAAATCTTTTTTATCTTTTCCTATTAGGCATAAATTTTCATCTTCAAAGTTCATCTGTTCGGCAGTTAATTTTGAAATAACGCAGGGAATACCATTAGCCATTGCATCATATAATTTAATAGGAATTCCTGAAGAGAATCTACTGGATATAATAAATAACTTGCATGAATCATAAAACTCAGTTAAATTATTAACATGACCAGCAATAATAATAGAATCTTGGTAATTAGAAGCAATATTATCTATCTCTTCAGATTTACTATCACCTACTATATATAATTTACAGTCTAATTCTTTTTTAATTAGTGGAAAAATTTCTTTAATAAAAAATAAAATAGCATCTTCATTAGGAGATCCTGGAACTATATTGCCTCCAATAAACAAAATATCTTTTCTTTTTTCAAAATTATTATTAGATTTTTTAACTTCTGTCCCATATCCTAAAATAAATACATTATTAAAATCTCTTTTAATAAATTCTTTTTTTTCATTTTCAGAAACAGTAATTATAATATCAGCTTCTTTAGCCAAATTAATCTCTTTACTAATTAAATTTTCTGCCTCCTTATCACTTATATTTTTTCCATAAATTCTATCTTTAATAATTTCTCTTAAAGAATATAGGGCTTCGGCATCATAAATAATTATAGAACTTTTAAAGAATTTCTTGCATATTTTAAACGATTTATCTAAATTATGTGGTCTGCTTATTATTATGATATCATAAAAATCCTTTCTATTAAAAGAAAATCTCTCAAAGTCTAAATTTCCATAAAAAACCTCTATCCCCAACTGCTGTAGTTCTTTGGCTGTCTGATATCTCGTTTGATCTTGTAGAGGAAAAATAGTTAGATCATAGCCAAGCTCTTTTAATAACCTAACAATTAGATAAGCTCTTGAATATCCACTTCCACTAGTTAAAGACGGTATTCTATCATCAAGATAAAGAATTTTTTTTATTTTTGCATTTATTCCATAAGATTTTTTTAAAAGATCTTTCCATTTTTCAAAGAATTTAATTCTATTTTTTTTATATGATTTAATAGCTTCTTCCAATCCAGATGTTGCATTTTCATAATGGAAAACTATTGAATCAGGATTGTAAAAAATTTTGTATCCATTTTTTTTCAGTTCCATACATAAATCAACATCTTCATAATAAGCAAAATAACTGACGTCAAATCCTCCTACTTTATCAAATAACTCTTTTTTTATTAAAAAACAAGCTCCAGAGCAATAATCAACCTCTCTTAGATAATTGTATTCTGGGTCATCTGGATTTTCAAATCTTCCATAACCCTTTGTAGATCCATCAATAAAAATTTTGCTTCCTGCTTCTTGTAAAATTCCGTTTGTAAAAATTAATTTACTTCCAACTGCTCCGCAATTAAGTTTTTCATTTTCTAATGTTTTAATAATAGGAGAAAGCCAGTTTTCAGTTACAATAGTATCATTATTCAAAAATAAAACATATTTTCCTCTAGCTATTTTAGCACCCTGATTACATGCCTTTCCAAAACCAACATTTTCTTTATTCCAAATTACTCTAATATTTTTTAAATTTTTTATTAACATACTAGTATTATTATCAGAGCCATTATCAATAATAATAATTTCATATTGGATATCTGTATTTAAAAAAACGCTTGCTAAACAATCAAATGTTAATTTAAAATTATTAACTACTGGAATAATAATAGATGCTAATGGATTTTCAAATTTACTAAACTCGTTTTTAAAATTTTTAATAGCTTTTTCTTTTGTTTCTAAAAAAAGATTTCTATATTTATCTGAACTTTCCTTTTCAGAATTTTCTTTATTTAAAATTTTTCTTACCTTTAAAACTCCACTTTTATATTTACTATAAACGAGGGGGGTTTTTTGAAGCAAAGAATCAATAAAATTCTGAAGTGTTGTTATGCTTTTCCAGCTAATGCTTTCTTTAATGCTGTTAATTTGATTCA
>CAYIJD010000001.1:0-36512 GCA_964363655.1 Candidatus Woesearchaeota archaeon | reverse complement strand
TCCTTCTTTCTAACTGTTCATTTATATTAAATAATTTAGAATCATTAATAAAATTAGAATTATCACAATTATTCTTATCAATTAATAACGAAGTCATATAACCTCCATTAAAATTCCAGACGCCTCCTGCATGATATAATTCAGGATTTCTTCTGCTTAATAATATGTAATCGTCTTTTGTAACAGTAATTACACCAATAGATAAATTATTAATAGCTTTTGGAGCAAAATGCTTTTTTTCTTTTATAGCTTTTAATATTCCGTGTGTTTGAGAGTAAGTCATTGCTCCTGCCTCAATTTTATATAAATTTTTATCTTCGTTAATTCTAGTTACAACTGGAATCCAAGAACTTTTCCAGCCTTTTTCTTTTTTAGGCTTCCAAGTTTCTTCAATAAACTTTGTTAAGTCTGAATTAGTTTCTAACTTATTTCCAGTTGGTATAACTTGAACTTTATTATTTATTCCAAAACTATAAACGTCAATTTTTCTTTCTAAAGCCATGTTTTTTATTTTATTTGAGTGTTTTTAAAGATTATTATAATGAACAAGATATGCAAAAAATAGCTTTTGGTGTTGTTCTTTTAATTTTAGAAATATATATGATTAAAGGAATGCTAATGCTTGACTTTATGTCGATAATTTTTACCTTCAAGTTTTCCAGAAATTACTTTTATATTAAATTTTTCATCAGTAAGAACAAATGGTAAAAAGGTTCGCATATAATCTTGCATAAAAAAGAGAATGGTAAGATATTATTAGTAGTCTTTCCTAGAAGACCTCAGATTAAAAGAGGAACTTTACTTAGTATCTTAAAACAAGCAAAGATTAATAGAAATGAATTTATTAAAGAGATTTGATGTCAACGTGTTAATTAATTTTCTTCATATAAAACTCAAACTCCTTTAATCTCTCACATCTATAGCAATTTTATTTTCTGGATAGATTATCACACTAGATTCTTTTTTTAAATTCATAAATTTAACAATATTTTGAGGTATCCTTATGATCAATGAATTACCACTATAACTTATTTTGCTTTCTTTAGACAAGCCAAACAAATTTGCCTTTTTTTCAGCTTCTTCTATTTTAACAGAAGTTTTTTCATCAAACCATTGTTCTCCGCAGGATTTACAGACCATAACAGGAAATTTCCCCAAGCTCTTTCCATAAACTTTATAGTCTATAATTTCTTTTTTTAGGTTTCCACTGCATAAAACACATTTATTTTCCATTTTTTTCAGTTCTAATCATTAAAGTAATTATGAAATATTCGTTTTTAATACAATTTTAATATGCCTATACTTTGAAACTATTTTATCTTGTTGTAAAAACTTTGCTCCTCTTTTAATGGTATCTTTAATATCCTTAATGCTAACTCCTCTTTCTCTAGCTTGTTCTAGAGCGTGTTTGCTCATTATTATATTCATATCTCACTTACATGTAAGTTAAAGTAAGTTTTCAAAGATTATTGTGATTTATTTATATAAAACTCAATCGTTCTCTTTAATCCTTCATCAAAACTTATTTTAGGAAGCCAGCCAGTTGCTGAATTAAATTTACTAAAATCAGCAACAAAATTTCTCTTATTTATTTCATGCTCTTTTTCAGGAAAAGGAATATGTTTAATTATAACATTTTTTCCTGTTAGCTGTTCTGTAATTTCCTTTATTTTTTCAACAACCCCATTAAAAGTTTTTCCATCTCCACTTCCTAAAACATAAACCTCTCCATTAGTTTTTTCAGATTCAGCAGCTAAAATAAAAGCGTCTAAATAATCTTGCACATAACAGTAATCTCTAATCCAGTCTCCTTCTCCATAAACTGTTAAGGGCTCATTTCTTAAAGCTCTTCCTATCATAAAATTCAGAACCCCTCTATTTGGGTTATCTATTTTTTGATACTCTCCAAAAACATTTGATAACCTTAAAACACAACTTTTAATTTTGTATTTTTCATAATAAACTCTTAAAAATTTTTCTGCCGTTAATTTATTAATATCATAAACTGACAATGGATTTTCAGTCTCAGTCTCATTTGAAGGCATTTTTTTAGGCATGCCAATTACAGTAACAGTACTCGGAAATATAATTTTGATATAAGGATTGTATTTTCTACAAGATTCTAACAGATTAATTAATCCCAACAAATCCTTCTCTGCATCTTCTATAGGATTTTCCATAGATTTTTTTAAATCGGTTTGCCAGGCAAAATGAAATAAATAATCTTTTTTTAAAATAAGGTCTTTAAGATCAGTCTTAGAATTTATTTCTCTTTCTTTTATTGCTACTCTATTTTCTATTCCTTCTAAATTGTATCTATTGCTTTCTGGCTTTATAACTAAAGTGACCTCATTTTCATCCAAAAGCTTTCTAGCTAGATTACTTCCTAAAAATCCGTTTCCCCCAGTAATAAGTATTTTTTTATTTTTCATATTTATCATATTATAAAAAAAGGCCGAAGTTTTTAATTATTTTTTAATAGCTTTTTTATAATGATATATTTAAGAATTTATGCGAGTAATCAATTACTTATAGCCTTAAATAAATCTATAGTTTCTTTAATATGCTCTTGCAAATTATCTTTAAATTCAAATCCCTCTTCTTTTATTTTCTCACTTGAGACATGATAAGGTTTTTGATTTAATAAAGGACTTTTTGTTATTTCAATCTTAACATTTGGCATAATTTTTTTTATTGCCTCAATAATTTCTCTCATTTCAAAATTTTTAGTCACAACATTATAAATTTCCCCTATCTTTCCATTATTTTCAAAAAATTCATAAGCTCTAATACAATCATTTAATCCTAAATAAGGTCTTTTACTATTTAACGCAGAATCCCAAACAGTTAAAGGCTTGTTCATTGCAGCAAGCCAACAAAATTTATTTATTGCTGTATGAAATCTCATTCCAATACTTGTTCCAAAAATAGTGCCTTTTCTCAAGACAATGACTGGAAATCCTGTTTCTTTTCCAATTTCCTCTAATAATTTTTCGGTTTTTCTTTTTGCTTCTGCATAAGGACTTGCTGGTTTGTAAAAAGATTCATTAGAATATTCATCAACAATTCCTTCAGCCTCACCATAAACACTAGTTGTACTTGGATATAAAAATTTTTTAACATTAGCATGAATAGATGCATTTAAAACATTCCAAGTTCCCTCATAAATTACTTTATGAGTCAGTTCTGGATTATTTATCGTTGAAGGAGCGTCAGTCACAGAGGCTAAATGTATCACAATATCAATATTTTTTACAGCCTTTCTTACATCGTTAATATTATTTATATCTCCTTCAACAAATTCATATTTTAAGTCAGATTTATAAGGTAAGTTAAACAAAGAACAATATCTTTGAGTAGAAAGATTATCAAGAATTCTAATCAACTCAATATCTTGTCTTTTAGCATATTCTCTAATTAATTTTGAGCCTATATGCCCTAATCCTCCTGTAATTAAAATTCTCATTTTTTAGAATAATTTTAGTTATTTAAGAAGATATAGGTATTTTATAATAATATTTAAAAAGGATTAAAATAATAATTAAAAATGAAAAAATTTCCGAGAAAAGAAATTTATGTCTATACAACAAATAAGCCTTTAGATGAAAAAAATGTATTTGCTATAAAAGATGAAGATTTAATTATTACTGATTATTTAAAAGATTATTCTGAGAAGAAATGGGAAACTGATAATAAAGGCTGGACAAGTTCTGTAATTCCTTCTGCTTTAGAAGTTGAATGCAATCATGAAAAGATGACTATTCATTGCGGACTTACAGAATATAAATATTTTTTAGGGATGGTTAAGCTGGCTGCTGAAACTGGCTATTCAGAAACTAATGGAAATATTCATGGATTAAGTATAGAAACTGTTCCAATATTTTTAGATGATACTGTTATATTTGAAAGAAGAAGTTCATCATCAACTCAACATGGAGTTGGATTTTATGATTTTCCAACAGCAAGTCAAAATGCAGAGATGTATCTTAAAAAAGCAAATGAAAAATATCCAGGACTTGTAAAAGGCATGTTTGATATGTCAGGATTTCCAAGATTTCACATTCTTAAAGCATTTGAAAATCTTAAAACAGAACAAATTACTAATATTTATTATACAGGATTTTCAAGAGGTTTTGAAGTTAGTCTTGATAGCCAGTTTAATAGTTATACTTTTCTTCCAGTTGAAAGTAAGGAAGTTATGAAAGGAAATAAAGCAGAAAATAGACTTGTGTATAAAACAAAAGATTTATTAGAAGTATTAAATTTTGTAGGTAATACTAAATTAAAAGAAGATATTTATGGAAAAAAACCTCTTACTACCAAGCAAACAGGATCTTTTGCAATTATTGATGATTGTTTAGGAAATATTTTAAGCATGATTTATCATACCGATAAGAATAATTATAGCGAGGCTATTACTATATTAAAAGAGAGAGGTTATACTATTAATGAGATAAAGCCAAAAGGAAATTTGGTAAAACTAGATGAGTTGGTTTAATATTTTACTGATAACTGATAAACTAAAACAACTTCTCATTTCTAACAAACCTTAAATAATCTTTCTTATTAGCTTTTTTATTAATTTTGTGCAGAATAAAAATGAAACTTTTAATAACTGGCGGATGCGGATTTATAGGCAGTAATTTTATTCTTTATATGCTAAAAAAATATCCTAACTATGAAATAATTAATTTAGATAAACTGACTTATGCCGGGAATTTAGAAAATTTGAAAAATGTTGAAAACGATTCAAATTATAAATTTATTCATGGAGATATTTGTGATAAAGAGCTTGTTAATCACTTAATGAAGCAAGTCGATGCAGTTGTGCATTTTGCAGCTGAAAGTCATGTTGATAGAAGTATTTTAAATTCAGATATTTTTATAAAAACAAATGTTTTAGGAACACAAATTTTATTAGACGCCGCACTAAGAAATGGAAATAAAAGAATTCATCATATTTCTACTGATGAAGTTTTTGGGAGTTTAGGAAAAGAGGGCAAGTTTTCTGAAAAAAGTCCATACAATCCACACTCTCCATACTCTGCATCAAAAGCAGCGGCAGATCACTTAGCTAGAGCATATTTTGATACTTATAAACTTCCAGTAACAATTTCAAATTGTTCAAATAATTATGGCCCATATCAGTTTCCAGAGAAATTAATACCATTATTTATTACAAATTCAATTGACAACAAAAAAGTTCCGGTTTATGGAAAGGGGGAAAATATTAGAGACTGGATTCATGTTTATGATCATAATGAAGCTGTAGATTTAATTTTGCATGAAGGAAAATCTGGAGAGACTTATTGTGTTGGTGGAGATTGTGAATTAAGAAATGTCGATATAACAAAAATGATTTTAAAAGAATTTGGAGTTGGAGAAGAGATGATTGAGCATGTTGAAGATAGGAAAGGACATGATTTTAGATATGCAATTGATTTTTCTAAAATAACTAAGGAATTAAATTGGAAACCAAGAATAAATTTTGAACAAGGGCTTAAAGAAACTATAAAATGGTATAAAAATAATGAAAGTTGGTGGAGGCCTTTAAAAGAAAAAGTAATTAAGGATATTACTAAAATCTAGAACATAAAAATATATAAATCAGATTTTTTTCGTAGCAAAATGAAAGGTATAATATTAGCTGGTGGAACTGGATCTAGATTGATGCCTTCTACAAAAGTTACTAATAAACATTTACTTCCTGTTTATAATAAGCCAATGATATACTATCCAATCATGACTTTAGCAAACGCCGGAATTAAGGAAATATTAATTGTTTCTGGAACTGGTCACGCGGGGCATTTTGTAAATCTTCTTGGTTCAGGACGAGAATTTGATATTAAGTTAAGTTATGAAATTCAGGAAGAGTCGGGAGGAATTGCTCAAGCGCTTTCTCTAGCAGAAGATTTTTCTGATAATGAGCCAATTGTTGTAATTTTAGGAGACAATATATTTGAAGATAATATTAAATATTATATAGAAGAGTTTGAAAGACAGGGAAGAGGAGCAAGGATTTTTTTAAAAGAAGTTGGATTAAAAGCGGCGAAGAGATTTGGTATAGCTGTTGTTGATACTGAGAAGGTTATTTATGTGGAGGAGAAACCACAGAACCCAAAATCAAATCTTGCAATGACTGGCTTATATATGTTTGATTCAAATATATTTAAAATTATAAAAACACTAGCTCCTTCTGAAAGAGGAGAATTGGAAATAACTGATGCTATTGATAATTATGTTAAACAGGGAAATTGTTTTTATAGTACTATAAAGGGATTTTGGTCAGATGCAGGAACATTCGAAAGCTTGAACAGAGCTAGCAATCTAATAAGAAAAAAAGAAGTTACAGAAGAAGATCATTGGAGCGATACAGACGATTTTATTGAAACTTTTAAATTTCCATCAAAAGAAGACGAAAATTCAGAGATTATAGAAAAACTTTCTCAGCTAACAAAAAAACAAGCCGAAATCTTAGATTATTTGTCAAAAAAGAAATAATCAAAAAATATTCAAAAAATCATAATAATCTATTTAAATGGTTTTAATATTGTGAAGATATGGAAATCAAAAGATTTTGTAAAATTTGTAATGGAAATTTAATGAAATTTATCTCATTTGGAAAAATGCCGGCTGCAAACGCCTACCTTAAAAAAGAACAGTTTATTGATAACAATTTTAAAGAATATTTTTACGATATGGACGTGGGATTTTGTGAAAATTGTAAAATGGTTCAGTTAATTAATATTGTTCCATATGATAAATATATCATAAAAGATGAAAAAGGAAAAACAAATTATGCATTTTTCTCTTCAACTTCTTTATTTATGGAGCAACATTTTGCAGAAATAGCTAGAGAAATAGAAGAAAGGTTTTTAGATTACAACAGTAAGATTTTAGAAACTGGGAGCAATGACGGAATTTTTCTAAAGAATTTTAAAAATCATGAAGTTTTAGGTGTAGAGCCATCTGAAAACGTTGCAGAAATTGCAATTAATGATAATATACCAACTATAACAGAATTTTTTACAGATAACTTAGCTAGAAAAATTTCATTAAAAAAAGGAAAATTTAAAGTTATTTTTTCTGCGAATGTTACTCTTAACATTATAGATATCCATGATTTTTTGAAAGGAATAATTACTTTATTAGATGAAAAAGGAGTTTTTATAACAGAAGACCCATACATAGCAGATATTCTGGAGAAAAATTCTTATGATCAAATTTATGACGAGCATATTTGGTATTTTTCTCTTACTTCTTTAACAAATCTTTTTAACATGCATGGTTTAGAAATTTTTGATGCAGAAAAGCAGGATGTACACGGCGGTTCAATGAGAGTCTATGCCTGTAAAAAAGGTATTTATAATAAAACACAAAGATTAAAGAAATATTTAGAAGAAGAAAAACAAAAAGAGGTAAATACAATAAAACCCTATCTTGAATTTGCAAAAAGAGTTGAAGCAAATAAAGAAAAATTTTTTAATTTAATTAGAGATATTAAAAATCAGGGGAAAAAAATAGTTGGCTATGCTGCTGCTTCAAAAGGAACTATTGTTCAGAATTATTGTAATCTAGATAATAAGTTAATAGATTATATTTCTGATTCAACGCCATTTAAACAAGGGCTTTATACACCTGGAAAACATATACCTATTGTAAGTCCAGATTATTTTCATAAGGATAATGCAGATTATGCTGTCTTATTTGCTTGGAATCATGCAAAAGAAATTATAGAAAAAGAACAAGAATTTTTGAAAAATGGAAGATTTATTGTTCATTTGCCAGAACCTAGAATATTAGAGTCTAATTCTGGAATAACTTCTAATATTATGAAAAGCTCAGATTTAATTGAAGGAGTTGAGCTAAAGCCGTTAAAAATATTTGCCAATGATCAAGGATATTTATTTGAAACTTTAAGAAATGATGATTCAATTTATGGCAATGAGTTTGGACAGGTCTTAATATCTGAGATTTATCCAGGGGTAATTAAAGGATTTCACTTACATGAAAAACACGAGGAGTATACTGTTTGTGTTAAAGGAAATATCAAGTATATAGCTGTAAAAGAATACTCAGACGGCTCTAAAAAAATTAATACCTTTGTTATTGGAGAAAAAAATCCTGTATTAGTAAAAGTTCCAAGAGGAGTCTGGCACGGTTATATGCCTCTTGAAAATAAGTCAGCAACTTTAGTTTATGTAATGAGTCGTCCTTATAATCAAAAAGATCCAGATACAAAAGAGAAAGATGTTTTTGCGTTTGGTGATTTGTGGACCGTAAAACATGGATGATTTATAGTTTTTAATTGATAGTGTGATATTTAGTAAGAGTCATTAATAATGTTCTAAACTAATATAATTAATAGAAAAATAAGGTTTTATCTCAACTAGATTCTCCTCTCTATTTGCCTCATAAAAATAATTATAAACTATAGCTCCTAAAAAATAAAGAGATTTATGTTTTATACTATTTATTGTTAATTTCTATTGTTAGTTTAACTTTTTTATCTTACCTAACATTAATTTAACTTATTCAATAATAAATTCAGATTATTTCACAACAATCAATTCATAATAAATATTATTACTAGGAAATAAATTAAATAAAAATCTAGTATAAAATTGAGGAAATAAATTTGGAATAAAGCTTAACCATTTTAACTTTTGATTTAAAGAATAAATATATTCTCTTTTTATTGTTTTAAATCTTGCTTTTGAATAATAATCATAACCAGTCTCTGGATTAAAATATTCAAAAGTATTCCAAGTCATGAATTTTTTTGTTAGGGGGTCTTGAGCAGAACACATATTAGGAAAAACAGGGCTTCTTATTCTTATTATTGCTCCATTTTTACAAATTCTATATAATTCTTCCATTATTTTTATAAAATCAGCATTAATCAATTCTAAAGTCCCTAAACTTAAAATTTCGTCAAAATAATTATCTGAAAAAGGGTAAGGAAATTTTATTAGATTATGTTTTACATTAACTTCTGGCAAATCAGCTATGTCTATATTAACCCATTTGATATTGTTTGTAGATTTTCTTATATCTCTTCCACATCCTAAATTTAAGATAATTTTCATTTTTATTATTGTAATTTTTGATACTTGCTATTTGGCAACTAAGCTTTTTCCAATTTTTAATTAATAAAAATGTCTGATTTATGAAACTTATTTAGGCTATTTATTAATTGGTTTTATTAATATTTAAAACTTCTTTATTTCTTTCGCCAGTTTCTTTGCTAAAAATAAAACCATGCCAAAACCCAATTACACTAATGACATGTTCAACCACTCCTCCAAATATAAAATGTAATGGCAAAAAGTAATAATATTTTTTTAAAGGGTATCTGAAATAAATTGAGCAGAATCCAAAAAAAGGAGTTGCTCTAATAATCCTCTCTAGAAACCCCCACACTCTTGTTCCATTTTCTTTTATAGCTATTCCATTAAATTTAGAATAATTATAAAAGGTTTTTAATGTTTTCTTATAATTATAATGAGGATGTAAATGATAAATTGTTACATTCCCTCTTTCGATTTTTCCTAATTTTATAATCTTAATACCAAAATCAGTGTCTATTGCAGAAACTTTTTCATTTATATAACCAATTTTTTCTAAATCTTTTTTTCTATAGGCACAAGAGCTTAGATTCATTATCGGTTTTCTTAATTTTAAATCATTAAAAGTAAACATTCTTGATAGAAAAGGCCTTTTTTTCCAATAATAATAAGGAAGCAATAAATCAGACACAACTGCTATTGTTTTTGAATTTTCTAATGGTTTGATCATTTTCTCAACCCAATATTCATTTTCAGGAATACAATCTTGCGCAAGTATAATTACAATATCGGTTTTTGCTTCTTTAATACCTAAATTCATACTAACTGCTTCAGGAGCATTCCATTTTTCAATTATTTCAACAGGAATAGTTTGTTTTTTCAACATCTCTTTAAGTTTATGAAAAACTTTTTTTTCTGGTTTGTATACTGGAATTACAACAGAGACTTTTGAGTATTTCATTGAGATAGTTATAAACTAAGATTTTTAAGAATTGTTGTATAAAATTATCTGGTTATTTTTGATTTATAATCTCATATAATGTTATCATTTAAATAATTTTTTTTAAAATTGTTTCTATAAGCTCTTTTTTTGTTGAGTCTTCATTTAGCTCGAGATAATTTATCTGATTCATTATTGATGAAAGCATACTTACTGTTTCTAAAGGATAATTTCCCACAGCAGTCTCTTTTGTTAATGCAATTCCTGTTGCTCCATCTAATAAAGTATTGACTATATCATTAACTTCTGATTTCTCTGGTTTCATAGAATATACCATTTTTTCTAGAGTATTTGTGGCAACAAACACATCTTTTTCTTTTTCTCTTGTTTTATAGATAATATATTTTTGAAATAAAGGTATTTTTTCTATAGGAACTTCTCTACTTAAATCTCCTCTATCTATAAGAATTCCATTAGAGTAATTTATTATCTCATCTAAGTTATCAACTGCTTTTTTCGTTTCTATTTTAGCATAAAAAACTGATTCTGGATAAATTTTCTTAAATTTTATTAAATCTTCTTTATTGTCAATAAAAGATAGAGTGAATGTATTAACATTATATTTTTTTGCAATATCTATCGATTTAAGATCTTTATTACTGAAGGCAGGTAATTTTATGTTATTTATGTTTTCTATATGAATGGCTTTTTTCCCTCCAACCTTTCCTCCTGTAATAACCTTGCATAAAATATATCCTTTTTCTTCAAGATAAGAAATGTCTCTAACATTTAAAAGAGCAGAGTTAAAGTCGGGAGAAATTATATCCCCTACTCGCATTTTTTCTATTATATCTAGAGGAGTTAAGAATAAATTATTTTCATCACACAATATTTTTTTATTATAGATCTTTATGCCTTTACCTTGTTTTAAATGAATTTCGTAATTATTTCCAGTTCTGATTTGTGGCCCCTCTGTATCTATAATAATGGGTATATCATACTTTTTTAATTCCAAGATTACCTCTTCTATATACTCTTCAGAAGTGTGAGAGAGATTTACCCTCAAAAAGTCAACTCCCCTATCTTTAAAACCCCGCAAAATATTTGGATTTAAAGAAGATGGTCCGATAGTACATATAATCTTTTTCTTTTTTAACATTAATTCAAAAACATCGTTTTATTTAAATAGATTATTATATCAAATAATCATAGTTATAATATAATCTTTTATAATATGGTAGACTTTATTGGGATTGGTGCTGGAAGATCTGGAACTACATGGATAGTTAATATCTTATCAGAACACCCGCAAATATGTTGCCCTTATTTAGGAAAATTGAATTATTTTTCTAGTGTTAGGCCTTATAATAAAGAATCAGAATATGATAAAAGAGGCATTAAAGGATATCTTGATTTATTTAAGGGATGTAAGAAGGAACAAGTTAAAGGCGATTTTAGTTCATATTACATGGTTAATCCGAAAGTAGCCAAAATAATTAAAAAGCATTTTCCGAACGTTAAAATATGGGCTTGTTTGAGAGAACCTGTTGAAAGAGCCTATTCTGATTGGCTTTCATTTAAAAGATTTAAGCTAAAAGAAAAAGATAATTTTAAGACAGCATTTTTTAAAGAACAAAAAGGGTTTTATCCTAAAGGAGATGGATATAGGCATAGAGGATTTTATTATAAATTATTAAAACCTTATTTTGATTTATTCCCGAAAGAGAATATAAAAATAATATTTCACGATGATATTTTAAAAAACCCAGAAAAAGCTGCAAAAGAATTTTATGGATTTCTTAATGTAGATGATAGTTACCTTCCGAAAAATCTAAGGGAAAAACCAGCCAAATCTACTGAGACTAAATTTAAAATTATTAGATATATTATAAATTCTCTTGCTGAAATTTCTCATAAATTAGAAAGGGGGAGATTTGGAGATTTTATATTCTTTATTAAAAGAAAAACAAAAATAAACGAGATATTTAATAAAATAAATGATTTTAATGTTAAAGAAAGCGATAAACCGAAATTGAGCCAAGAATTAAAGAAAAAATTGAAGCTGGTTTACTTAGAGGATATAGAAAAACTAGAGAAATTGATTGGTAAAGATCTTAGTTCATGGAAATAGCATTGAGGGATTTAAGCTCCAGACCCCAACAATTTTTTTAAAGCTTATTTATTCTGGATTTAATAAAATGTTAAATTGAAAAATTATTGAGCAACGTTAAAAATAATTTTAAGGGATTAAGTAAAAAAGAACTAACAGAAGAGATGTTTCATTCTGGAGCATCAAATATACTCTACGGACACACTAAAATAATGAACTAGGTTTCTAATAATCATAGAGAAAAAGAGTTATTATAATTTATATACAAATAATTATAAAGCCCTAAAATAAAAATAGTTTTATAGCTAAAATAAACAGTTAAGTTAAATGTCCTCTTAATAACAAGTTACCAAAATAAAATTACGTTATAAAAGAAATGAAGAAACTAAAAATCTGTCATGTAAACATGTTTTATCTTCCAACATTTGGAGGAGTTGAACAAGTTATGTATGAGCTAGCAAAAAGACAAGTTAAAGAAGGGCATGAAGTTCATGTTTATTGTTGTGATAGTGATAAAAATCAAAGAATAAAAATTAAAGAAGAAATCATGGAAGGAGTTCATGTTCACAGGTTGCCTTATATAGTAAGATTGTCGTTAAGCACTTTTATTTGGCCTTCTTTACTATGGAAATTTAAAGAAAAATTTGATATTGTTCATAGTCATGTTTCTGGACATTTATATATTTTAATAACTGGGATTTTATCAAAGTTAAATGGCTTTAAACATATTCATACAACTCATTGTCCTTGGACAGATACTTCTTTTAGGCCCAAAATTTTAAAGCCATTTTTGTTTTTAAACGAACTATTTTTTAATAGAATAGCTTTTAAAATGATTGATAAAGTAATTCCAATAACTCCTTGGGAATTAGATATTTTAAACAAATATATTGAAGATAAAGAAAAAATAACTGTTATAAAAAATGGAATGGATGGTATTTTATTCAAAAAAATTAGTAATAATAATTTTAGAGAGAAATATAATATAAAAGAAAAATTTTTGGTTTTATTTTTTGGGAGGCTAAATCCTACTAAAGGCCCTGAAATGCTGGCAAAAGCAGCTATTGAAATAACAAAAAAAAGAAAAGACATTGCTTTTGTTTGGATTGGTCCTGATGAAGGCAAGGCAGAAGAAGTTAAAAGCTTAATTAAAAATTTTAATAATATGAATTATTTTGGTCCTATAAGAGGAAAAGAAAAAGTAGCTGAGATGTATCAAGCATCAGATGTTTATGTTCTTCCTAGTTATAGAGAGGGACTTCCTTTAACTTTATTTGAAGCAATGGCTTCAGGATTGCCTATAATTGCAAGTCCTGTAAATGGAGTTCCTTATGAAATGAAAGAGGGTGAAAATGGTTTTTTTGTTAATTATGGGGATATTGAAAAATTAAAAGAAAAAATTCTTTATTTATTAGATAATAAAAAATTAAGAGATGAAATTTCAAAAAATAACTATCAAAAAGCAAAAGATTATGATTGGGATATTATTTATAGGAAGTATATGGAGGAGTATAAAGATTTATTAACTAGAAATACTATACCTTAAAGGATAAATTTAAAAGCTATACTTAATATAATTAATAATACAAAAAAGAGGAATTTAAAGATGAAAATATCATTAATATCTACAAGTACTTTCCCAAATGATCAGGGATTAAGAACTTTATCTGCCTGTTTAGAAAAAGAAGGTCATGAAGTCTTACTTATTTTCTTGCCTTTAGTTGAAGATTATACAAGAAAATATGCTAGTAGAGAATTAAGTCAGGTCTGGGAAAAAGCAAAAAATAGTCGGTTAGTTGGTATTGGTTCTTTGGAAAGTACAACTGGGAGAGCAAAACAATTAATTGATTTATTTCAGAAAAAAGGAATTCCAGTTGTTTGGGGAGGTCCCCACACAACATTTTTTCCTGAAAAATGTTTTAAATTAGGAGATATAATTGCAGTTGGTGAAGCAGAAGAAGCTATTGTTGAACTAGCAAATAAAATGGAAAAAGGAGAGGATATAACAAATATTAAAAATTTCTGGATAAGAAAAAATGATAAAGAGTATAAAAACCCCGTAAGATCACCCCCAAATAATTTAGATGTTCTTGCTATGCCAGATTTTGATATAGAAGATCAGTGGATTTTAGAAAGAGGAAAGTTAATTCCGTTTGAAGAAAGGCATCTAGCAGGAATGTTATTTTTTCAGACTGAAAGAGGATGCCCTCAAGCATGTTCATATTGCACTAATAATATATTAAGAGCTTTATATGAAGATAAAGCAGATTTATTAAGAACACATAGCGTTGATTATGTAATAACCTTTTTAAAAAAAATAAAAAAGAAATTTTCATCTATAAAAACAATTGATATTAGAGACGAAACAATAACTGTTAGGAAAATCGAATGGTTAAGAGATTTCTCTAAAAGATATAAAGAAGAAATAGGATTAAGAATGAAATGTTTGGCAGAGCCAGCAACAATGTCTTTTGGCGAGGTTAGCGATGAAAAGATAAGATTATTAGTTGAAGCTGGTCTAACAGATATAATTATTGGCATACAAAGTGGGAGTGATAGGCTAAATAAAGAAGTTTATAATAGATTTATAACTGCAAAACACGTATTGGAATGCGCTAAAATTCTGAATAAATATAAAGATAAACTAAGGGTTATGTATGATGTTATAAGTTGCAATCCTTACGAAACAAATGAAGATATAATAGCAACAATAAGATTACTGCAAAAAATACCTAAGCCATATTTCTTAAGCGTTAATAATTTAATATTTTTTGAAGGAACTCCTCTATATAAAAGAGCTTTAGAAGATGGTTATATAAAAACTTACAATGATACTGCAAGTAATTTAAATTATTGGGATAGATGGAAACATATCAAATTAAAAAAGAAAAATCCTTATTTGAATTTGGTTTTAAATTTAATGAGAGGATCCTGTACTGATAAGAGATATGGTCTCATTCCCGCTAAGCTTATTGATCATTTAACTAGGCCAGATATTGTTAGATTTCATGCTGAAGATGAAGGACCAACATACACTGTTGGAGAGTTAGTTGAAGTGATTGATAATACGAGAGAAAAAATATTAAAGCCTATTTATCGCTCAATGCCCGTTTCTTTTAAAGTTTTTTATGATAGAGTTAGGTATAAGTTGTAGTTATCTGCTATTCACATGAAACATATATTCTCGTAAAGTATTAATAAAACTTAGCGTATAATTTTCTGGATTTTTTGTATATTTTTTCATCTGGATTATGCCAGAAAACTTTTTCTATTTCCTTTGGATTTAGTTTTCTTATAAGATCTTCTCGTTTTCTAGAGCTTATGTACATTATCGATAGGACGTTATTTCTGGATAATACAATTAAAAAAATCAATACTCTATCTTAACAACACCTTTTTTTATTTTACATTGACAAGCAAGTCTTTCATTTTCATTTTTTGGCAGTAGGTCATACTCTTTTTCGTTTTTTTCAGAGAGGTTTTCATTTCCTTCTACAACCTTTATAATACAAGTTCCACAAATGCCATCTTTACATCCAAAAGGTATATTAAACTTTTCCTCGCAAATCTGTTTTATTTCCTCCTCATTATTAATTTCCTCTTCCTTCTCTCCATTATTCAAGATTAATTTAGCCATATTTATAATTCGTATTTTTATTATTTAAATTTATTTATATTGATAGTATCTCCACATGGGAATTTTTCTCTCATTTTTTGATAACTTTTATCAACAAGATAGGCAATTAAACAGACCACTTCTTTAGGGGTGAGCACATATCTATTATAATTATACAAGGTTAATAATTTTAAATTTATATTTTTTATGTTTGTGCGGAGATACTGATTGGGATATCTACCTGCAAATTAATTTAGTTAAATTAGATGAACATCCTTTAAAGAAGTATTTTTTAGACATGCTCAAAATATAGATATTATTATAAATCTGAATTTTGCTAAATTAATAGAAGATTCTTTTTTAGTATAAAAATCTTATTAAATAAGATTCATCTTTTAAAAAATGATCTCAATAATCATAAATTCATTTAATGAACAGAAGACAATCGAGAGAGCTATAGATGCAATTATTAGCCAAAATATCAAAGAGGATTATGAATTAATAATTTCTACTCCAGATAGTGAAACTTTGAACATCGCAAAATTATACCAAGATAAAAATAAACGAATAAAAATTTTTAGAGATCCTGGAAAAGGTAAAAGTTATGCAATTAATTTATTGCTTCCAAAATTAAAAGGAGATATATGTATTTTTACTGACGGAGATGTATATTTATCAGAGAATGCAATAAATGAAGTATTAAAAGAATTTGATGATAAGACTGTAGGGTGTGTTACAGGAAGGCCGGCACCAATTGAAACAAGAGATAATCAATATGGATTTTGGGCTCATTTTTTATTTGACGCCGCACATAATCTGAGAAAGAAACTAAGTGAGAATAGCAAATTTTTAGAGTGTTCTGGATATTTAGAGGCATTTAGAAATGGAATTATAAAAGAGTTTCCTTTAGATGTTGGAGAAGACACAATAATTCCTCATATTTTTTGGGATAAAGGATATAAAATTGGGTATGCTCAAAATGCATTAGTATTTGTTAAGAATGTAGATAATTGGAATGATTGGGTAAAACAGAAAACAAGAACAACTAAATCTCATGAAATTATAAAAAGACACGTTAATCACAAACAATTTCCAAGAATGAAGACATTTTTGAATGAAGCAAAAGGACTATCTTATTTATTTACTTATCCAAAATCATTAAGAGAATATTATTGGATGAGTAAATTAATTTTAGCAAGAGTCTATATGTGGACTAAAGTTTTCTATGAGACTAGATTTGTCAATAAACACTATCATGATAATTGGGAGAGAGTTGAGAGTACGAAGTAATCTATATCTTTAAAAACATTTATTTTATAGATTTACGATGGCAGAGATATTACAGTTTAAAGTTTATAGGGCAGAGGCAGAATATAATGGAGAATCGTTGAAAATAAAATTATTTTATCCTCGTTCACCGCAATTTATTAATGAAAGATTAGGTGCAAATCCTGAATGGGGCGTGCAGGTTTTAGATAATCTTCTTACAAAAGGATATTCTGTTTTAGCTGATGAAAAAAATCCAGTAAAACCTCCAAGTGCAGGTTCTTTTGTTGTGTTTAATGACGGTTATTTTTCTTGCCACCGAAGAGATAAAGACGCAAGAGTTCATAATTTATATTTCAGCACTTCATCTGATTTCTAAATAATAAGAATGCTTTATTTACTAGAGAAGGATTGTTAGAGACTGCTTTGCGAGAAACTGCAGAAGAGTCTTTGATTTTAACAAAAGATGAGAATCCAAAAATAATTGTTACACCTCGCTTAAAGATATACACTATTGATTCAGCAGAAAGATTAGGATTTGATCTCTTAACATATGAAGTAGCTGAAAGTGTTGATGAAGGAACAGATATGTTAGAAGTTTTTTATGAAGATGGAGAGAGAATATTTTCAGTTAAAACTTATCTTGATATGATATTTGATGTTGACACGAGCTTGAATATTCTACAGATTAGAAGATTAAATATCTCTTCAAATGAGATAATTCCTATTGACATAGAAGGCTTTGTCAAAAATGGAAGATATATTCATTTTAACAGAGAATCTTTCTTGATTCATCCTTCTGAAATTCAGTCGAGAGGATTTTGTTACCCATTGGAAAATCCGAGAGTGTTTCAATCACGATTAACAGGGAAAAAACCTGAAATTTATTCATAACAGCCGAGAGAATTTTTAGGACCTGGGGCAACTCCTGTAACTCATCCGTATTTATTTGCTCCTGAAAACTTATTGACAGTTTCCTTAGATGCAATTGGTGTTGAGGGATATAGAAGAAAAAAACTTCACCATGAGCGATGGAAAGAGCAGACAATTTTGAATGATCCTGAAAAAAGAGAGTCTGCTTTAATTCCTAGAAGATATTTGAGAAAATAACTGCCTAAATATTTAAAAACCAAGTATAATTTTAAAATTATGGTGAAAAATTTTATTACAGGAATTAATGGATTTGTTGCAGGACATCTTGCAAGATTTCTTCTTGGGAAAAACGAAGTAGTTTACGGCTCTTATAGATGGGATGAAGATACAACTAGAATAAGAGATATTAAAGACAAGATAAATATGATAGCTATGGATTTAAATGATTTGTCAAGCTGTATTCGCACTCTGGAAAAAACAAAGCCAGATTTTATTTTTCATCTTGCAGCACAAAGTTATGTCCCTGATAGTTATGCTTATCCTTTATCCACAATATATACAAATACTATTGGCACTGGAAATTTGTTAGAGGCAATCAGATATTTAAAAGAAAAGGATAATTTATTTGATCCTGTTGTTCATGTTTGCTCGTCAAGCGAAGTTTATGGTTTAGTGAGTAAGGAAGATATTCCTATAAAAGAAACAACAAGATTTAACCCCTCAAATCCTTATGCGGTTGGAAAAGTTGGCACTGATATGCTTGCTTTAATGTATTGGACAAATTATAAAATAAAAACAATCAGAACAAGAATGTTTACTCATACTGGACCTGGAAGAACTATGATGTCAGCAGAATGTAATTTTGCAAGGCAAATAGCAAGAATAGAACAGGGAAAACAAAAACCTGTAATTCATCATGGAAATTTAAACAGCATAAGAACCTGGGCAGATGTAAGAGATGCTGTAAAAGCATATTATGTTTTAGTAAGAAAATGCAAACCTGGAGAAGTTTATAATATCGGAGGAAATGTGACAAAGACAATTGGAGAGGTGCTTGATTTTCTTTTAAGTTTAAGTTCAATGAAAGATAAAATTCAGAAGTTTCAAGATCCCGAATTAATGCGTCCTTATGATGTTGATTTACAAATTCCCGATATAACTAGATTTAAGAATGAAACTGATTGGGTAGCTGAAATTCCTTTTGAGGAGACAATGCAAGATTTACTTGATTGGTGGAGAGAGCAAGAAAAAACAAATCTTTAAAATGAAAAAAACTCTAAAATGAAAAAAATTCTGCTTACAGGATTAACCGGCAATATTGGTTCAGGCATTGCAGAAAAACTGGATGAGTTATTTGAATCCGGAACATTTATCGAGATTTTAGAGCATGTTAAACCAATTAAAATCAGAAAATATCCCTATCTAAGAATAAAAATAGTGAGAGAATTAGAAAATGATTATGATATTGCAATTCATTTAGCAGCTAATTCAGATATAAATTTCTGTAAAAATCCGGATAATTGGGAAGAAGTTTTAAAACAGAATGTAGAACTTACTAAAAAAATTTGTGAAAAATCTGATAGTGTAATTTTTATTTCAACAGATTATGTTTTTGATGGAAAATTAAAAAAAGGGGAATCTTGGACAGAAAATGAAGAAAAAAAACCTGTAAATGAATATGGCGAGTCAAAATCTTTGGCAGAAGATATTGTTATTTCTCATAAAGGAGCAGTTTTAAGAGTAGAGACTATGATGGGTATTAAAAATAAAATAATAGATGCGGCAAAAAGAGCCATAGAAGGAAAAGATCTGCATTATCATCCTTTTTGGACTAATAATTTTATTAGACCATCTTATTTTCCTGATTTTTACAGAGTTTTGAAAAATTCAATACAAAAAAATGTTTTTGGGATATATCATGTTTCTTGCAGTGGAGAAGCTTTATCAAGAAATGAAATGGCACAGATAGTTTTAGATATATACAAAGAAAAAGGGTGGAGAAGAAAATTGGATTATTTAGAATCAGAAGAAGCGCCCTTGACAAAAAGATTTGTTTTAAATACAGATAAAACAAAAAGGGAACTAAGAATCGAATTTACTGATTCAAGAGAAGCTATTAGGAAACATGTGTTAGATGGATGTTAAAATGTCAAAAACCATACATAAAGGGTATGGCGTGTTTATGGTTTTTGAACACCCTAAAAATAATTTTTGCTTTCTCACGAACTAAAGTAAGAAGTTTACGCAAAAATAATTTTTAATATATTAATCTTCGTCAACCTCCCACACTCTTAATCCTTCAAAATCAAAACTAAAATCCATTGATTTTGCCCCCTTTTCAACCAAAACCTCTTTTATTTTATGTTCTTTATCAGGTTCACTATATATTAATAGATAACCACCTACACCAGCTCCCATCAACCTTACCCCAATTGCCCCATTTGCAAGAGCTTCTTCAACTAGTGCATCAATATATGTGTTTGTTATTTCTGGATTAAATTTTTTCTTTTTTTCCCAGCTATCTAATATTAGTTCTCCAAATTTTCTTAAATTTCCTCTTCTAAGATTGAATTCCATTTCTCTAGCATTATCTTTTATATCATGCAATTTTTTTATTTTTTCAGTGTCTGCAAAAAAGTTTTTTTCAGATTCTTCTTGATGTATTTCTTCTGACGACTTTACTCTTCTTCCAGAAGAAACCACCAACAAATTTTTTTCCAGTTCTAAAATATGATCTTTATTAGTATCAATTGGATTTACTCTTACATTATTATCACCACAAAATTCATATAAGTTTATACCACCAAAAACAGAGGCATATTGATCTTGTCTCCCCCATTTATTGCCAATTTTCTCTTCTATTCTATATGATGTTTCAGCTATCTCATGTTTAGTTAATCTATTTTTCTTTCTTAAATGATTTAAAGCCCCTATTATAGAAGTACATAATGAAGCACTTGCTCCTAATCCAGAATGTGGTGGGACATCGCTTCTCACATATAAATCAAATCCATGGCCCGGTTGCATTTCTAAAATAACTGTTTTAATTATTTTTAATGGCCCATCAAAAATATCAATTTTACTTATGTCTTCAAAACGTTGTTCATAAGTTTCAAACCCCCCATAAATATTTATAATATCTGATTTTATGTTTATTCTTTTATCATCTCTTAGTTTTATAGTTGAATAAACATATCTATTAACAGTAGCACTTATACATAAGCCTCCGTAATTTTTATCATAAGGAGCAATATCAGTACCACCCCCGCCGAAAGTTATTCTTACTGGAGCGCGGCTTCTTACAATTTTCTGCCTGTTAAAAATATTTGAAAGGATTAATCCTTCTCTAGTATCTTTTTTAAATTCTTTCCAGTCATTTTCATCAGCAATATCCAAAATATATCCTTTATGGATAAAACCTCTTATTTTTTCTAGGATTTTTGGGAAAACTTCTTGTTCCAACGAAACCTTCTTATTTGGTATTATATAATTCAATATTTCTCTACTCATTACATATGCCCCACCGTTAGCTAATGGTTTATTAGTAAATCTTAAGTGATTTTCATGTTCAGGAGTATCCCTCTTATAAAATCTAAGAATAGTAGTTCCGTTTAATTCAACTAATTCCTGGGCTTTAGGATGAGTTGCATCGGCAATAACCATTGTAAATGAATTTTTATTGTTTTCATGAAATTCAATTAATTTTTTAAAATCAATATCTAGAAAAGTATCGCCGTTTGTCGCAATAAAAGTATCTTTTATTAAATCTTCTGCATTTTTTATTGCCCCAGCTGTTCCTAAAAGATCATCTTTTTCATAAGAATAAGATATGTTTACTCCAAATCTTTTTCCATCCCCAAAATATTCTTCAACTATGTGTCCTAAATGACCTACACAAAGAATAAATTTTTTTATTCCATATTTTTTTAAACTTTCTATTTTATACTCTAAAAAAGGTCTTCCTTCAATCTCAACCATTGGTTTTGGAACTGTTTCAGTAATTGGTTTCAACCTTGTCCCTAAACCGCCTACTAAAATTAGGGCTTGGTACTCTTTTTCCATAGTATTGTAGAGGCATTTTTTTCCTATATAAATATTTATATATTTAATTAATAGGAAGATTATAATAGTCCATATTTGATTAAGGTATTCTAAGGTTAGGATTATATTATTTAAACACAATATATTTTTATAAACCAAATAATTTTTAATAGAAAATGGGCAGATATGAAATAAGGACAATAGAAGAAATTGAAAAGTTAGCTAGAGAATTAAGACAACAGAATAAAATAATAATAACTACAAACGGAAGTTATGATATACTTCAGCCAGCACACGCAAGATTTTTGGAAAAAGCAAAATCTTTAGGAGATGCTTTAATCGTTTTATTAAACAGCGATGAATCTGTGAGAAGAAACAAAGGCGAAAAAAGGCCAATAATTTCTGAAAATGATAGAGCTTATTTATTATCCGAATTAAAGCCAGTTGATTATGTAGTAATTTTTCCACAAGACAAGCCATTGGAGTATTTAGAAAGAATAAAACCCCATTATCATGTTAAAGGTGGAACTTATATTGAAGAAAGAATTAATGAAGAAAAAGAATTTATTGAAAAATGGGGATGTAGATACAAAACTTTTGAACTTGAAGAAAATTTTTCAAGTACAAATATTATAAATAAAATTTTAGATGTTTATAAATAACTTTTTTTAAATTTTTTAGAGGATGTTTTAGAAGTTTTAGAAAATTCAACTTTTAGATAATATCCTTATTAATATATAAATCTTTAAAAAATAACTTCTATTTTAAGAATAATTAATTTTGTAGAAAATGGAAAATTTATTGAATATTTTGAATAGTTTTTATAATAAGAAGATTCTTGTGATTGGAGATGTTATGCTGGATAAATATGTTTATGGAATTGTTAAAAGAGTGAGTCCAGAAGCGCCAGTTCCTTTAATCAATGTAGAAAAAGAGGAATATAAAGCAGGGGGGCTGGAAATGTAGCTTTAAATGTAGCAAATTTATCACCAAAAGGAGAGGTTTATCTTTTTGGATTTATAGGAAATGATCTTTATGGAAATGAATTAAAAAAAATATTAGAAGAAAAAGCAATTAAATGTTATTTTGAAAAAAATAGCTCAACTATTATAAAGGAAAGAATTATTGGAAGAAGCTCTGGACAACAGCAACACATAGTAAGAATTGATAGAGAAGAGGTTTCAGAAAAAAGCTTTGGTTCCCTTGAAAGTATTTTAAAAATAGCTGAAAAAGTTGATAAAATAATTATATCTGATTATGCAAAAGGATCAATTACAAAAGAGCTTATGGATAATTTAAATCATTATAAAGAAAAAATAATTATTGATCCAAGGCCAACAAATAAAGATTTTAATGTTCTTTATAAAAATGCTTTTCTTATGACCCCTAATAAAGATGAGGCTTTTAAAATGTCTGGAGACTATGATATTGATAAAGCAGGTTATAAACTAAGAGATTATTTTAATTCTAATATCCTTATTACATTAGGAAAAGAAGGCATGAAACTTTTTTCTATCGAAGGAAAAGAAGTTTATATAGAAACAATTTCAGAAGAATCTTTTGAAGAAACTGGCGCTGGCGATACCGCTATTGCAGCTATAGCTCTAGCTTTAGCTGGAACAGATAATTCATTAGATTCTTTAATAAATGCGGCTAAAATAGGAAATTTAGCGGCAGGTATAACTGTAAGATATATGGGTACTTATGCACCAACGTTAAACGAACTAAAAGAAAAAATTGAATTTATGAATTAAGAAGATTAGACAAATAATTAAATATTCATAATTAAACAAGTAGAAAAAGATATTTGCTTAGACGAATAAAATAATATTCAATTAACAATTATTAAAATAATAATAAATAACTATGAAAAACAAAGCAATTTTTTTAGATAGAGACGGGGTTATAAATGAAGATACCGGATATGTTTATAAAATTGAAGATTTTAAGATAATTGATGGAGTTTTTGAAGCTTTAATAGATTTAAAATCTGTCGGATATCTATTAATAATTGTAACGGGACAATCTGGGATTGGAAGAAGTTATTATACAGAAGACGATTATCAAAAATTAACAGACTATATGTTAAATACTCTTAGTACGAAAGGAATAAATATCTCAAAAGTTTATTATTGTCCTCATGCTCCTGAAGATAACTGTAATTGCAGGAAACCTAAACCAGGCATGTTGGAATAAGCCATAGGAGAATTTAATATAGATATCTCTCAATCTTGGGCAATTGGCGATAAATTAGTTGATATAGAATCTGGAAAAAGAATGGGTTGTAAAACTCTGTTAATTGACTCAAAGTATGTAAAAGACCATAATGGATTCAAATTAAAAAATCTAAAAGAAGCAACACAATTTATTTTAAATAACCAGAATAACATAAATCTATAAAAATGAATCTCTCTAAACTTAATAATGGAAGCTGAAAAATCAGAAGAAAAATTATCAGCAGAAAATTTAATAAAAGAGGATCAGAAAGAAGATAAAATTAATAGTTATCTAAATACTAATGATTTAGAAAAAAGAAAAAAATCATTAAAGGAATTTTTTCTAAGCTTAACAAAAGATTATTATGATAAGTTATTTATTTTAATTCTTTTAGCAGCTTTAATAATAAGAATTCTTGTTTATCTAAAAACAAATGATCAAGCTTTATGGTGGGATGCTGCGGATTATATGTCTAGTGCGAAAAGATGGGCAGGTGTTAATCAAAATTTAATAGATATATGGTATTATAGAAGAGGTTTTTTATGGGCTTTAATAGGAACTATTTTCTTCAAAATCGGTTTAGGAGAGTTAGGAATAAGATTTTTAACTGTTTTATTTTCAACAGGAATTGTTTTTGTCAGTTATTTTTTAATAAGCGAAATGTTTAATAAAAAATTAGCTTTATTAACAAGTTTAGGAATAACTTTATCCTGGGTTTTTTTATTTTTTACAGGGAGACTGTTAACAGAAATCCCAGCCACTTTTTTTCTTTTAATATCCTTAATATTTTTCTGGAAAGGATATATAAAAAATTCTGGTGTTAAGTATTTTATTTTATTTGGGATTTTTGCTGCTTTGACGGTTCTAACAAGAATGCAGTATTTAATGTTTGTAATACCTATTTTACTTTTAGCATTAGTAAGAGAAAAACATAAAATCTTTGTTAATAAGAAGTTATGGCTTTCATTAATAATATTTATAATTTTTCTCTTACCTCATCTTTATCTTTATAGCAAGCATTTTGGAAATCCTATCTTGGATTTAACTAATTATTATCTTGGAATAGAAGGAATTTCTAAGACTGGAGAGGTTGGAGTTGAGTTAGCTAAAACATCTGACTTATTTTTATATATTAATAATCTTCCATATATTTTAAATGGTAATCAATTAGATCCTTCAAATAAGGGGTATTCTAGTTTATTTGTCTCACCATTTGGCTATCCTGTTTATTGGTTATTTATTCTAGGATTTTTTCTTTTTTTTATAGATTTATTTTTAGGTTTTGACAAAATTTTCTCAAATGAGGATATACAAAAAAAGTTTTTTATTTTATCTTTTATAGTTTTAAGTTTTTTATTTTTGGGGTATATGGCGCCTCAACTAGAGCAAAGATATATTATGCCGGTAATGCCTTTTTTATTTCTTATTGTTGTTTATCCTTTTTATTTTATAACTGGATTCTTAAAAGAAAAAATTAATCCTAAGACAATTATTATTGTTCTTTTAATCATATTCTTAGTTGTTCTAATACCAAATTATAAGTTTGGATTTAATTTAGTTGAATCTAAAAAATTGTCTTATATGGAGGTTAAACAAGCTGGATTATGGATAAAAGAAAACTCTAATCTGGAAGATATTATAATCGGAAGTGGATTACCACAACTAACTTATTATTCAGAAAGAAGTGTTTATCCTTTTGAATTAGCTTATAGAAGAGATATTGTTAAAGGCAATGAATCAGATTTAGATAAATTTATTTTAGAAAAAAGGCCCAAATATTTGGTTGCCTCTGCTTATGAAAGAGAAGAACCATGGGCTTTTGCATATCCTCAAAAGCATGCGGATATTTTAATTCCTGTTCAGGTTTATCCTTCTTCGCAACAACCAGTTGTAATAGTTTATGAGTTTGAGTATAGTAATGAAAGTGGTTTGAAAAAATTGGTTCATTGAATTTATTTTTTTAACTAATTATCAATTAATTGCTTCTTATTATAAATTATACAACTTTTGTTATAAAAAATTTAATTTTAATATTAATAAATTTATTTTTAGAAGCCATGCCTTGCATAATTATAGGATTAAATTAAAAAAGATTAATAGAAAATATAATTAACTTTCTACCTTTCTCTAATCAATTCCCCCATTTCTTTATAATCCCTGCTTTTTTCAGTATACTTCCTAGAATCATGCTCAAATAAAAAAGTATGGGTAACTGTAAAAAAATTCACTTTTTTTATTAATTTAAAGTTTTGATTTAAAATTTTTAAGATTTCATCATATTTAGTTATATGTTCATCAGGAATTTCCTTTTTTCCAACAAGTTTTCTAATTTTTCTAGAAATCCAGTTTTCAGTCGGTATAGAAACAATTAATTCAAATTTATTATTAAGTTTTTTAAAACTGTTTATTATCTTTTTTATTTCATTAACAGGAATATGCTCAAAAACGTCTAAAGCAAAAATTTTACTTGCTTTTATTTTTCTATAATCTTTAATAAATGTTTTTTCAGGATTTATATCATAACCATAGATTTTATAATTAGCAAGTTTTTTTTCCAGCCAACCGCCTCCGCACCCATAATCTAAAATAATATCTTTTTTTAACAAGCCAGCTAATTTTATAGCAACATAAACCTTACCTCTAAAATACCATCTTGTTATCCAATTTGGACTTTCATAAGTATTTTCGAGTTTGTTGTCTTCCATCTTCTTTTTTGAAAATTGATGGTTAGGAAATCTTTGATTTACTTTATCTTCAAATTGCTTTTTCATTTTTTTATTTAGAGATAGTTTTTTTTAAGCTTTATTATATAGTAAAATGATGTTTTAAATTCTTTTTCACATATTTCAGATAGTGTTGATTATTAGAAGGTAAACTTTTAAAGTCTTTTTTTATATTAATAGAATGAAAAAACTTAAAGTAATTATGATTGATGCTTTTAAACCAAGTTATTTAGAATATGCTCCTTATTTAAAAGCACTAACAGAAAAATATTTTCATGGAGAGTTAGATATTGGTTTTGGTCATTGGAGAGGAGTTGAAATATTGTTTAATGGAAAATCTGATACTATTTCGGTTTTTTATCAAAACAATGAAAATTCCTTGAATTATTTAAAATATTTTAGATGGTTGGAGTATTTAGGAGGATTTGGAAGATTTATAATTGATGTATTATTTAATTTTCCTAGATTAATGAAAGGTTATGAACTGTTTAGTATAACTAATATGCCGATTTCTATAAATAGATTATCTAAATTTGACGTTTCAGTTAAAAAACATGCTGGAAAAAAATATGATTTTTATTATTTTCCGGAATTAGACGATCTTGCTCATAAATATGGAACTAAAAGTAGAGAAGTTATCGAAGTCATAAAAAAGATAGATAAAAAAATTTCAGAAATGAAATGGGATTTAATTTTTTCTGATCATGGAATGGTTGATGTTGATAAAACATTAAGTGTTCCTATAACAAAAAATTGTTTTATTGACAGCGATATGGCAAGGTATTGGGGTAATAAAGAGGAATTAATGCAAATTAAGGAAAAACTTCCTTTAAAGTATGGGAAAATAATAAAGTGGAATGAAAAGTATGGGCAGTTAATTTTCCTCGCTAATACCGGAGTTTTAATATTTCCTAATTTTTGGAATAAAGAATTAGTAAAGGCAATGCATGGTTATGATGGTAAGCATAAAGATATGAAAGCATTTTATATTTTAAAAAAATCTGGAAATAAAAAAAATTTGAAGGCCGAAAAATTGCATGAGGAATTAGAAAATTATAAAAAACAACTACAATAAAACTTATAAATTGTTTTAATTATGAAAATAAAGAAAGTATATTAAATATTTTGAGATCAGAGAAGTTTTAAAAAACATTGGGATAATGAATTAGAGGAATTATTAATTAAATAATTATTAAAAAATTATATGGCGATAGATAAAAAATACGAGAAAGAAAAAGCAAGAGAGATGCTGGCTTTAATTAACAGATATATAGAGGCTGGAGATAAAAAAGAGATAAATAAAAAAATTAATCTGCTGGCAGATGAACTATATTATAAAAATCGTTCTTTGTTATCTCAAAAAATGATTGATGTTGCTTTGGCAGTTCATTCTTTTACTCAAGCTGCAATGTCTGGAGGGCATTTTCAAGATCTCGATGAATTTGTATTGGATTTGGAGGAGATAGCTGAAGGTTAAATTAATAAAACTGCTTTTCTCTTATAAATTATGTTTAGAGTATTTCGTTCAGGAAATTATAAAAAGAAACTTGATAAATTAGACCATTCTGATTATAAAATAGTTATTAATTTTGAGCAAGCATTAAAAGAACAGCCATATAGCGGAAAACCGCTAGGTTATAGATTTTTTAGAGAAAAGAGATTTAACGGCAAAAGATTAATTTTTCTTGTATATGATCAACATAAATCAATTTTTCTTATAACAATAACCAATAAGAAACTTCAGAAATATGAGGTTAATTTAATTAAGGCAAATCTTGACATTTATAAAGAAGAATTGGAAAATATAATTAAAGCCCTTAATGAAAAAAATAATTAAACTTCTTCAACGTTTCCGATTAATATATCTTTTATTCCAGTAGCTATATCTGCTAAAAGCTCTTTATCAATTTCTTGATTTTGTTTTAATCTTTCTAATTCTTTTTTCATTCTCTCAAATTCATCTTTTGATATAGTTATAGTTTCCATGTTATTGATAGATAACGTGAGCTTATAAAATTTGCTGTTGTGGTTATTGCTTTGGAGAAGATTGGTAGATGAAAAGCAAAAGGGTTTTAAGTAAGGGGATATTAAATTAACAATGAAAGATAAAACAGAAAAGCCATTAAAACTCTCACCATCGTCAATTAACTTAATGTTAGAATGCCCTAGATGTTTCTGGCTTGAAAAACATAAAGTCTGGAAAAGGCCAGAGGGAGTTTTTCCTAGTCTTCCTGGAGGAATGGATATGGTTTTAAAAAAACATTTTGATAAATTCATGGAAAAAGGCGAATTGCCTCCTGAAATAAAAGAGCATGGATTAGCTAATGGCTATAAACTATTTGATGATAAACCTAAGCTTGAAATTTGGAGAAATAATAGAAAAGGTATACAATACAAAGACAAGACTTCTGGAATTATTTTAATGGGAGCTGTTGATAATTTATTGACTAAGAAAGGCAAGTTAGTTGTCTTAGATTATAAGACAAGAGGCTATCCATTAAAAGAAGATACACATGAACATTATCAGGCACAGATGGATATTTACAATTTTTTATTAAGGCAAAATGGCTATGACACTGAAGATTATGCTTATTTGTTATTTTACTATCCAAAAGAAGTTCTGGAGACAGGAGAATTGATATTTGAAACAAAGTTAATTAAAATCCAAACAGATTCAAAAAAAGGCGGAAAATATTTTGAAGATGCTATTAAGTTATTAGAAGGAGATTGTCCTTCCGCTTCTAAAGATGATAAAGGAAAGGTTTGTGAATGGTGTGAGAGGGTGTAATGGAAGTCAACGAAGAAATAATTGAGCAATATTTGAAATTAAAAAAATTTTTTTACATTCATGATATAAAATTTAAAGTATGGGGGAACAAAGGCGGAAGCAATTACAGTAATATAGACTTCTTGGCATTAAACGATCAAGGTAACTTTTATGACATTGAAGTTAAGTTTAGATCAAAATATAAACTCACATTTGGGAGCAAAGCCAGCGAAGAATGGATAGTAAATCTTGCTGAACAGTTAACACGAAAAGAAAGAAATGAAGAGATAAAAAAATACAGCAATAAAAAACCAATAAAGGTAATCATTTCAACGCATATTTGTTTTGGAAAGAAAAGCGAAAAAAGAAAGGCAATTGAAGATAAAGTTCGGGCGAAGGTGAAGGGTTATGATTTAGAATTCTGGTATTTTGAAGATATTATTCAACTTTTAAGAAAAGAAACTGGACCTCACGGAAGGTATGATTCTCCAATACTTCAAATGATTAGGTTGTTAAATACATCAGGACAATAGCAAAAAGAATTTAAGTAAGAACTTCTTGTAATTTTTTATGATAACAAAAGAAAATGCTAAAAAAGAGATAGCTAAATTAGTTCAGACTTTTAAAGATAATTATAATCAGTATAAACTTTCAACATATAAAGAAGCTCAAGTAAGAAAAGAGTTTATTGATAGATTCTTCAAAGTATTAGATTGGGATATTGATAATCAACAAGGCTTTTCAGAGCAATTTAAGGAAGTTGTAAATGAGGACGCAATAAAAATCGGCGGTAAAACAAAAAAATGGAAGATATATTTAAAAAAAAGTTAACTATAAAAGAATTCGAAGAATTTGCTAAACATTTTCCAACAAGTGACGTTTCTGTTGTAGATATAGATAATGTTCCGATATTTTTAACAACTTCAGAAGATTTACAACAAAAAACTCTTTTAGTAAGAATGGCTAGTGGCGCAAAAATTGGGATGGTTTTTGATATTTATAGATATGATAAAAAAGACGAAATAATAAGAACACCAGTTAATATTGATAGATATATAATAAATAATAACTTAGAATTATTTCAAAGATGGTTACCTCCATCAGAACATAGACTATCTCCAGGAAGTTTTGTTGCTAGAATAGAGCTATTCATCTAGTAAAAGGAGATGTTTGAAATGAATTACAATAATTCTTAAAAACATTTATTTAATAAATTTTCTATGACAGAAAAAGATTTGAATGATCTGAAAAAATATTTTAAAGACATTTACCCCAATATATATGAGCATTACAAATTCTTATTTGATATAAGAACCAAGAGCAGAAGTTTTGAATTTCTCTTAGCTTTTGAATCGCTAATAACCTTAATCTTTATTACTTTATTTCAAAACCTTATTTTGGAAGGGGAATTAATATTCTTAATACCTTTATTGGCTTTCTTTGTATCTATTCTGTTTTCCTTGGCTAACTTAATCCCAAAATTTATTTGGTTTCCTTGGTTTGAAAAGAAGAATTTAAAAGAAATTTTTGAGAGCAGAAAAGTAAAGGATTTTTACGAAGAAGGCTTAAGATCAATTTATGGAGTCCTAGCTCATTTAGGAGAATTTGATAAAAGAAGGAATAAAATATTCTTTTGGAACTTTTTAGCTCTTTACATAGCAATAATGCTATCTTTTGCCAGCGTACTAGTTTATTATAGTTTGTCGATTTTGATTTTATTATTTATCCCAATAACTATATTGCTCTGGGCATTAATACAAAAAGGTTGGGGAAAAGAATTAGTCCCAAAGAGTCCGGCTCCAGAAGTAGAAAAATTCTTTGATGATTGGAAGGAAAAGGTAGAAAGTAACAAAAACAAAAATTTTAAATATAAGCTTTTCTGAATGATAATATGGTCAAAGATAGTAATATAAAACATTCCTCTCATATAGAACATACAACCCACGTCTATAAAGGAGGAGGTTTTTTTAATAGTCTATTTACTTCTATGGGGAGTAGTGCAGGATGTTGCATCGGAATTATAATTGCAGTGATTGTATTAGTCATTTTGATTGTTATAGGATCAAATAACTAGTTTAAACATGAAATTACCTTTATGGATTTGTCACCAAAAACCAGAGAGATGTTTTAAAATCAATAATAAACCAATGCTTTTATGCTCAAGATGTTTTGGACTTTATTTTTTTATATTCATTGGATTTTTATTTTCAATTATTATTGGACCAGAAAGTTTTAATATCAAGCAATTAATAATTTTTACTATTATTATTACATCTCCGTTCTTTTTTGATTCGATCACTCAATTTCTTGGATTTAGAAATAGCAATAATACTTTAAGGTTTATCACTGGTTCTTTTGCTGGATTAATTTTAGGTATTGATCTTCATTTTATTCTTGTTTATTTTATATAACTATATAAAGTTTTAAAAATAATAAACATTATCTCTTTTTAATGGCAAGCTTAAATAAAGAAGAAGATATGGATTTCCTATACCCCAAAAAGAATCCTAATAAAAATATTTTATGGATTATAATAGCAGTTTGTATTACTATAATCATTATTTTTACTATATATAGACTTACTCCTACTGGGAACGTTATTGGAGAAAATAAAACTTGTCCATATGAATGCTGTGAAGGAGGTTATTATCTTGAAAAATCCTGTAGTAATGGTTACGAATGTAAGTCTAATGAATGTGTAGTAAAAGACAACGATAATGATGGGTTAAGCAATATAGAAGAGATACAAATAGGAACAAATCCCAATCTATACGATTCCGATGGCGACACTCTAGGAGATTATCAAGAAGAAAAAGTTTTAGGCACAAGCCCTCTCGATATTAATACGGATGATGATAGATATAATGATAATACTGATTTAAATCCTCTAACAAAAGATAGTGCAGAAATAATCGTAAATGTTATAGATAAAAATTTTAACATTCAATGGTTATCTCTTGGTATTGCTATTGCTGGTGGTGGAATTGTAAGTCCATCGATGGTTATTGCAAAACCTAAAGTAACTATCGACATTCAAAATATGGGAACTGATTATAGTTCTTATTTTAATTATGATATCGTTGTTTATGTTGCAGGTGAGGAATTAAAAAGGATTAGTCAAAGTAAAGGTAAAATCGATAAAGGATATACTAACACAAAAATTGAAAATTTTGAAATAAAAGCAGAAGACATACCATCAATATTAATAAATTCTATAACAAATAGTAATTCTGAATGGGATGCGAGAATTGAAAATATAGATTATGAAAAATTTAGATAATTTTTGATTAAAATGAAATATTTGATAATTTTTAAAATAGCATTATTAATACTTCTTCCAATAATTTTAGGATTTTTGTTGTTTTATCATACAACAAAACTTGAATTTAAAAAAGAAAACACCTCTTTTTTAAATAAAAATATTTTTAAGTTTTAACTATCTCGTAACCATTTATTATCTTATTTGGTTTCGGGTCATTGATAATACAACTCCACTCTCTGCCATCATTGTCATAAGTTATTGTAAATTCTTCTATATTTTTTGACGGGATTGCCTTTAAATCTGCTGTTATAAATTTTGGATTTTGATCACTAAGTTTGAAACACTTAAATTCTGGTTGAAACTGTATTGGGATTTCATTTTCTAAATTTCCAATAGATATGGTACACTTCGCTTTAGCTAATCCCCAAGGATCTTCTTGGTTTAAGCATATCTGATTATTAATTATACTAAAATTAGGATTTCTGTATACTGGAGAAACAGTAAAGGCGCCGCTTTCATTATATATAATATTTCCAGTTATTTTGGGATTTGTATATTTTCCGATAAAAAATCCAACAATAAAGATTGTTACCATTATAATTATTAAAAATAATTTTTTCATTTTTTTAATTTTACCTCCTTTTAATAATTCTTTATTTTACCAGAGGACTAGAATTCTTAAGATGTTCCTCTGAACACCCTTATTCTTATATTATTAATAAATATTATATCTCAACTTTATAAATTTTATTATTATTAAAATCCAAAATTACGTCGTCATTCCCACACTCATCTTCGCAACAGCCATTCCTGCTTTGACATAAACATTGAATTATCCATTAAAAACATGTACATTATAATGTACATAATACTTATAATAAGTGCATCCTGATGCACATATAAGAATAACCAATTTTCTTATGCAATGAAAACTAAAATAATATCTATATTTAAAAGTGAGAATGAGATTAAGAAAATAATTGAAAAGGTCAAGGCTTATTCTTTTGATGAATTTTATAAACATTTCCATTATGAGTTTTCAGTTATGCAAAAATTAACTGACAATGAGCTGATAAAAAAAACTTTCCCAAAATTCGAATTAATTAGAACTATAGAGATTAGAGAGAATGAAAAGGGTGAAAGGTCATATAGTTTAAATTATGAACTTGAAGATGGAACCTATGTTGTTATATCAGTTGTTTTAGATAGAGATAAACTATTTATTATAAACACATTTCATGTACAAAGAAATTATCAAAAATTTGAACAAAGCTTAAGAAGAAATTATTTCGATAAATTTATAGGATGAATATTAGGCATGAAAATTCTTCCTAGTGATAATTTTTCTTCCTTATCATCAGTAATCAAATTAATTTTAATAAGTAAGCTATTTTGTTTTGGAATTATGTTTAAATAAGTCTCCTTTAAATTATCTAAGAGCTCGTCACTTAATCCAGATTCTTCTAAAATAGATGAGGCATTTCTTATTTGTAAACCTATAATCTTTCCATTTTCATTTAAATGAAAAATTATATCATCAAACATAAAGCTCTCTTTTGCCTGTTCACTTTGGTGATTACATGATATTATCAAGCTGTCATCTATCCTATTATAAGAAAATTCACATTTATTTTCCATTTTCTAATTCTTATAGTAAGTCTGCGTATTTAAATTTGTCGTTTTATAATCAATATTTCAAAATTTACTCTCAGCTTATTCTGCTCTGACATCTCTTTTATTTTCATGTTATCAAAATATAACGTAAGACTTAAATTTTTGACCAACTTATTTAAGTCTTCCGAATATCAAAAACTTTTTTAAAGTTTTTGGGACAGAAATTTTATAGCGTTATAATAAAATTTCTGTATATCAAAAGACTTTTGGTCAATTTTAAGTGTCTTTTGCTATAGATTAAAGATTTAGGTCTTTGAGTTCTTGGTTTATGAGAACTTCAGCTTCTTTTAATGAAAGCGAGACATCAGAATATTTTTTGGAACTTTTGTTTTTAAAAAATTTAATTGCGGCAGTTTTTAGCTTTTGTTTATCTTTATCATTCCAATGAAACATTTTTGCATCAGCGATGGCAGCAGCCCGATACTCATTTTCTTCATGGAATAGGTGGCTTATTGATTCCGGTTTATGTGTGTATATTACTAGCATTTTATGCAGCACAATGTTTCCTATCCTTCTTCCAAGCGTCTTTAAAGCACTATTTTTTCCCATCCTGCCTCACGAATTTCTTTATCTGTATCTTCTGATAATTTTTTTATATATATCAATACCACCTTTTTTTCTAATCGAGAGGCGCAATTATCCTTTAATCTTTGGATTAATCTTTCGCCGAGTTCTTTTTTAACACTCTCGTTTAATTCTGAGTTATCCACCACTTTTTTTAACAGCAATCTAATGAGCAGGATATTCCTAAGTGATTGATATATTTCCTTGCCGTCTGATTCTTCATCGTCAATATCACTCCAGTCTAGCTTCATTCGTAGATCTAATTTTGAAAGTTCTTTGCTGGAAGGAATCTTTATCTTACCATAAATAATTTTAGAATCTTTTAATTGATAGATTAATGAAGGGCTGTGGACGCATTGATAATGAAATGATTTTTTATCTATCATCTGAACATCTAAATGTAATCCAACATTTTTGGCATGATTAATCATATCGAGAACCATTTTATATTTATCTCCGCTAGAATGCCACAACTTTTTCTTTGTTATAATCAACACATCTATATCATTATATTTTTTATAATTAGTCTGAACAGTTGAACCATATATCATGATAGCCTCTATACCTTTTATAGCCTTCATTACAATTTTTTTTATTGTATTCTCAATCGATTTTGCTTTCTGATTGTATTCTAATTTATTCAGGAGGTCATCCGCGTGTATCTTTATTATTTCTTTCAACTTAGGCCTTACAGATTTGCTTAAAATATTTGATTCGTTTTGAGTTAAACTATGATCATTAAGCTTCTTTTGTATTATCTCTCTTTCTCTCTCGGTAAGTATATAAGTCATATAATATAAATATATATTATATGATATTTAAATGTTTCTATTCTATATTCTAAATATGAACAAAAAATATTTTTATTATAATTTAAGAATCATAAAAAATCTAAGTATTCTTCCCCACACTCATCTTCGCAACAGCCATTCCTGCTTTGACATAAGCATGAAACTGCTTTAAATTCCTGACTTCCAATAATTTCTTTAACATCATTTTTGGCCTGAAATAATATTCTCTATAAGCCCTTCTCTGCATTTCTATCATTAAGTCATATTTGCTTTCACCATACTCAAATAAAGGCTCGTTAAATGCGTTAAAGTCTTCCCATTTTGTTGAAAACACCTTCCCTTCTTTTGCAATTTTTTCATAATAAGGACTTCCTGGAACAGGAGTATAAACTTGGAATTGGGCAATATTCAAATCAAGTTCTTTAGCAAATTCTATCGTATCAAGCATTTCTTTCCTGCCTTCTCCTTCATTTCCAAACATAAAAAATCCTTCTGTTATTAACCCGGCTTGTCTAGCCCATTTAACAGAATTTCTAAGATTTTCCATTGTCTCTCCTTTTCTCATTTTCTTTAATATTTCAGGATTTCCAGATTCAATAC